>NZ_CP101125.1:3618152-3919456 GCF_024296925.1 Pseudomonas nunensis
AATCGGGGCCTTCAAGACGGTTTGCGAAGATCTTGCCATGGCTTAGGTGACACGAAGATGACACCGCCCTATCGCATGTCCTACAGCCTTTTCGTCACTACTTCGTCATATCTCCCGGAATACCATCGTCAACGCCACCTTCCACGGGAGCCTCCCACCATGCTTGTAAATGACCACACCCTGATGCAGCGGATCCATCGCGAGCTGCTCGACCATAACGACGAAGAGTTGGAGCTGGAACTGCTGGAGGACGGCCACGATCTCGATGCGATGTTCGACGGGCACGTCAACGACGGCAGCGAGAAGGAAGAGAGACGGCGTTATTTCAGCGAACTGTTCCGCCTGCAAGGCGAACTGGTGAAGCTGCAAAGCTGGGTGGTCAAGACCGGCGCCAAAGTGGTGATTCTGTTTGAAGGACGCGATGCCGCCGGCAAGGGTGGCGTGATCAAGCGCATTACCCAGCGGCTCAACCCTCGGGTTTGCCGGGTCGCCGCCCTGCCCGCGCCGAATGATCGCGAACGCACCCAATGGTATTTCCAGCGCTACGTTTCGCACCTGCCGGCGGCGGGTGAAATCGTGCTGTTCGACCGCAGTTGGTACAACCGCGCCGGGGTCGAACAAGTCATGGGCTTTTGCAACGCCGATCAGTACGAAGAGTTCTTCCGTACCGTGCCGGAATTTGAACGGATGCTCGCCCGTTCAGGCATTCAGTTGATCAAATACTGGTTCTCGATTTCCGACCAGGAACAGCACCTGCGCTTTCTCAGTCGCATCCATGACCCGCTCAAGCAATGGAAACTCAGCCCCATGGACCTGGAATCCCGTCGGCGCTGGGAAGCCTATACCAAGGCCAAGGAAATCATGCTCGAACGCACCCACATCGCCGAGGCGCCATGGTGGGTGGTGCAAGCCGACGACAAGAAAAAGGCCCGCCTCAACTGCATCAACCACCTGCTCGGGCAAATGCCCTACGAAGAGGTGGAACATCCGACCATCGAACTGCCCCAGCGCGAGCGACAAGAGGATTATTCCCGCAGCCCGACGCCGCCGGAACTCATCGTGCCGCAAGTCTACTGATCGTCATCATTCTGTAACCTGACGCCGTCAATACTCAGGCCATACAACGCGTGCTTTTTTTATTGCTGCCTTAACCGGCAGCATTTTTTTTGCCTGTGGTTTTTGCACCGGCAGACGCTTCAAGCCTGCCCGTCAAACCGCTTCAACGAAAACGCCGACAGATCCAGCTCACTGCTGCCCCGCACGCACCACTGCGCGAGTGCTTCGCCTAACGCGGCGGAATGCTTGAAGCCGTGCCCGGAACAGGCGGACACCACCAGCGTGTTTTTCAGATGCGGATGCTCGTCGATGATGAAATCGCCATCCGGCGTGACGGTGTAGGCACAGATCGATGACTTGGCGACGCGTGAAGTGACGCCCGCAATCTTGCCCCACACCTGGGTCTCGAACATCTCGCGTGCTTCGGCCTCGCTGACGGTTCGGTCGAGCGTGTCTGGCGAAGACGCTTCGCTGTATTGCTCGGTGGCGACTTTCAGGCTGCCTTCGCCGGGCAGCGGTGGAAAACCATAGTGCAAGTCCTCATCACCCGGCCCGTGATGCAGAATGAACGTCGGCGAAACCGGGGCAAACCGGGCGTGTTCTTCCAGTTCGAACCAGAACAGCTTCTGCCGACACACCCGCAGCAAACGGTCGAAGGGTTGGCCCAACAATTCCCGGGACCACATGCCGGCGCTGACCACGACCTTGTCGGCAAGGATCGTTCGTTGGTCGGTAGTGACGGTGACGCCCTGCTCGTCCGAGGTTATTTGCGTGACGGTTTCACCTTTGAACAGGGTCGCGCCCAGTGCTTCGGCGAGCTTGAGTTGCACGGCAATGCAGCGCTCCGGACGGACGTAACCGCCCTGCGGTTCGAAGTAGCCGATGGCACTGTCCAGCACCGGAGAAAACTGCGGGAAGCGCTCGCGGATCTGCGCAGCCGACAGCCGCTCATGTTCGATGCCGTTGCTGTGGGCGAGTTGCAGGGTGCGATGAGTGAAGTCCGTCGCGTCCTGCGCGTCATAGTCGGGGCTGGAGGTCATGACCAGCACGCCGCACTGTTCGAACAGCGACTCGCCCGACAGCGCTTCGAGTTCACGCCAGATTCTGTGGGAGTTGCGAACGATGGGCAGGTAGGCGGCACCTTCGCCGACCGAGAGCCGGGTGATGCGCGTATCGCCATGGCTTGAGCCTTGAGTGTGCGGGGGATGATAACGATCGACGCCAATCACCTTGACCCCGGATTTCGCCAGTTGGTACGCCGTGGCGGCGCCCATCGCGCCCAAACCGAGAACCGCTACTTCACACCGTTCCATTCAATCGCCTTCCAGTCATCACCCGTTGAATGCCCAACCCTATGACATTCGCCGGCTGAAAAGCCAGCCGTCTGCGCAGCACTGGCCGTAGACCCGCCATTACGCATACCATGCCGCCATTCCAAAAAAGGCAGACATGTCCATGTTCAAAGCAAGCCTGCGTAGCCACCTGACCCTCTGGTTTGCCGGCCTGTCGCTGCTCACCTTATTGAGTGTGGGCTTCTACGTCGGCCACATCGCCACCGGGCAGATGAAACAGGCGAGCGGCAATGCGTTGTTGAGCACCGCCAAATCCGCCGCCGAGTTGTTGGGTGCGCAATTGCGTGAACGTCAGCTCGAAGTGTCGCTGCTCAGCCGGGCACCGCTGTTGAAGCGTGGCAACCTCGACGACCCGGACATTTTGACTTCGATGGAACTGCGCACGCAGTCCCGCGCCGAATACGCCTGGATGGGCGTGGCCGATGCGGATGGGCGCGTGCGGCAAGCGGTAAACGGGTTGCTGGTCAATCAGTCGGTGAAGGAGCGCCCGTGGTTTCAGGCCGGACTGCGCGGTGACTACACCGGCGATCCGCACGAGGCGGTGTTGCTCGCCAAACTGTTGCCCGGAAGCGCCAGCGGCGAACCGTTGCGGTTCATCGATTTTGCCGCGCCGATCCGCAATGCCCAGGGCCAGGTGGTCGGCGTGCTGGGCGCCCACGCACATTGGAGCTGGGTGACGAAGATTGTCGATGCCGCTGTGTTGCAAAAAGGCACGGCGCCGGAAGTCGAAGCGTTGATCGTCGATCACGACGGCAAAGTGCTGTACCCGGAACAACTCGCCGGGGAACAACTGCCGAATTTGCCAGGGACATTGAAAACCCCTGACACCGCGCCGGGCTGGTCGGTGGGCAATGGCTACCTGACCAGTGCGGTCGCCGTGCCGACACCGTCGAGCGCAGGCCTGACGTGGTACATCGCGGTTCGCCAGCCACTGGATATCGCCCTGCATCCCGCGCGAGTGCTGTTTTACAAATTGCTGGCGCTGGGATTTATTGCTGCGATCATTTTCGGTCTGGTGGCGTATTACCTGGCGCTGCACCTCAGCCGGCCGATCGAGCAACTGGCACGGGCGGCCAAACAGGTGCAGGACCACCAACCCGACGTGGCCTTCCCGCTGCAGCATTCGGTACGGGAAATCGCCCAGCTGGTGCAGTCCATCCAAGGCATGACCCAGTCGTTACTCGGCAAGGAGCGTGAATTGCAGGAGGCCAATACCTCGCTGGAAGCCACCGTCGCGCAACGCACGGTCGCCCTCACCCAGGCCAATGCCAACTTGTTGAAACTGGCGACCCATGACGCGCTGACCGGCGTGTTCAACCGCCGGCGTTTCGATGAGAAGCTGGCCGAGTGCAGCCTGCTGTTTCAGCGTACGGGGCGCACGTTCGCGCTGCTGTTCATCGACGTTGACTACTTCAAGCGCATCAACGATACCCACGGCCATGCGATCGGCGATGAAGTGCTGGAACAATTGGCGAAGCTGATCCAGCGCAACACCCGCGCTACCGACTTCGTTGCACGCTACGGTGGCGAAGAGTTTGCCGTGCTGTTGCCGGAAATCGAAGAACCGGAAAGCCCCGAGGTGGTCGCCGAAAAGATTCGTGTGGCGATTGCCGAGGCGCACTTTGCCTCGGTCGGCCAAGTGACCGTGAGCATCGGCGTTGGCCTGGCGGAGCTATCGGACAGTAATGCCTCGGCGCTGATCAGGCGCGCCGATCAGCAGTTGTACCAAGCCAAAGGCGCGGGACGGAACCGGGTTTGCTGTACAGCGTAAATATTCGAAATTACTGAAACATCCTTGTGGGAGCGGGCTTGCTCGCGAAGACGGTGTGTCAGCTGACGATGATGTCGACTGACACGGCCCCTTCGCGAGCAAGCCCGCTCCCACAAGGGGATCAGTTGGGTATCCGAAAGTGTTTACGGCGCCGGATAGCCTTCGACCTGATCCGGCCAGGAGGTCAGCACTTCGAAGCCATCATCCGTGACCGCCACCATGTGCTCCCACTGCGCTGACCACGAAAGGTCCTTGGTTACCACGGTCCAGCCATCGGCCAGGGTTTTGACATGGCGTTTGCCGGCGTTGAGCATCGGTTCGATGGTGAAAATCATCCCGGTCTTCAACTTCAGGCCCTGGCCCGGATAGCCGTAATGCAACACCTGCGGCTCATCGTGATATACCTTGCCGATGCCATGCCCGCAGTACTCGCGCACCACGCTGAAACCGTCGCGCTCGGCCACGCTCTGGATCGCGTGACCGATGTCGCCCAGTGTCGCGCCGGGGCGTACGACGCGGATACCGGCGCACATCGCCTCATAGGTGGTCTGCACCAGACGCCGCGCTTCCGGGCTCGGTTCACCGACGAAGTACATGCGACTGGTGTCGCCGAACCAACCGTCCTTGACCACGGCAATATCGATGTTGACGATGTCGCCGTCCTTCAGCACCTGGGCTGAAGGGATGCCGTGACACACCACTTCGTTGACCGAAATGCACACGGTTTTCGGAAACCCGTGATAGCCGACATTGCCTGGAATGGCTTTCTGCACGTTGACGATGTAGTCGTTGCAACGGCGATCGAGTTCATCCAGCGTAACCCCGGCTTTGACGTACGCCCCGATCATTGCCAGCACCTCGGCCGCCATCTGGCCCGCCACGCCGGACTGGGCGATGTGTGCCGGACTGTTGATCACGACGCTGGTTCTCACGGCGCGGTTCATTGCACGGCTCCTGCGCGGGCTTGCGATTCATCGGCCAGTGCGCACACCTGTTGCAAATCGAGGCCACCGGCCTGTTCTGCGCGAATCAACAAACGGCAAATGTCACTGTGATCCAGGTCGGGATGCAATTCCGCGAGCATGCCGATGCGCATCCAGTGCTCAGCCTGAGCGTTGATAGAGCGACTCAGCGCATTGCTGGCGACGCGCAGATTCTCGTGCATGTCTTCTGAAATTTTAACGATTCCCACAGATCCATCCGATACGAAGTGTATATGATTCGTATACTAGCTGAGCCGCTTGATGGATCGCAACCGCCGATAGCGTTTTTCCGTCCTGCGGCGCTTTTGCTTGGGCACAATCGTTCTAAAAAGACTGGCCCTGGCCTGGGAGTTTTTGGCTATTCTGAAGTGGTAGGTGAAGACGCAGACTGATGCGCAAGAGGATAGCGAGGAAGCGTGGGGCGCGCTCCGAAGGGTACACGGTTAGAAAGATCTCCGCGCTGAGATCCAGCCCTTATGCCGTGTGAGGCAGTGAAGCACAACGCTTTGCTGTGAGAGGCCTGATAAATCTCGTAAGCCGGAGACCAGCACCGGCCACCTACTCACATTTCAAAGCCCGCCTTGTGCGGGCTTTTTCGTTTCTGCGAAAGTCGCAAAAGACACTTCTCTACCCTTCCCCCAATTTTGAAAAATCGCTTTGCGTTCTTGGCCATAACCTTAAGAGCGGCTGCGAATTAGACTGGCTGACGTCTGATCCGAGCCACGATTAAGGAAGAGAACGTGCATGACATTTTCACTATCAACTGGCTGCTTTGGCTGTCCACCATGGCACCGATGACCCTGAGTGCCGGCCCCGGCAACCTGATGGTGGCGACCTCTGGCGCGCAGAGCGGTGTGCGCCGCTCGGTGCGGTTTATCGTCGGGCTCGATATCACCTACTTTCTGCTCGCGGTACTGGTGGGGCTGGGGCTTTATCACACGCTGATGAGCCATCCGACCCTGGTTTGGTGGCTGCAAGTGATCGGCAGTTTCTACATCTTGTGGCTCGGTGTCCGGCTGCTGCGCCGCCCCTTGAAAGCCCCCGACGACAAGGCCCTGCATTTGCAATTTCGCGACGGCATCGTGGTGCAACTGGGCAATGTGCAAGGCATCGTGATGTTGCTGGTGATGTTCACCACGTTTTTGCCCTCCGGCGACACCAGCAGCAGCGTCGTGCTGATCCTCAGCGCCGCGCTGATTTCGCTAAATTTTTTCTCCCACGTCATCTGGGTATCGATGGGCTCGACGGTGCAGAAGCTGATCCGGGCACGGCCCAGGCTGCTGGCATTTCAGAACACGGTCTTCGGACTGATGCTGATCGCCGTAGCGATCTGGATTTTCCTGCGTACCGGCCCGCTGTAAGGAGCTCCAATGACCCACGCACATGGAATGGTGTTCGCCGCCCCCGGAGCCCCGGACGTCCTCGAACTGCGCGAATATGAACTGCGCGCCCCCGGCCTCGGGGAGATCACCGTCGCCATCGAAGCGGCGGGCGTGAACTTCATCGACCTGCACCGTCGCTCCGGCGTGCTGGAGGACGGGTCATCCTTCCCCCGGAACCTCGGTATGGAAGGCGCGGGCCGGGTTGTCGAATGTGGACCGCAAGTGCATGGTTTTGCACCCGGTGACCGGGTAGCGTTCGTCGACAGCTCGACCGGAAGCTATGCCAGCCATGCGGTGCTACCGGCAGCAAGGACGATCCGCCTGCCCGATGATGTGCCGAGCGAACTCGCCGCGTCATTGATGCTCAAGGGGCTGGCCGCCGAATACCTGACCCATCGCTGCGTACCGCTCAAACCGGATGACTGGGTGGTCTGGCACGCGGCGGCAGGCGGGGTCGGCAGCATTGCGACGGGCTGGCTGATCGCACGCGGCGTACGCGTCATTGGTCTGGCTTCGACTGTAGCGAAAAGGCACCAGGTGCTGGAAGCCGGTTGCAGCGCCGCCTTCGATGCCCAAGCCCCAAGGACGCCGGTGTTTATTCGTGAAATGACCGAGGGCCAGGGCGCTCACATCGTTTTCGATTCCGTCGGGGCCGCGTCCGTGGAAATGTCACTGGCGAGCCTGCGTCCACGCGGTCACCTGGTGCTGTTTGGCAATGCCTCCGGCGACGTGACCGGTTTCAATCTGTCGCGACTCGGCTACCTGGGCTCGTTGCATGTGACCCGGCCGTCCTTGAAACACTACATCGGCCAGGACAACGAACTCGCTGCCGCCTCAGATCGGGTGCTACTGGCGTTGGCTGCCGGCGCGATCCGGCCGCCACAAGTAACGCGCATGCCGCTCGCCGAGGCAGCACAGGCCCATCGCATGGTTCAGGACCGACAAACCCGGGGATCACTGATCCTCGTGCCCTGAGCGTCCGGCACAATGGCCGTCAGGGTATTTCGGTGGTTCGGCTGTGGAACAGGCCCGTCAGGTAGTCCACCACCCGATCAACCCGGCCCAAGCCCTGGGTCGCCTGATTGCGCAGCAGCCAGATATCAGAATGGCGCGAAGGCCCGTCAGGCAGCACCTGACGCAAACCCAATCGGTGCCCGACATAGGCGGGCAACGCGGCGATGCCAAGATTGGATTCGACGGCCTTGAGCTGGCCATTGAGGTTGGACACGCGCATCCAGAGCTTCTGGTCAGCACTTATTTCTCTCAACCACCGGGCGAGCGGCATATAGGACATTTCTTCAGTCCAGCCGATCAGATAGTGGTGCTTCAACTCGGCGACGTCCGCCGGCAAGCCATAAACGTTGGCATAGCCTTCGGAGCAGAACAGGCTCTGCACCAGGGTACCGACCCGGCGCATGGTGAAATTACCGTTATCGGGTCGGTGCAACCGGATAATGATGTCGCTCTGGCTTTGCGTCAGCTTTGACGAAACCGCCGAATTCATGAAGTCAAAGCCAATCCCCGGGTACTGCTCGCGAAACTCGTTCAGCGCCGGAATGATCAAGTGCGTGCCCATCAGCTCCGGGCAATCGATACGCACCTGCCCTGCCATCCGTTCGCCTGGCTGCGACATCTGCCTTTCGATCAGTTTGAAGCGTTCCTCCGACTCCAGCGCCAGCGGCAACAGCGCCCTCCCGGCTTCAGTCAGGAAATAGCCGTTGGTCTTCTTCAGGAACAACACAGTACCGAGCGATTCCTCCAGCCCGGCGATTCGTCGCGCCACGGTCGAGGCCGAAACTTTTAGCAGGTTTCCCGCCTCGGTCACGTTGTTCGATTTGGCGACAAAGATAAAAACCTTCAGATCGTCCCAGTTCATGTCATTCCCAAAAATGGAATATCGATCCCCACCTATTTCTATTCGAAGTAAGAGGAGGCCACGTTAATTTTTTCGCATCGAGCCAAACCAGGGGATACAGGGATGATACGTAACTCGATGCGCGCACTTCCGGGGTTCATGCAACCGTTTTTGAGTTGGCTCACGGCCAAGCCACTGCCTGAAGATCTCAATCAGGCCCGCCAGTTGAGGCCGGTTCACCATATTCTTGTGTCAGTGGGATTAATAGCGTTCGGCGTGCTGTTCGCCGCAATCGGTTACTTGCACGCCAGCCTCGCCCTCTGGTTGTTGGGCTTTGTCATCGCAACCGGTGGCATCAAGCAGATGCAGGTCATGATCTGCCATAACTGCGCCCACGACATGGTGTTTGAACAACGTGAGTTGAATGTTCGAGTGGGCCGGCTTATCTCTGGCGTACTGATGCTCAAGCCGTTTGATATCTACAAACAGGAACACGCCCTGCATCACAGCTCCAGAACCCTGCTGACCGACGATGACGACACACTGTCCTACCTGCGGAACGTGGTGGGCTTAACACCGTCCGACAGCATCGCCACCCTGTGGACCAAACTGGTGAGCGCCGCGTTGTCGCCACAGGCCATGCTGCGTTCTGCCTGGGGAAGATTGAAGGCGACGGCGGGCGCACCAGACAGGCCGGTGGCGCGATGGACGCTGATCTTCTGGGCGACCCTCTCGTTACTGGCGGCAGCCGTTGGGCACTTCGATCTCTTTGTGATGACGTGGGTCGTACCGGTGTTCATCGGCTATCACATCAGCACCACCTTCCGCCTGGCGGCCGAGCACACCTGGCCCAGCATCCAGGTACTGGAGCGACGCGGTATCGACTTCATTTGCGAAAGCACGACCGGGGTGTTTATCGGTGAAGAACTGCGCATACCTGAAGGCGCCGGCGCTGTTCGACGCTTCGCTCATATCGGCGTATGGCTGATCAAGATGCTGGGTTTCCACTTGTTTATCCGCTTGTTCGTCATGGTCGGCGATACACCGTGTCATGACTTCCATCACCGGCGCCCAAGATCGAAGGACTGGCCCAACTACGTGACAGCACGAGAGCGGGACAGGCTCGAAGGCGCCCGGCCTTTTCCCAGTAACTACATCGACCATTGGGGATATATCAGCGCTGTCACGACCAACTTTCGCAAGTTCCAGCAGGCACTTCCGTATTACACAAACAGGCTGGCTACCTCAGAGGGATTTTAATGATGGCGTTCAACAAGACCGTTCTTCTTATGACTGTTCCCTCCGATTCCCATAGCTGGAACTTGGTATTCATGGAGTTCCTGCTCAATGACTTCGGTTACAAGGTCGACAACATGGGGCCCAACACGCCGATGGATGAAGTGATTGAGCGGCTGCACAGTCACGGTTACGCGATGGTCGTGGTGAGCACAGTCAACGGCCACGGTTACATCGAAGGCACTGAACTCGCCCGACGCATCCGTAGCGAAACGAAGCATGCCGAGGCGCTGTATATCGGCGGCAAGATCTGCACCGAAAACGACGTCGGGACCATTGCCCGGCATAGCGATACGCTGATGGCTGCCGGTTTTGACGAGGTGTTCGACGACAGCGTGACGAACAGCTTCGATGCCTTTCAGCAACTGCTGAGCGCCCAGCTGTACCCGACATACCTGGAAAAACGGGTCGCCGGATGATCGACTTCAACCGCCACGTCCTCGAACGGTACGACTCGCACGGCCCGGTCTTGCAGCCGCGAATGGGCTTCAGTTGCCCGGGCCGGATGCAGGCCGGGCTGCAAGCCACGGCGGTCAGTCGTGCGAACACCGTGTGCACCATCACCCTCGATGCCTTCACTCGGGTGAAAGACCTCGACGCGGCACAGCGCGCGATTGATAGCGGATCCATGCTCAACGGCTATCCGATCGTCAACCATCCGGCGGCCCAGACCCGCGCCATGCTCGATCAGATTCATACCCGCTATCGTCTGCCGGTGCAGATTCGTCATGGCTCTCCCGACCCGCTGCATATTTTTAAGCGCATGGTCGAAATCGGCTCGGCCACCACCGAGGGCGGGCCACTTTCCTATTGCTTGCCCTACAGCCGCACGCCGTTGCGCCAGGCATTCAGTGATTGGGAAAAAGCCTGTCAGGTGTTGGCCAGTGGTGTCGAACACAGCCACATCGAAAGCTTCGCCGGTTGCATGATGGGGCAGATGTGCGACCCGGCTATCCTGGTCGCACTGAATATTCTTGAAGGGTTGTTTTTGCGCGCCCAGGGGATCGAGACCCTGTCCTTTTCCTACGCCCAAGGCACCTCTCCCGTACAGGACCGCGCGGCGGTGACGGCCTTGCAGCAACTTGCCGCCGAGTACTTTGCGCCGGACAGTTATCACTGCGTGGGGTATGTGTTCATGGGGTTTTTCCCGCGCACACTGGGCGGTTTCTGCCGAATCACTGGCGATGCGCTGGGCATGATCCGCGCCACCGGCGTGCAGCGGGTGATCATCAAGACGCCAGTGGAATCACGCCGGATTCCTCGGATCGAGGAGAACATCGCCGCGCTGGAATATGCCGATTATTGCCTGCGCACCGACGGTGCTTTGCCGGACATTCCTTTCGACAGGCAAGAATATGTGCGCATTTTCAACACTGCGAAACGACTGATCGAGGGCACACTGACGCGCGACGCTGACTTGTCGGAAGCGATTCTCGACGCTTTCGACAGTGGTTTCCTATCGATTCCGTATTGCCTGCACCCGGACAACAAACGGGGCGCCGGCACCGTGGTCACCGCGCAAAACTATTACCAGGGGTTCGAGGGCGAACGAGTAGAGAATGCCTTCTCGTTCCTGGCGGCGCTGCGGCACAACATCCGGACTTATGATGCGGTGCTTTGAAGTGCACCAGCTGACAATGTGGGAGCGGGCTTGCTCGCGAATGCGGTGTGACAGTCAACCTCCAGGCTGAATGACACACCGCATTCGCGAGCAAGCCCGCTCCCACAGGTGTTTTGAGGCGGGTCTTACTGAACGGTTTTCAGCTTGATCACGTCACCCGAAACCTTGGTGGTGTAACCGGTCAGGACGTAGGCCCAGAACCAGTTTTCCTGCACCTGGGTGTTGATCATGGCGTCGCCGCCCTTGGCCTTGATCGCGGCGTCTTGAGCGCGGACAAAACGGTTGTTGTGCTTGATCGGGATGCAACCGAACAACAGCATGCCGGTGGCCGTGGCTTCACTGTGGCCCAGGACCGTGTATTGGCTGCTGTCGTAATGCTGGGTTGTCATCGGGGTGCCGGTGCAACCCGCCAGAACCAGACCGAACATTGCAACGGCGACCATTTTGCTGAGGTAATTCACTGTGTAACTCCATTAGAAAACGCCCGGGATCCGTCTCCCGAGCGGCGCGTACTCTAACGAAGGTAATGGCTGATAGATATCACTTTCTAGGAAGATTCAGACCGCTTCCTGCACCACGCCCCGCTCCTCCAGCAAACGCACAAACATGGTCAGGCTTTGCGACACGGTGCCCCGGCGCCACACCAGCCAAGTGCGCAAATAACGGAAGGATTCCGACAGCGGCCAGATGCTCACCGTGGTGCAGCCGGGCATGCTTTCGAGCATGCTGCGGGGCATCAGCGCCAGGCCCGCGCCGGCACTGACGCAAGCGAGCATGCCGTGATACGACTCCATCTCGAAAATCTTGCCGGGCACCGAAGCGTCCTTGCTGAACCAGCTTTCGAAGTGGTGTCGATAGGAACAGTTGGCGCGGAAGGCGTAGATGTTCTCGCCATTGACGTCTTGCGCACGATGGATCGGCGCGTGATTGAGCGGCGCGATCAGCACCATTTCTTCCTCGAACGCCGGTACGCCTTCGAGTGCCGGGTGCAGGACCGGCCCGTCGACAAACGCGGCAGCCAGTCGCCCGGACAGCACGCCGTCAATCATGGTCCCGGAGGGTCCGGTGGACAGGTCCAGTTCGACCTTGGCGTGCTTCTGGTTGTAGGCGGCCAGCAACTCGGGAATCCGCACCGCCGCCGTGCTTTCCAGCGAACCCAAGGGAAATGATCCCTGGGGTTCTTCACCCGCGACAGTGGCCCGCGCTTCCTGGACCAGGTCGAGGATGCGCCGGGCGTAATCAAGAAAACTCCACCCGGCCGGCGACAGGCGCAGACGGCTTTTCTCGCGGATAAACAGGTCTACGCCCAGATCCTGCTCCAGTTGTTTGATCCGCGTTGTCAGGTTCGACGGCACCCGGTGGATGTGTTGAGCCGCCGCGCTGATGCTGCCGTGCTCGGCGACAGCCTTGAAAATTTCGAGCTGGACCAGATCCAAGTCATTCTCCAAACGTGAACGATAGGCTCAGTATTATTCAGTTTCCAGAAAACAACCACCCCCGTAACCTGAGCGCATTCCCACCCAGCAGGACGGTGCCATGAACCCGATTTCCAGTCTCACCCACGCCATTTCGATCAACCCCGTCAACGGCGAGCAGATCGGCCACTATGCTTTTGAATCCGCCGCGCAACTGGACGCCGCCCTCGCCCGTGCCGCCAACGGCTTCTCGGTCTGGCGCCGCACGCCGGTCGATCAGCGCGCGCAATTGCTGATCGCCCTGGCCCGTACCCTGCGCGACGACGCGCAAAAACTGGCGCAGATGATCAGCCAGGAAATGGGCAAACCCATCAACCAGGCCCGCGGTGAAATCGAAAAATGTGCGCAGCTCTGCGAGTGGTACGCCGAACACGGCCCCGCCATGCTGACCGCCGAGCCGACCCTGGTTGAAGGCGGCAAGGCCCGCATCGAGTACCGCCCGCTGGGCTCGATTCTCGCAGTGATGCCGTGGAACTTCCCGATCTGGCAAGTACTGCGTGGCGCCGTTCCCGCGCTGATCGCTGGCAACACCTATGTCCTCAAGCACGCACCCAATGTGATGGGCAGCGCCTATCTGCTGCGCGATTCCATTCAGCGCGCCGGGTTTGCCGAAGGTGTGTTTGAAGTGATCAACGTCACGCCGGAGGGCGTTTCCAAGGCGATCACTGATCCGCGCATCGCCGCCGTGACCCTCACCGGCAGCGTGCGCGCCGGTATGGCCATCGGCGCTCAGGCCGGTGCCGCGTTGAAAAAGTGCGTGCTGGAGCTTGGCGGTTCCGATCCGTTCATCGTGCTCAACGATGCCGACCTGGATGAAGCGGTGAAAGCCGCGGTGATTGGCCGTTACCAGAACACCGGGCAAGTCTGCGCCGCAGCCAAGCGCCTGATTGTCGAGCAAGGCGTGGTCGAGGAATTCACCCGCAAGTTTGTCGAAGCGACGCGCCAACTGGTGATCGGCGATCCACTGTCCACCGACACTTACATCGGTCCCATGGCTCGCTTTGATCTGCGTGATGAACTGGACCAACAAGTGCGCGACACCCTGGAAGAAGGCGCGACCCTGTTGTTGGGTGGTAACAAGGCTGCAGGCCCTGGCAACTTCTACGAGCCTACCGTGCTCGCTGATGTCACCGACCAGATGACCTCGTTCAAACAGGAACTGTTCGGCCCGGTGGCCTCGATCATCACCGCGCGGGATGCCGACCACGCACTGGCGCTGGCCAATGACAGCGACTTCGGGCTGACGGCGACTATCTACACCCGCAATCTCGAACAGGCCAAGCAGATGGCTGACGAACTGGAGACCGGCGGTGTGTTCATCAATGGCTACAGCGCCAGCGACCCACGCGTCACCTTCGGCGGCGTGAAGAAAAGCGGGTTTGGCCGCGAACTGTCGCACTTCGGCGTGCGTGAATTCTGCAACGCGCAGACCGTTTGGCTGGATCGCCGCTGAGTACATCGATAAGCCTGGGGGCATCTAGCTCCCTGGCGTTGTTCAGGCTTCAACTGACGGATTGCCTGTGGCAGGTCGCACAAACCACTGCCCGGTAATCCGCCCGCCCCATTGCTCCACTTCTTGCTCCTGCTCCAATGTGAAGCCCACGTCTTCATACAATTTGCGCGCCGCATCCAGGCCCTTGAACGTCCAGAGTCGCGTTTCGCGAAAGCCCCATTCGTCACAGAACTTGATGGCCTCGGCCAACAGACGTTTGCCCGCGCCTTTGCCCCGGGCGCTGTCATCCAGAATGAAACAGCGCAGCAGCGCGCCACCACCCTCGCCTTCACCGTCAATGGCAATCGAACCGACAATGCGCTCGCCGTCCAGCGCTGCCCACACCTCGTTGCGCGGGTTGTGCAGTCGGCCCATCAGTTCGGCCATGTCAGAGGCCACCAGGCTCTCAAATGGCTGGCCGAAATTCGCGTACCGGACGTAGTAGCTGGCATGCATTTCCACCATGCGACCGATGATCCCGGGACGGTAGCCCCGCGCAATCGCCAGCGACGCCGTGGATGGTTGTGTACCGAGGCGCTGGGTTCGCAGGGCAGTTGCGTAATGACCAAGCCCTGCACTGACCGTCTGCTGCTGCACCTCGCTCAAATGCGCCATGGCCGCGCCTACCCGCTGGACGGCGAAGGCGTCCACCGCGCGCAAGGTCTGCCGGCCCTGATCGGTCAGTTGCAGCTTTTTCGAGCGCGCGTCCTGCTCATTGGGCACTTCTTCGATCTCACCCGCCTCGATGAGTTTGCGCACCATGCGGCTGACACTGGATTTTTCCAGGCCGAGCATGCCTACCAGTTCCACGGCGGTCAGCGAATCGTGGTTCCCCAATTCGACAATGGTGTGCACGGAGGATGGCGGATAGTCCGTAGCCGCCAGCGTTGCCTGCATGAAACCCAACTCGCGCACCATCAGGCGCGACGCTGAGCGAACGTGGTGGATAAGATCGGAATCGATCACGGCGCGCACCTCATGGAAAACGGTTATTTAGTTGTATCGCACAACAAAATAATCGTCAATTGAGGATCTGCGGGATCAATTCGCGTTGCGCCCTCGACCTGCCAGGGCGATGGCGAGTGCGGCGACGATCAGCACGGTGGTGACTACAAACGTGATGCGCATTCCGCTGGCGACAAACACCGCGCCGATCACCGAGGCGCCGGTGATCAGCCCGAGGTTGCGCGACAAGCTGAGCAGCCCGGACATCATGCCGCGCTGGTCCCCCGGCACGTCCACCATCACCAGCGTGTTGTTGGCGGCCTGGAACAGTTGATAGCCGGGCGTCAGGACGGCGATGCCCGCGACATACCCCGCCACTCCCAACAGGGCAGGCAGCAGGGCCAGCGCCATCGACCCCGCCGCCATCCCCATTAGCCCGACGACGGCCATCATCGGCGCGCCAAATCGATCAACCACCCGCCCCGCCGGGAAACCGCTCAGCACGGAAATGATCGGGCCGATCGACATCACCATGCCGACCAGCGCCAGGTTCAGTCCCAGCCCCCGGGTCAGGTAAAACGGCCCGACCACCAGCGTCGCCATCATCACTGTCGACACCAACAGATTGCTGGCAAGGCTGCCGCTCAGCGCCAGATCGCGCAACAGCCCCAGGCGAATCAATGGCGATGCCACTTTCGCCTCGACGAAAACAAAAAGCCCGCCACCCACGACCGCCGCCAGCAACAGCGCAGCAAAACTGCCATGCCCTTGGGTCATGGCGAGGGCATAGGCCGCGAGGGTCAGCGCCAGCAGCAAAGTGCCCAGTGGGTCAAAATCGCCACGCACGGTGTTCGGGCCGCGACGATCGGCAGGCAGGTGAAGCCAGGCGAGCGCAAAGGTGAGGATGCCTAGCGGCACGTTGATCAGGAATATCGCCTGCCAACCGAGGCCGGCAATCAACACGCCGCCCAGTGACGGACCCAGCGCGGTGCCGATGGCTGACATCGTCCCGAGCAATCCCATGGCGCTCCCGGTCTTGGCCTTCGGCACCGTCTCGCCGATAAACGCCAGGGTCAGGGCCATCATGATCGCCGCGCCGAGTCCCTGGACGGCGCGCGCGGCAATCAACAGCGAGAGCGAGGGCGCCAATCCGCACAAGACAGAGGCCAGGGTGAACAGCGCGATACCGATCAACAACAGCCGACGACGGCCGATCAGGTCACCGAGCCGACCCGCACTCACAATTAACGTGGTAATTGCCAGCAGGTACGCGAGGACAACCCACTGTACTTGCTGAAAGGACGCACCAAACACCTGCGCCAACGCGGGCAAGCCGACATTGGCGATGCTGGTGCCCAGCGATGACAGCAACATCGATAACGACAGGCTGGCGAGCACCCAGCGCAGGGAGGGTGTTTTTTGCGCATTGGCGGTCAGGGTTTGAACTGGAGGGGTCATGCAAGTGAACTCCTTGGCAGGCCGCTCCCGAGCGGAGCTGTGAAAAGCCTACGACGCAGCCTGACCAGGCGGAAGACGCAGCGTTTGCACATTACTTGTGCGTCTGACGCGCTATCTCGATGACGCCTGTGCTACCGTCGGACCATGTCGATGCCAGATCTCAACCTGCTTATCACCCTCGATGTTCTGCTCGCGGAAGGTAGCGTTACGCGCGCGGCCCGGCGCCTGCACCTGAGCCCGTCGGCGATGAGCCGGGCACTGGCGCGGTTGCGCGAAACCACGGGGGATCCGCTGCTGGTGCGAGCCGGTCGCGGCCTCGTACCCACGCCCCGGGCGCTGGAATTGCGCGAGCGGGTCAGTCAATTGGTCCAGGAGGCCGAAGCGGTGTTGCGCCCCGTCGAGCAGCTCAACCTGAAACAGTTGGTGCGCACTTTCACCGTGCGCACCAGCGACGGTTTTGTGGAAACCTTCGGCCCGGAACTGCTGGCGCGCGTCAGCGAAGAAGCGCCGGGCGTGCGCCTGCTGTTCGTGCAGAAACCGAATAAGGACAGCACCCCGCTACGCGACGGCAGCGTGGACATGGAAACCGGCGTGGTGGGTGCGTCGATGGCGCCGGAGGTGCGGACCCAGGCGTTGTTCAGGGATCGTTTTATCGGTGTCGTGCGTTTGGAACATCCGCTGAGCCAAGGCGAAATCACCGCAGCTCGTTATGCCGCCGGCCGGCACATTGGCGTGTCGCGGCGGGGCCCGGAAAAAGGCCCGACGGCAATTGATGACGCCTTGGGCGCACTCGGGCTGGAACGGCAAATCGTCACCCTGGTCGGCGGCTTTTCCACCGCCCTGGCGCTGGTCCGCTCCTGCGACCTGATCGCCAGCGTCCCCGAACGGCATACCGCCAGCCTGCGCGGCGGGCTGCACAGTTTTGCCCTGCCGCTGTCGATCCCGCCGATCACCGTTTCATTGTTCTGGCATCCACGGCTGGACGCCGACCCGGCGCATCGCTGGTTGCGCGGGTGCATTCGGGATGTGTGTGCCGAGCCACTGTTGTAGCGCGTGGTAGAAGTATTCGGATAAAAAACTTATTCACCAGTGCCACCCATGCACTCCGCAGTCGCAGCCAGCGCCGTGCCGGCCTGCTGCACCAACTTGCGCCACTCATCACTGGTAATAAGATCGGCACGCTCCATGTCGTCGGCTCTCCTCAACAACCTGAAGTATTTTTCCTCTGGACTTATCTGATTTGCAGTCAAGGCGAATAGCTTGCGCCAGGCTGTCATGACGAGTCTTCGCTGCGCCTCTTTCATTGGAGCCCCTATTGTTGGTCTACAAGGTAGAGGTCAGGTCATCGGCCGCGTTCCATGGTGCAACACCCCCATGCGACCAATGGTGGCGGTGCGCCATGAACGGTGGTGGCATCGGGAAGAAGGAAAAGTGCGACGTGGCGAGCGGCAAAACAGAAAAGGGATCAATGAGCCCGATGCGCTTGCGCGAGCAGTTGGCCAAAGTCGCAGCTACATCTCCCTGTATTGGCAACCAGGCTCATTGATCGTTGCCCAGCTCAATGTTGGGCATATTTCCATTTCAGCAATGGAGAGGATGCAGGGGGCACGCGAATCGCGGCCCTGCACTGATTTTTTTAGCAAGGTTGCTTTTATCTGTCTAATAACCTTTTGCCGAGGCTTTATAGGTTAATGAAATAGCTGATTTGCCCAGGCGCGATGCCGTGCGGTGGACCGTCGGGAAGACCTTGAGGCGCAGGATCCTGGCTTCCCAGCGCAGCCGTTGGCGCCTCACCGTGATGAGCGCATAACCGTTCGCGATACGAGCCATGCAAGTACGCAAGCGATCAGAAGAAATACGCCACTTGCGATGAAAGTGGCTTGGAAGCCAGCGCCGTCATACAGCACACCACCCACCGTCGCGCCGAGTGTGATTGCCAACTGAATGACTGCCACCATGAGACCGCCGCCGGTTTCGGCATCCCGGGGAAGCATGCGTGAAAGCCATGTGAACCAGCCTACAGGCGCGCATGTAGCAACCAGCCCCCACGTACCCAACAGAACGGCTGTAACCCAGAACGAACTTCCACAAACAGTCAACGCCAGGGCAATTCCCGACATTACCAATGGAATGAGTATCAGCACTCGATAAAGACTTTGGCTCAGCACTGAGCCGATCACCATCGTGCCCGCCAATCCAGCCATTCCGATGATCAGCAGTAGCAGGGATAATCCAGGCACATCAACGCGGGTCACCGACTCAAGAAACGGACGCAGATAGGTAAATAGCGCGAACTGCCCCATAAACAAAAATGCTACTGCGGCCATGCCCAGAGAGACATTGGTGTTACCTAACAGCCGAAACACATCAGTTACAGATCCGGACTCATTTTGACCAGGCATTTTCGGCAACGTGAATGCTTGCCAACACAGCGCCACAGCGGCGAGCGGAACCACACAGAAGAACGCACCTCGCCAGCCGATCAGCCCGCCCATGAAACTGCCGATGGGTGCTGCAACTGCAGTGGCCAGTGCAGTACCGCCCTGGATCAAAGCGATGGCTTTGGGCACGAAACTCTCGGGTGCAATTCGCATCATGACGGCGGTCGACATTGACCAGCTGCCACCAATAGCGATCCCCAAAATGGCTCGACCCACCATCAGTGTCGAGTAGTTCGGGGCAAAAGCAACGAGCGTTCCCGAGGCAATCAACAAGGCTGTCAGGAAGAGCAAAACGGGCCTTCGGTCGAGCCGGCGAATAACTGAGGAGATGAAAAGACTGGTGACGACCGCAAAAAGCCCAGAAATGGAAATCGCTTGCCCGGCCTGCCCTTCGGTCAGCGCGAGATCGGTCGCAATCGGCGTGAGCAAACTCACCGGCAGAAACTCGGAAGTGACCAGGGCGAAAGCGCACAACGACATTGCCAATACGGCGCCCCAAACCTGTCGGCTCGTTGTTTGAATGGGTAAGGCGGTGCTGCTCATCTGGTTCCCTCAAATACTCAAATACATAAAGCGCCAGCGTCGTTCCACGACAAAAGTCACTTAAGACCGGATTGGAAGAACGCGGTCAGCTTGGCAAACGGGATCAGGTCAACCCGATCATAGAGATCCACATGGCCCGCACCGGGAATGATGACAAGCTCCTTGGGTTGACCCGCCAGTCGATAAGCCTCTTCACTGAACTCACGCGAGTGAGCATTTGCACCGGTGATGAACAACATCGGGCGCGGCGAGATCGTCTCGATATCGTTGAACGGATAGAAGTTCATGAACTTGGCGTTGCTGGTCAGCGTCGGATGGGTAGTCAGCAACGGTGACTGGTCTTGGGGGGTGAACTCACCGCGTGGCGTGCGGTAGAAGTCGTAGAATTCGCGCTCGATAGCGTTGGATGTGTCCGTCAGTTCATGGACGGTTCCGCTGGTGTATTTGCTTTTGCCACCAGTGAACTCGACATAACGCTGCTCGGCAGCAGCGGCAATGGCTTGCTTCCTTTGCTCGACAGTGACGGAATGCTGTAAGCCGTTTCGATTGGCCGCGCCCATGTCATACATGCTAACCGTGGCAATGGCCCTCATCCGAGGGTCGATCTTGGCAGCGCTGATAACAAAGCTCCCACTACCACAAATGCCCAGGACACCGATCCGGTTCCGATCAACGAATGTCTGTGTGCCGAGGTAATCCACGGCTGCACTGAAGTCTTCCGCATAAATTTCTGGCGAAACCGCGTTGCGCGGTTGCCCATCGCTTTCGCCCCAAAACGACAGATCGATGGCAAGGGTCACGAAACCTTGCTCAGCGAGCTTCTGGGCATACAGGTTCGAACTCTGTTCTTTGACCGCGCCCATGGGATGACCAACGATGATTGCTGCGCTTTTGCTACCGGCCTTCAGACCTTTAGGGACGAACAGATTCCCTGCAGTTTTCATCTGGTACTGATTTTTGAAAGTCACCTTCTGCATCGTGACCTTCTCACTTTTGTAAAAATTATCAGCTCCGTTAGACATGTCTGCTCCCAGTACGGAGAGCGACGCCATCAGAAGGCCGAGCAAGATAACGAGTTTTCTCATGAGGGTGCTCCCATCAGTGAATAGGTGCTGATCCATCTGGTTACCGGGTCTGGATCAGCGAGCGGTATGAGCCATACCTGTAGCTACAAGTGAGGCTTGCTCTATTCTCTGGGAATACGTCATGCTTGATAATCTAATGAAAGCTTGTTGTAGCTATAAGCACAGCTAATCAATCTGGATAGGCGGGCTTCAATGCCACGACATAATCTGAACGACCTCCTGGCCTTTGTGACGGTCGCCAGGGAGGGTAGCTTTACCCGCGCGGCGGCCCATTTGGGTGTTACGCAGTCCGCCCTGAGCCAGACTGTTTCCGGGCTTGAAAAGCGACTGAAGATTCGTCTGCTTACGCGCACAACCCGCAGCGTTGCGCCGACCAGCGCGGGCGAACGACTGATGCAAGCCATTGGTCGTCGTTTCGATGAGATCGAGGCCGAGCTGGATGCGTTGACCGAACTTCGTGACAAGCCAGCGGGCACGGTACGCATTACCTGCGGTGATTTTGTCTTGAAGACGATCCTCCTTCCGCGCCTTACGCCTTTGCTCCTCGAATACTCCGATATCAAGGTTGAGTTTGATATCAACTATGGCTTCCGGGACATCGTTGCTGACCGCTTCGATGCGGGCATCAGATTTGGCGACACCGTCGATAAAGATATGATCGCCGTTCCAATCGGCCCGCAGGTAAGGATGGCTGCAGTAGCATCACCAGCGTATTTCGCAGACAACCGTGCGCCAAAAAAACCGCAGGATCTGGTGACTCACCGCTGTATCGACATACGCTATCCAACCCTTGGCGGACTTGATGCCTGGGAATTCGAAAAACGTGGTCGAAAGATCAACGTACGCGTGGTGGGCCAAGTCATTGTGAACACGAGCGCACATGTCCCGGCGGCGGCAGTAAACGGTTTAGGTATCGCCTATTTACCGGAAGAAGAATTTGCACCGTACATAGAGGATGGCCGCTTGATACGGGTATTGGAGGACTGGTGCCCGTTGTTCTCGGGTTATCACCTGTACTACCCAAGCCGTCGCTTGCCAACACCCGCCTTTTCACTGGTTCTGAATGCTCTTCGAGGAGATGAATTCTCTAGAAGCAGCGCATGAGACGGGGATTGTCTTGCCGTGCCGAGTCGAATCCGTCTGACGCTTGCCATGGATTGTGGAATCGACCGGAATCAAGCCAGCAATTCAGTGATCCACCGTGCCTGCTGGGCGATCTCTTGCAGCTTCTCCTCGGGTACGGCTTGCCGCGCTTGGGCGAAGTTGGTCAGGGTTTTGTGCTTCTCACGCAGGATGCGTTGCCACTTCGACAGGAACTCCGGGCTGCGGGCCTGCATCTGTAGCGGGCCGAAGTACAGTTCCTCGGCGGTATACGTCACCGGCCCAGCGCGCTCGGCGACGATGATTTCGTAGTCGAAGCGGTTTTCCCGCAGCAGTTCCTCACAGAGGATGCAGTAGCCGTTTTCCATCAGCCATTGGCGCAGCGGCTGCTCGCCGCCGTTGGGTTGCAGGATCAGGCGCTCCTCGCCGCTCAGGTGCGCCTTGCCGCTGTCGAGGATGTCGCGGATCGTCTCGCCGCCCATGCCGCAGATGCTGATCGCGGTGATCGCGTCTCCCGGTTCGATTGCCGCCAGGCCACTGGCCAGGCGCACGCGGATCTGCTGGTCCAGGTCGTTCTCGCGCACGGTGCGTTCAGCCGCGCGGAACGGCGTCAACGCCACCTCCCCCGCCACCGCCGCCACGATGGCGCCACGGCGCATCAACGCCACCGGCAAGTAGCCGTGATCCGAGCCGATATCGGCCAGGCGCGCACCGGCAGGCACGTGCGCCGCCACGCGTTCCAGGCGCATGGACAATGTGTGTTGGTTCAACTGCTGCCCCTTTTCACCACGAACCGCCGGCATCATTGGCCGGATCGGGGCGCGACTCTGTCGAGCAACGCCGCGCATGTCAAATTTCTGCGACCGGGGCCATTTGAATGCGTGGCCTTGTATCCCAATGTATCCGGCGCCCTCCCAGACATCTTTTGCCTTAAAAGCCACGGTTTACGACACATGGCAGATACCTCGGATCGATCAAATGGGTTCCATCGAGGCAAGACGACTTGCCTCACAACAGCTACCCATCAATCCTGAGGAAATCATCATGAACTGGAAAACACTTGCTACCGCCAGCTTCTTCGCTGTCCTGAACGTCGCAGCGTTCTCGGCCCATGCCGACGATATAAACCAATCCCAGGCCCGCACCCATCTGGATATCAAGAAGGTGATTTCGATCGTCGACAACGGCGGCGGTAACTGCGGCATCGTGAACGCCCGCATGACTTACCTCGACTCCAGCGGTACGCAAAAGGTGCTGGATTACAGCAAATTCGCAGAGTGCGGCAATCAGGGCAGTTGAGGTCCAGCCATCCGATGTTGCGATCCAATTAAATGAACTGGCTGGCCAGCATTTCCCGTACAGCGCTGACCAGTTCTGATTCACCCGGACGGGGCGGCAAAAGACTGAACTCGACTTCAGGCAACAGTGGCAAATTCGGGGCTGACCGGCACACCTCGGCCCCCGGCGGTACGGCAGACGCGTTCAAGCAAGCGACGCCCAATCCGGCCACCAGCGCCGATTGCAGTCCTGCAACACCGGAGGCGGAATGTGCGACCACATAAGCCACGTCATGCTGCTCCAGCGTTTCACGGGCCAGGCGTTGCAAGCTGCATCCCTGGGGCAGGACCAACAATGGCAACGGGGTGTTTTCTTCTCGCTCGGGTTCGAATCCGGCGACCGATACCCAATGCAACGCTTCCCGTCGAACCGGTAGGCCTTCGGGAAGGCTGCGGCCGTCGAGGATGCGCATGGACAGGCCGATATCAAACTCATCCGCCTCCGCCCCGCTCTCGATCTGCATGCTTTTGCGCACGGACACATGCAGGCGCAGGCGTGGATAGCGTGTGCGCAGTTTTTTCAGCAGATCGGCGATGGAGCTGGGCAGGAAGTAGTCGGTGATGGCGAGCCGCAACTCGCCGGCAAACGTGACGCCCCGCACGTCTTCCAGGGCGCGATCACTGAAGGCGAGCATTTCTCGTGCATGCACCAGCAAGCGCTCGCCCGCCGGCGTGGGCCTGACGCCTTTTTTGCCGCGCTCCAGCAAGGTTACGCCGGTGAAAGCTTCAAGTTTGCGTAGTTGTTCGCTTAACGCCGATTGGGAGCGAAACAGTTTAGGGGCGGCGTCGGAGAGGCTGCCAGATTCCATCGCCACTGCGAAGGAGTGCAAGAGATCCAGGTCGAAGGGGCGCATGTCTTATCCTGCCGTTTTACCGATAGATAAGATCATATCTTCCGGCTTTTCAGCATTCAACCAGCGACTTAATCTGAATCCGACACTACTTCCTGCGAGGATTCAATCATGCCTGGTATCACCCTCAAACTTGCTGGCGAGCCCAATGCTGAACTGGTCCAGCGCATCGTCCCCCAACTCACCGCGTTGACGTGTGAGGTGCTGGAGAAGCGTCCGGAACTGACCATGGTGATGGTGCAATTCGTTCCCCATGCGCTGTGGTTCATTGACAGTCGTTCGCTGGCAGAACTCGGGCGCAACTCGTTCCGACTGGAGGTCACGATCACGGATGAGACCAACACCAAGGCGCAGAAAGCCCGGTATCAGAAGGAGGCTTTCGCGCTGTTGGCCGAGGAAATTGGCAACCTGCATCCGCACTCGAATATTCATGTCATCGATTGCAAGGCGAGTTCCTATGGCTATGGTGGGGTGAGCCAGGAATACAAGCTTTACCATCCTTGATGCCACACCTCTTGCGAAGGCGGTGTGTCAGCCGATATTGATTTTGGCTGGGCCGCCGTCATCGCGAGCAAGCTCGCTCCCACAGGGGATCTGTGTCGCCCCCAAATCCTGCGAACGACACCGAACTACTGTGGGAGCGAGCTTGCTCGCGATGACGGCGGTACATTCAGTATCTATGTCACTTACGAATCGCCGCCTCGATCGCCGCGATGTCGATCTTGCCCATGGTCATCATGGCGTCGAATGCGCGTTTGGCTTTGGCTTGGTCGGGGTCGGTGACGGCGTCGGTCAGGACGCGGGGGCTGATCTGCCATGACACGCCCCACTTGTCCTGGCACCAGCCACAGACATTTTCCTTGCCGCCGTTTCCGACAATCGCGCTCCACAAGCGGTCGGTTTCGGCCTGGTCGTCGGTGGCGACCTGGAACGAAAACGCCTCGTTATGCTTGATCCCCGGCCCACCGTTCAGCCCGAGGCAAGGGATGCCGATCACAGTGAATTCGACCGTCAAGATATCGCCCTGCTTGCCCGCCGGATAGTCGCCGGGCGCGCGATGCACGGCGCCCACTGCGCTGTCCGGGAAGGTCTTGGCGTAGAACGTTGCAGCGTCGAGTGCAGTGCCGTCGTACCAGAGACAAATCAGGTTTTTGCTGACCATTTTGGTTCTCCAGAATTGGGAATGACCGGTTTATTCTAGTGCGCCTTCTGACGCCTTCGCGAGCAAGCCCGCTCCCACAAGGGCCAGCGTCGACCGTAAGTCTCCCAAACAACACCGCCCCCCTGTGGGAGCGTGGCTTGCCCGCGAAGAACGATGACGCGGTGTGTCAGGCAATACGCCTTCGCGAGCAAGCTTCGCTCCTACAGGGGATCGAGACGTTATTTTTCCCACTCAGCCTTGGGAATCAACAAGCCATGGTTGCCGTTATAGGCCGCCCGCTCAGGCTGCTTCCAACCCTCCAGCAGCGCCTCATCAAGACGATAAATCTCCACGCCCAATGGTCGGCAAACCTTCAACGGATCTTCCGCATCCGGCCCCCACATCGGCAATGACAGGTCACCGCCCGGACAAGTGGACAGCGCACACAGCAAATCGATTTCCGCAAAGAATTCCAGGTAATCGCCCTGCTTCGCCGGGCACGCCTTCATGAAGTACATGTCGTCGTGATTGAGGCCGGTGCACTGGAAAATGTTCAGCACATCGTGCACGTCGAACTCGGTCAGACCATGCGGCAACACCGCGCGGGTCAGGTTGGAGTGGCAATGGTGATGGAAGTCCTCGCCGGTGAGCATCTTGTTCACGTAAGGGTCGCAACGGGTGCCGAGCAGGTCGTGCAAACGGCCGCCATGCTCGTCGATGCCGTAGCTGGCCAGGCTGTCGTCGGTGATGGTCACCATCGGCCGCAGGAACGGCAGGTTCGACCACAAGCGGTCGTAAGTGGTGACGTGCGCGCCTTGCAGCTGGCGGGTGCGGGACGCCCACATGCGTTCGCGGGGATCGTTGGCGCTCCACACGTTGAAGTCGCCAACCTGCGGCCCCACCGGCGTGGTCACGCGAAACACATGCCCCGCCGGCACTTTCCAGGCGCGGCCGGTGCGGATCGGCACTTCGAATTTCTCGACCAAGGTGCGGCCGTCCTTGCTCTCGCGCACACGGTCATAAAACGCTTTATCGACCTGCAGGGCGGCGCCTTTGCTGACTTGGTAGGCCGCTGGATAATCCTTGTACATGATGGATCCTCTCTTCAGTGTTTGGGTTGGCTGCTCAAGATGTGCAGCAGCTCCGTTTCGGAGTCGTTGAGGTAGCTGCTCATGGCTTCCTCGGCGTCTTTCTTGCGACCATCGCCCAGCAGGTCGTGAATGTGTCGATCGCGTTCGAGCCAGGGTTTCTGGAAGGTTTCCTCGCTGGGCGCGTTGGAAAACACCAAGCGCATCTGCGCCGCCACATGGGTGAAGAATTCGTCGAACAGCGGGCTGCGCATCAGGCCGACGATGTGTTGGTGAAAGCGTAGGCTGTGGGTGCCGAAGGCTTGCCAGTTCTCGCGATCCTGGGCCAGTTGCGCCGCCTCGATGGCATCGAGCATCAGGTCGGATTGGTACTCGCGCAGCGGCTTGCTCGCAGCGATCGCCTGCAATTCAAGGGTGCGGCGGACCTTGAAGATGTCGCGCACATCGTCGATGCCCATCCGGCGCACCATCACTCCTTTGTTGCGCACATAACTGGTCAGGCCTTCGCGACCCAACTGGTGCAGCGCCTCGCGCACCGTATTGCGCGAGGCGTTGTAGGCGTTGACCAGCTCGCTTTCGACCAACGCCATGCCCGGCAACAGGCGTCCGCCAATGATGTCTTCGCGCAGTTCGATGGCAACCTGGTCCGGCAGCGACAGGCTTTTTTCCTTGGGTTGACTCACCGTTGCACTCCTCCGCTCACGCCAGTTGTACGTCTTTGAGGAACTTGGTCATGCGCTCGCTGCGCTGCTCCAGCATTTCCCGTGGCGCGGCGTTCTGGATAATCTCCCCGGCTTCCATGAACACCACTCGATCAGAGAGCCGGAAGGCGAAGTTCATTTCATGGGTCACGATCACCATGGTCATGCCTTCGCGGGCCAGTTCCTCGATCACGGCCAGAACGTCGCCCACCAGTTCCGGATCGAGGGCCGAGGTCGGCTCGTCGAACAGCATCACCGACGGTCGCATGGCCAGCGCCCGGGCAATCGCCACCCGCTGTTGCTGACCGCCGGACAGTTGATGCGGGTATTTGCCGGCATGCTCCAACATGCCCACTTTGCGTAACAGCGCCAGGCTCAACAAGCGCAGCTCATCGCCGCCGCCATGGGCGTGATAGACCGGTGCGAGCATGACGTTTTCCAGGGCGGTCTTGTGCGGGAACAGGTTGAAGCTCTGGAACACCATGCCGACCTGCACGATGCCTTGCATATGCACCTTGTGACCCAACGCGCCCTGCGGTTCTTTCGTGCCACGCAGAAAAGGTTGGCCTTGCAGGGTGATTTCGCCGTGGTCGAGGCTTTCCAGGCCATTCATGGTGCGGATCAGCGTAGTCTTGCCCGAGCCGGATGGGCCGATGATCGACACCACTTCGCCCCAACGCACATTCAGTTCGACGCCTTTGAGCACTTCCAGCTCGCCATAGGACTTGCGCAAGCCCCGCGCCTGCAACGCAAACTCGCCAGGCTCGGCCTGCCCGGCCGCACGCTGGGTCGCACGCCGGGTCGCTACCTGCCCGAGTTCGACGGCGGCGATGTGCTTGGGTTTGCGCCGGGTCACGTCCAGATGGTTTTCCAGCAGCCGCAGCAGACGGCTGAACACCGTGACGATAAACACGTAGTAGAAGGCCACCGCGAACATAGTCTCCATGACCAGGAAGTTCTGGGTGTAGAGCTGTTGGCCGACCAGCAGGATTTCCGACAGCGAAATCACCGAGACCAGCGAGGTCAGCTTGACGATGGTGATGTATTCGTTGGCCAGGGTCGGCAACGCGACGCGCAGCGCTTGAGGCACCACGATCAGCCGCTGCACGCCGCGATAACCGACGCCCAACGCCTTCCCCGCTTCCAGTTGACCCTTGGCCACTGCCAGCAAACCACCGCGATGGATCTCGGCGATGTACGCCGCTTCACTCAGCACCAACGCGATCAGACCGGCCGAGTACGGGTTGGACAGCAATGCGCTGGTGGACGGATACGCCTGGGGCAAGTTGTAGACGAAGATCAACAGTACCAGCAGCGGCAGGCTGCGGAAGAACCAGATATAGAGGCCCGCCGCATCCCGCAGCAAACGTCGCTGCGACTGTCGCGCCAGGGCCAGGAAGAAACCCAGGACGATGCCCAGCAGCCAGGTTTCCAGGCTCAGTTCGACCACTGTCGCCACGGCGCGCCAGAAGTCGCCGTTCCACAACAGGCCCAAGGTGTAATGCCAATCGAATTGCATGTACGTACTCCGCGTTGCTGTGAGGTTTCCACAGCCTGGAAAGAATCGATGAATCGCCTACCGGATCGCTCAGGGTGCAGGGGTGCCCAGCGCCGTGTTGATTTCCTCGGCACTCGGTTCGTCCAGGTTGTAGCGGGCGAGCAATTCACCGTAACTGCCGTTCTGTTTGATCTGGCCGAGTGCCGTGGTCAGTTCCCCCAACAGCGCCTGATTGCCTTTGCGCACGGCCAGGCCGATGACCACCGGGTAGATCAGTTCGGTGGAGCTGATCACCGTTTTGCCCTGCAGTTTTTGCACGGTGATCTTGGCCACGGCAGGGTCTTCCATCTGCACGTCAACGGCCTTGGCCAGCAAGGCCTGGGCCGCTTCCGGCGAGGTCGGGAACTCACGGGATTCGATCGCCGGTTTGCCCGAGGCCAGGCAATAGTCGGCGGACACTTTGTTGAGTTTTGGCACCCAGGACGCGCCTTTGATCGAGCCCACGCGTTTGCCGCACAGGTCTTCCGGGCGCTGTGGCCGGAAGTCACTGGCGGTGAGCACCATCAGCGAAGACCCGGTCTTCAGGTAGCTGAGAAAATCCACCTGTTTGGCGCGTTCCGGGGTGACGTACAGCGCCGAGGCGACCAAGTCGAAACGCTGGGCATTCACGCCCAGGATCAGGTTGGCAAACCGCGTGTCGAGAAAGCGCGGCGCCAGCCCCAGTTGTTTGCCGATCAACTGGATGAATTCGGGATCGAAGCCGCTGGGCTGCTTTTGTTCCAGATAGGTGTACGGCGGATAGGTCAGGTCGGAGCCGACCGACAGCTCGCCCGGCTTGAGCGTGCCCTTGATCTCGGCGGCAGACAGCAGCGGCGCCACGCACGCCAAGGCGATGGTTAACGCCAGGTTGCGCTTGGTGTTCTTGCCAGTCAGACCTTTTTGCATGTTCTTATCCTCGGTTGGCGGGGGATGACGATTGTTCAACAATCGTCTAACCACACATATGCGTTTAGCGTGCCAAATCCAGAATCGAAGGTCCGATGGAAAGTTTTTTATCGGTGAATTGTTCTTTTTCGACGGGCGCGCATGCCAATCCAGTGCATTTGGTTACCGAAGGCCACGTCGCGGGGCAAAAAGCAGCGGTTTTTCAGGCGGGGATTTAGTTTCAGGCTGTTACCCATCGCGCACGTCCCGGACCGATGGTCACCGGCTCGGGCCTGTCGCCATAGGCGATCTATACTCATGAGTTCGATATCTGAGCGTCACGCAACACGTCGACACCTGTGCGCTGTGCAGCGCACCCGTGCCAATCGCCAACGTAACCAGCCCGAGCCCCAGCGTCGGATCGTTCGACCGACCGTGCTCGATGGCTTTGCGGCTGATGGGTTATGGAGAACATCATGAAATACAAGTTTTTTTCAGGCGTTGTATTGGCACTTGCGGCCACTGTGGTAATGCCGGGTGCGTGGGCGGCAGAGGCACGCGCCTTGGCTTCGGATGGTGCGGATCATGTCGGGGCTGGGTCGGTTGCTTCCGATGGTGCCGATCATGTCGGCGCTGGAGCTGTTGCGTCGGATGGCGCAGATCACGTCGGTGCTGGCGCAGTTGCCTCCGATGGCGCAGATCACGTCGGTGCCGGCGCAGTCGCCTCTGACGGTTCCGACCACGTCGGGGCTGGGGCAGTTGCTTCCGATGGGGCTGATCATGTTGGTGCTGGAGCTGTTGCCTCCGATGGTTCTGATCACGTTGGCGCTGGAGCAGTCGCCTCCGACGGTTCCGATCATGTCGGCGCTGGAGCTGTTGCGTCGGATGGCGCAGATCACGTCGGTGCCGGCGCAGTCGCCTCCGATGGTGCCGATCATGTCGGCGCCGGCGCAGTCGCCTCTGACGGTTCCGATCACGTCGGTGCCGGAGCCTTGGCCTCCGACGGCGCGGATCACCTCAATGCTGCTCGCCTCGCTTACTCGCGCAGTGGAATAGGTTCTGATCGCGTGGCATCCTCGCTCATGGACGGCAGTTACTCCGACCAGTTCAACAGCCCGATCGGTAACCAGTAAACGGGCCACTTCACCAAGGGGAATGACTATCCATGACGACGCAAACCGAAACCGCCATCCTGGCCGGTGGTTGCTTCTGGGGCATGCAGGATTTGCTGCGACGCTATCCCGGCGTGGTGTCCACGCGGGTCGGGTATTCGGGCGGCGATGTGCCGAACGCGACGTATCGCAACCACGGTAATCACGCCGAAGCGATCGAGATCGTGTTCGACCCGGAGCAGATCAGCTACCGCCAGATTCTCGAGTTTTTCTTCCAGATCCATGACCCGACTACCCAGAATCGCCAGGGTAACGATATCGGCGCCAGCTACCGCTCCGCCCTCTTCTACCTCAGTGATGAGCAGAAACGGGTCGCCGAAGACACCATCGCCGACGTCGAGGCTTCCGGCCTGTGGCCTGGCAAAGTCGTCACCGAAATCACCCCGGCCGGCCCGTTCTGGGAAGCCGAACCGGAACACCAGGACTACCTCGAACGCCTGCCCGACGGCTACACCTGCCACTTCATCCGCCCCAACTGGAAACTGCCGCGACGAGCGTAATCACCCAACAGAGGCGACTCGAATGAGTCGCTTCTGTTACACCCGTTGCCACCTCACCCGACTGCTTTATCAAAACGGCATGCGGCTTTAACGCGTGACCGGATACCTTTGACTATCTACACTGCCAAAGACGCCAAAAATGCCTTTGGCCAGATAGAGAAAGCACGCATGGATCTTCAACACCGCAACAACGTGAAAGTGCTGGGTGAAGGTCCGTCGACACTGGTCTTTTCCCACGGCTTCGGTTGCGACCAGACCATGTGGCGTTATCTCGTCGACCACTTCACCGGTCGTTTCAAGGTCGTGCTGTATGACCTGGTCGGTGCGGGCCAGTCGGACCTCGATGCGTATGATCGGGAAAAATACAACTCGCTGGCCGGGTACGCCCGGGACCTGAACGAGATCATCGATCAATACGCCAGCGGCCCGGTGATTGTCGTCGGCCACTCCGTCAGCGGCATGATCGGCGCCCTGGCTGATCGACTGTCCCCCGGCAAAATCGCCGCGCATGTGATGATCGGCCCTTCGCCCTGCTACATCGATGTCGACGACTACGTCGGCGGTTTCAAACTCGAGGACATCCATTCGCTGCTCGATACCCTCGACAGCAATTACCTCGGCTGGTCCAGCACCATGGCCCCGGTCATCATGGGCGCACCCGGGCAACCGGCGCTGGGCGAAGAGCTGACCAACAGTTTCTGCCGCACCGAACCCGAGATCGCCAAGCAATTTGCGCGGGTGACGTTCCTGTCCGACAACCGCCAGGACATTGCCGGGCTGACCACCCCGACCCTGATCCTGCAATCCACCGACGACCTGATCGCCCCAGTCGCCGTCGGTGAATACCTGCACGCCGTCCTGCCCAACAGCACGCTCAGCCTGGTGGCCAACGTCGGCCATTGCCCGCACATGAGCGCGCCGAGTGCCTGTTCCGAAGCGATGGACCAGTTCCTGTCGCCGTGGATGGGCGCCAATGTCGACTGAGCAACCGTCGCTGCCCGACGCGCAGGCACTGTTCGAACAAGCCCCCTGCGGATTGGTGGTGACGAAAGAAGATGGCACGATCCTGCGCAGCAATCAGACGTTCAGCCTCTGGATCGGCTTCGACGCCCAAGCGTTGATCGGTCGGCGTTTCCAGGATCTGCTGACCATGGGCGGACGGATTTTCCATCAAACCCACTGGGCGCCGCTGATGCAGATGCAGGGCTCGGTGGCCGAGGTAAAACTCGATCTGATCCATCAGGAAAAACGCACCGTGACCATGCTGCTCAACGGTGTCCGCCGCGAACACGCTGGCGGTGCCTATTATGAACTGGCGCTGTTCGGCACCACCGATCGCGACAAGTACGAGCGCGAACTGCTCAACGCCCGGAAAATCGCCGAAGACCTGGTGCGTGAAAAAACTGCGGCTGAAACCGCCCTGCAACGTGCCCAGATCGAACTGAACGACGCCTACGAAAAATCCCTGCGCCGCGCCACGTTCGCCGAGCAAATGGTCGCCATCGTCAGCCACGACCTGAAAAACCCGCTGACCGCCATCAAGATGGCCTCCGAGATCCTCGCCCGAGCTGAGCGCACGCCCAAAGAAAGCAAAATGCTCGGCCACATCAGTCAGTCGGCGGACCGTGCGGAACGGATGATCGCCGACCTGCTGGACTTCGCCCTGGCCCGAGTCGGACGCGGCATTGCGATCTCACCTGACTGGCTGGATCTGCACCGGTTTATCAGCCATAGCATTGATGAACTGCGCGTCGCCTTCCCGCAAGCGACGCTGCTGCATCAGTCCATCGGTTCGGGCAACGCGTACCTGGATGCTGACCGGGCGCAACAGATTATCGGCAACCTGGTCGCCAACAGCGTGGCTTATGGTGATTTGCAGCAGCCGATTACCGTGACGTCGGAATGGGTCGATGATCACGCCGTTATTGCGGTGCATAACCACGGAACGGTGATCCCGGACGCGTTGCTGGCGGTGCTGTTCGAACCCATGACCCGGGGCACGGAAACCGACAGTGACGTGCGTAGCGTCGGGCTTGGTTTGTTCATTGTCCGGGAAATCGCCAGGGCGCATGGCGGCGATGTTTCGGTGGTTTCAAAAACCGGCATTGGCACGACATTCAGCGTGCGTTTTCCGGTAGTCGACACTCAGCATTGAACGCGCTCCCCGCCTGATCAAACTCGTCAACGCCATCAGTTCGAATCTGCAACCCCTCCTTGGCGTTGCTCCAGGACACCTGCGCCTTAAAGCACCGGGCGCGCCCTCAATCCATGTGCAACCACCCCTCCTATCGCCCCAGCCAACGCTGCGATTGACACTTATAGACTTAACTGTCTATTGTGGAAAAAAATAACAGAAAGCACGTTTTCATGGGCCACGCCAAGGTTGTCTTCAGTCGTCTATCTGCCCGTCCACCTCAATCAATCAACAAGGGGCCCGTCCGTCGATGGTCTGCGGCCTGCCCCGGAAACAGGAGAGACACCGTGAACAAAGCACTATGGCTGGGACTCGCATTGGCAGCGTGCACCTTGGGTGCCCAAGCGGCGGACAAGCCGTTGCGGATCGGCATCGAAGCGGCTTATCCGCCGTTCGCGTTCAAGACGCCTGACGGCAAAATTGGTGGCTTCGACTACGACATCGGCAATGCCCTGTGCGCAAAAATGCAGACCCAATGCGTGTGGGTCGAGCAGGAGTTCGATGGCCTGATCCCCTCCTTGAAAGTGCACAAAATCGATGCGGCGATTTCCTCGATGCTGATCACCGACGAACGCAAACGCTCGGTGACCTTCACCGACAAGTACTACGCGACCCCGGCCCGTCTGGTGATGAAAGAAGGCGCGCAAGTCGATGACAGTTTCAGTTCACTCAAGGGCAAGCGCATCGGCGTGCAGCGCGGCGCAACCCAGGATCGTTTCGCGACCGACAAGCTGCAACCGCTGGGAGTGGAAGTGGTTCGATACGGCTCGCAGTCGGAAATCTACCTGGACCTGGTGTCTGACCGCCTCGACGGCACCATCGCCAATGCCGCGCCGCTGGAAGAAGGCTTCTTGAAAACCCCGCGCGGCAAGGGTTTCGCTTTTGTCGGACCGGAGCTGCGCAGCAAGGAATACTTCGGTGAAGGCGCCGGTATTGCGGTGGCCAAGGACAACACCGAACTGGCCCAGCGTTTCAATGCGGCGATCCAGGCCCTGCGTGCCGACGGGACTTACTTGCAGGTCCAGCAGAAGTACTTTACCTACGACATTTACGGCAACTGAAACCTGCCGCGCGGGAGTCCCTTGCATGACAGTCATTCAAACGCTGATCCGCAATGCCACCCTCATCGACGGCACGGGGGCCGCTCCATTTATCGGCGATCTCGCGGTGGTGGACGGGCGCATCCATGCCATCGGCGATTTGTCCGGGCTGGAGGCGCTGAACGTGATTGACGCGGGTGGCAAGATCCTCAGCCCCGGCTTCATCGACGTGCACACTCACGATGACCTGGCACTGCTCAACCAGCCGGCGATGCTGCCGAAAATCTGCCAGGGCGTGACCACGGTGATCGTCGGCAACTGCGGCATCAGCGCGGCCGGGGTGCGTCTGCGTGGTGAGCCACCGGACCCGATGAACCTGCTCGGTGGCGCCGCGGAGTTCAAATACCCGAGTTTTGCCGATTACGCGACGGCCATCGAAGCGGTCCGGCCGGCGGTGAATGTCGCGGCGCTGGTGGGGCACACCGCGTTACGCGCCAACCACATGCAACGCTTCGACCGCCCCGCCACTCCCCGCGAGCTGGAGGGCATGCGCGATGATTTGCAGGCGGCTCTGGATCAAGGTGCGCTGGGCCTGAGCACCGGGCTGGCCTACCGTAATGCGCTGCAAGCACCGACAGTGGAAATTGATTATCTGGCGGCGACTTTGCAGGCGGTCGGCGGGATTTACGTGAGCCACATCCGCTCCGAAGATGACGCGATTATCGAAGCCATTGACGAGGCCATCGACATCGGTCGAGACGCCGGGGTGCCGGTGATCATCTCTCACCTCAAGTGCGCCGGGCGGCAGAACTGGGGGCGCAGCACGGCGATTCTGGGCCGGCTCGACACGGCTCGGCAGCAGCATCCGGTGGGCTGTGATTGCTATCCCTATGCGGCGAGTTCGACCACGATTGACCCGGCCATCGTTGATGACGGTTTCAAGATCCAGATCACCTGGTCTACACCGCACCCGGAAATGGCCGGCAAAACCCTCGAGGAAATAGCCGGGATCTGGAACCTGCCCCAAGTTGAGGCCGCGCAACGGCTGGAACCGGGCGGTGCGATTTATCACGAGATGGAGGAGCGTGATGTGCAGCGCATCCTGGCGCATCCACAGACCATGATTGGCTCGGATGGTTTGCCGAACGACCCGCGTCCGCACCCTCGGTTATGGGGCACTTTTCCTCGGGTGCTCGGCCATTACAGCCGCGATCAGGCGTTGTTTACGCTTGAAGAAGCCGTACGCAAGATGACCGGGCTGCCAGCCGAGCGTTTCGGGCTGCGCGATCGTGGTCAACTGTGCGTTGGGGCGCATGCCGACTTGGTGTTGTTCGACGCCGCCGCTATCCGTGACTGCGCCACCTTCGACGAGCCGACGCTGCAACCCCAAGGCATCGACGCGGTGTGGGTCAACGGTGAACTGTCTTTTAGCCAGGGAAGCAGCACCGAGGCGCGCAGCGGGCAGTTCATTCGCCGCTAGGGCGTAGCGGCCGCGCGCAATGCACGGCCGCCAGATCAGTCCGCAGACTCAGCCCTTCGCCGCCATCGCGGTGACTTCCACACGCATGCCTTCCACCGCCAACGCGGCCACGCCCACTGCGGCGCGTACTGGCCACGGCTTGGCGAAGAAGCGCTGGTAAACCTCGTTGAACGCGGCGCGATCGGCCATGTCGGTGAGGTAGATGGTCAGGTGCAAGACCCGATCCATGGAACTGCCGGCGCCTTCCAGCGCGACTTTCAGCGCCTGCAAGGTGCACTCACTCTGCTCGACAATCCCGCCCAGCTCCAGGCTGCCATCGGCACGCGTGGGGATCTGCGTGGAAACCAGCAGGCCACCGAAACCGGCGACGTCGGAGGAAATGGAGTCCGCATCTGGGTCGGGGATGAAGGTGATGTCTTGGTTTGCCATTGAGGATCTCTTGAAGATGTATCGGGCGATGAGTTTACAGCCCCATCGCCAGACTGTTCGAGCGATGCCTTCGAAATACCGCGCGAAGCCACTCGTCGGCTAGCCCCTAAATTCCCTGTTGACATGTCTCTGCATCTGGAGGAATATTATTCCATCGGATGCGATATAAGCGTATACGATAACAAACCCAAACCTAATGCAATTTTTGAGGATTCATCCCATGAGCAAGATCGAAAAAGTCCTGGCCAGCGGCAAAACCCACACCACCCTGAGCAGCGCTGGCACCACTTCCCGTGGCCATAACGGCAGCGTCGATATCCAGCTCTCTTCGCCTGGCAGCACCCAACCGGCCCACGTGTTCACCGCCATCCAGCCACATCCGACCGCCGAGCAACTGTTCTCCGGCGCCTGGTCTGCCTGCTTCATCGCCGCTGTCGGCCTCGCCGCCAAGCAATTGAACGTTGAGCTGCCAGCCGATCACGCAGTCGACATCGAAGTCGATCTGGGCCAGACCGGTCAGGCTTACTTTCTTCAGGCTCGCTTGACCCTGCGCGTTCCAGGTCTGTCGGAAGACACCGCCAACGCACTGGTACACGCCGCCGACAGCATCTGCCCGTACTCGAAAGCGATCAAAGGCAACATCGACGTGGCCCTGAACGTTCTCACGGCGTAACGCCCTGAGCAGAATTGATAACACCTCACCTTCTAAAAGCAACATATATATCGCATGCGATACACTCGCATGCGAACATCGCTAAAAACATTGAGAATCCATCATGAGCAAGATTGAAAAAGTATTGGCCACCGGCAAAACCCACACCACGATCAGCAGCACTGGCACCACCTCCCGTGGGCATAACGGCAGCGTAGATATCCAGCTCTCGTCGCCCGGCAATGCGAAGCCAGCTCACGTGTTCGCGGGCACCCAACCACACCCGGCCGCCGAGCAACTGTTCGCCGGCGCGTGGTCGGCCTGCTACACCGCTGCTGTTGGTTTGGTGGCCGGTGAGATGAACGTAGTGTTGCCGTCGGATTTCTCCGTGGATATCGAAGTCGACTTGGGCCAGACCGGTCCGGCCTATTTCCTCCAGGCGCGTCTGACGTTGCGGGTACCAGGCCTGGCGCATGATGTGGCGACGACCCTCGCGCACACTGCCGACCAGATCTGCCCGTACTCGAAAGCAACGCGAGGCAATATCGACGTGGCTCTGAACGTTCTCACGGCGTAACACCCCGTGTGGCCGGTTCGGCGCTGCCCTGCGCGTCGAACCGACCGCCCACCATCGAAGGCCGCGCTAATTTTGAGCATTTCCGACACCATCGCACACGATGTATATTTCACGCATTCAAGCCATAAAACTGGCCAAAGAGGATGCCCATGGAACCCACCGACAAATTCAATCCCGCCGACCTGAAGCTCTCCGACTTCCTGTGTTTCGCGGTCTATTCCACCAACCTGGCCTTCGGCAAAGCCTACAAACCGGTGCTCGAACGGGTCGGGCTGACCTACACGCAATACATCACCATTGTTGCGCTGTGGGAGGCAGATAATCAGACCGTGGGCAGCCTCGGTGAAAAGCTGTTTCTGGAATCGAACACCCTCACCCCCATCCTGAAAAAACTCGAAGCCATGGGCTATGTCCAGCGCCAACGCGATCCCGAAGACGAGCGCCAGGTGCGGATCAACCTGACCCAGGCCGGTCGTGATCTACGCAAGGACCAACCGCAATTGGGCGCCGATACCACGGGCCTGACCCAGGACGAGTTCACCCAACTGCAGAAAGCCATCGTGCGGTTGCGTAGCAATGTCATCAAGTCGACGAAAGACGGGGAATGAACGCACACCACCCTGCCCTGACCGCCCGCGAGGTCTGCCAGTTATTGCGCGACGCCGCCCTGGGCGTTCGTCCTTTGCAGCGCCTCTATCCACCCGGCACGTCCGAGCAGATGAAGATCGATATCGAGGGCTGGCACCTGACCCTCGACCTTGACGGTCAACGCCTGCGTCACTGCCAAAGTTGTCAGAGCCCGGACGGCCGCGAGGGTGTTTTCGACAGTTGGCAACGCTACGGCACCGACCCGGTGAGTTTGCTCAGCACTTGGGAATTGGCGCAGATCGAGCGGCTGCTGAGCACCGAACCCGGTCAGGTGGATGACGCGTCCGACTCCAGGTGACGGATGATTTGCTCGACAAATCGGCTGACCGCCAGCGGCACCTGCCGACGACTCGGGTACACGATGTTCAGGCCATTCTTGAAACGTCCGTTGTCCGGCAGTATCTGAATCAAGCGTCCGGTTTGCAGGCTCTCGCGCAAGAACGGCAGCGGTAGCAGGCAGATACCGAGCCCCGCCAGCGCCGCCTTCAATTGTGCTTGCGCGGCGTTGGCGCAAAAACGCCCCGAGACTTCGACACTGACGGTGCCCTGTGGCCCGTCGAGGTTCCACACGGTACTCGCGGCGGGCCTCACCGGGCGAATGCATTCGTGGGTCGACAGTTCTTCTACCGTCTGCGGGATGCCATGGGTTTGCAGGTAATCCGGGCTGGCCGCCAACACCTGAAACACTGTGTTGATCCTGCGTGCCACCAGACTCGAATCCGGTAAATCACCGCCTCTGAACGCGACGTCGATGCCCTTGTCGATCAAATCGTCCCGGCCATCGCTGAGGAGAAAATCCAGCTGCACGCCGGGGTACTGCTGGAGAAATTCGGCGATCCGCTCCATCGGGTACACGTCGAAAAAATCCGCCGGTGCGGCTACCCGCACCGCGCCGCTCGGTTCCTGGCTGTCCCCGGCCAAATGACGCGCCGCGTCGATCAACTCATTGACCTGGGCCGCGCTGCGATCGTGCAAGGAACGGCCCGCGTCGGTCAGCACCAGTTTGCGCGTGGAGCGCTGCAACAACCGCACCCCCAAATGCTGTTCCAATTGGCCCACGCGCCGACTCAAGGTATTGGCCGGCATTCCCAGCCGTCGCGCCGCCCCGGCAAAACTGCCGGCCTGCACCACCTGGACAAACATCGCCACTTCATTCAGATCCAGCACGGCATTACTTCCAAAAATGGACGGGTTCAAGCCAATCATAGCGACTTATCAACGTATTACACGCTGGATACCCTTGGCTTCTCTTTTTCGAAGTCCGAGACATGAAGATGAATTCGCTCAGCGCTCGCCTGCCCGATAACACCCGTCGCATCAGCCACAGCACTCGCGGTCATGGCCACGGCCCAATCGTGCGACTCATGAGCCCTTCAGACTTCGGGCAGTTGCTCAAGCCGTTCGTGTTCCTGGACCTGTTCGAAACCGATCTGCGGTTGTTTGGCAGCATGCCGCTGCATCCTCATTCCGGGATCGCCACCATTACCGTTATCACCGAAGGCAACTTGCGATTCGACGACCCGGATTCCGGCACCGGTCTGATCGGCTACGGCGGCGTCGAATGGATGCGCGCTGGCGCGGGTGTGTGGCACGGCAAGGAGTTGTCGGCCGGCACCTCGTCGCGGGTTCAGGGATTTCAATTGTGGATCGCACTGCCCGCCGCACTTGAACTAGCGCCCGTCGACAGCCAATACCTGGAGGCCGATGCGATGCCTCACGCAGGTCCGGCCCGGGTCATTCTCGGCGAGTATCAAGATGTGCGCAGCCCGGTGCGCGCGCCTTCGGGGATCACCTATCTATTGGTGACCCTGGCTGCCGGCCAGCGCTGGGAATACCAGCCACCCGCAGGCCATGAGGTGCTGTGGTTGAGCGTCAGCCGTGGCACGCTGCACTCGCCGGAGCCAATCCTGGAGGGCGAACTGGTGGCTTTCGAGCCTGGCAACGGTGCGTTGACGCTTGAGGCGGGCGATCAGGGTGACGCGGTGTTCGTGCTCGGTTCGGCGGTGCCTCATCCTCATGAGCTGAAAATGGGCAGCTATTCCGTGCACACCAGCGTGCAAGCGTTGAACACCGGGGAAGCCAATATCCAGCGGTTGGGCGAAAGGCTCAGGGCGCAATCATCACCGGAGCCTGGAACACGTTCGACCCCAATCTACAAATAACCACCTTTGTAGGAGCGAGGCTTGCCCGCGAAGGCGTCCTTTCATTCAACATTGATATCGACTGAAAGGACGCCTTCGCGGGCAAGCCTCGCTCCTACAAGGTTAGGGTTCCCACAGGGAGAATTGCGTTCAGGCCACGACGCCGATCACGCCTTGCGCATGCATCTGCTGCAATAACGCCAAGCCGTTGTCCATGAACTCCTGAGACCCGGCAGCCCCCGCCTCCTCCGCCAGCCCTTGCAGCTGCGCACGCCCGTCCAGCTCGGGAAACTCGCCAATCCGCTGCAACAGACGCCACGCCAACGGGCTCAATTCAGAGAACTTCACACTCCAATCCGCCGTACGTCGAACCAGCAGCAACGTCGGCTGATCCGGCACGGTTTCCGGTTGATAATCCGGCCCCACCAATTGCACCGGCCATCCATACGCCAACGGCCAGGCCAATGGCGAAAGCTGCAACGGACGCTCCAACAGCAACCCGGCATCACTCGCCGGTAACGGCCCGTCATCCGACTGTTGCAACGCCATCTCGACCCACTCGTAATGCGCCAGCTCGACCATGAACGGCGGCCAGGTTGTTTCGCTCAAGCCTTGCGGCTCACCCGCGAGAAACTCGACAAACTCCTTTGCGATCTCGCCAAACTTTGGCGTGTGGGCGCGGTAGTCCCGCAGGAAGATCCGCATCAACAAACGCCAATCCTCATCCCCAAGAATCTTCACCAGCACCGGAAACGTGCCGCTGAGCAACAGCGACAGATTGTTGAACACCAGATCGCGATAAACCTGCACCCGTGCAGCGTCCATCCCAGCCGGCGGCGCGCAGTGCTCGGGGTCGCGCAGGTAGCGAGTCAGGGCATCCTGTTGTTGATGCAACGATGATTTATCCACGCTTCACCTCCGCGCCTTGCAAGCGGCGAATGGTCTGCAATTCGGCCAGCAGTTCTGAAAACGCCGGGAAATTGAAGTCGCGTTCCAGCAGCGTCGGTTGCGCGCCGAACCGTGCGTAAGCCTCGGCCAGCAGCTTCCACACCACCGGTTTTACCGAGGCGCCGTGGGTGTCGATCTTCAACGTTTCGGACTCATCGAAATGCCCTGCCACGTGCATCGCCACCACACGCCCGGCATCGATCCCGGACAGGAAAACCTGCGGATCAAAACCGTGATTGATCGAGTTCACGTACACGTTGTTGACGTCCAGCAACAGGTCGCAATCGGCTTCCCGCAGCACGGCATTGGTGAAGGTCAGTTCGTCCATGTCTTGTCGAGGCGCGGCGTAATAAGAGACGTTTTCCACCGCCAGGCGCCGACCGAGAATGTCCTGGGACTGACGAATTCGCGCGGCGACGTGATGCACCGCTTCTTCGGTGAACGGCAGCGGCAGCAGGTCATACAGATGACCGTCATCGCTGCAGTAACTCAGGTGCTCGCTGTACAGCGGCACGTTGTAGTGATCGAGGAAAACCCGCACTTCCTGCAAAAAACCGACATCCAGCGGCGCCGATCCGCCCAACGACAAAGACAAGCCGTGGCAGGACAACGGATAGCGTTCGGCCAAGGCTCGCAACGCTGCGCCATGGGCACCGCCGATGCCGATCCAGTTTTCCGGGGCGACTTCCAGGAAGTCGAAACTGCCCACCGGCGTGGCCTGGAGATCTTTCATCAAACCGCGACGCAGGCCCAGGCCGACGCTGGCTTTCGTGGATGGAATGGAGGTTTGCATGCTATCGATCTCGTCCGGGTTCAAATGAGCGGGAGCACCTGGGGTGCCCCCACCAAGCGGTCTCAGGATGCTTCGGCGGCGCTGCCGCACTTGCCTTCGCCACACTTGCCTTCAGCGGTCTCTTTCGCAGCATCAGCAGAAGCCTGGGCCTGGCTGTAACCCGACGCCAGGTCGGTCATGCTCATCGCGGAGGCGGCGGTGGACAGACCCAGGCCGCCCACCAGGGCCAGACCGATTGCCAGGGACGAAACTTTAGTGAAATTGAACATGGGTGAGACTCCTGCAATGGATAACGGTGAACCGGTCTCCAGCACCGAGGGTTCGGTGCTGGCCGGTGAGTCCATTTAAACGAAGGGATGTATCGGGTCTGTGTGCGGTTTGGCTGGAAAATGCCAGCGGATGTATCGTCGGCGGGCCTGTACACAGTTCGGTACAAACCCGCCGATTGGCGTTACGGCAAGTCGTACTTTTCCCGCACCAGATGGCCGATGCCGATGCGATCCAGCACTGGCATCGGGCACAGGAAGGTCACGCGCACGGTGCCCGGCAAACGGCTGATGTCGATCGAACCGGTGATGGTGGCGCGGTTGAGCACTTCGTCATAAGGCAACCCGGTCACCGCAGCGGCGCGTTGCAAACCGTTCTCCACCGCCAGGTTGAGGTTCTCGCCGCTGCCGATAAACGTGATCGGGCCGCTCTGTTCGATCTCGTGCTGGCCCCAACGGGCGCCGAGTTCACGGACTTTTTGCTGCTGCGCGGCATTCATCGGGCGGGCCATGGGCGGCAAATCGTCGAGGTTTTGCAGCAGGATCGGTCCCTCTAAACGCAGGTGTTTGATCACGTGCACCTGCACTTCAGTTTCCCCGGAGCAATCGGTGGCATGCCCGGCGATCTCGCCGTTGCCCTGCTGGGCGTGCATGTCACCCATGTACACCCCGGCGCCCGGCACTTTGACCGGGCAGATCAGCACACAGCCTTCGCGGATCGAATTGGTGTCCATGTGGCCGTCGGTCTTGGCCGCGTGCAGTTCTTCGCGGGTCATGCCGTAGCGGTGCGGCGCATCGATCAGGTACTGGCCGAAATCGGCGCAATTGTGCGAATCCGGCAGGTCCCGGGACGGCGTGGTGCCGATGTTGCCAAGGAACGGACGCATGTGCGCCGCGACGCCGGGCATGTCGGCGCGGGCCAGGGACAGGATCGAATGCTGGGCGGCGAACTCCGGCAACGCCGCCATTTCGGAGGCATTGCCGGCCAGTTGATTGGCGATGTCCTGATTGACGGTCAGGCTGACCTGATGCTGCGCATCGAACACGATCACATAGCCATGGCTGAAGCGAAACGCGCTGACCTCGGCGCCGCAGTTGTTGCAGCGAATCGCGTCATCGCCGATGCCTTCGACATGGCTGGCCGGGTGTTCGGTGCCGCACTTGCCGCAGAATTTAGAGACGAAGGGATCGCCGTGATAACGCCCTTCCACGAAGCTCATCACCCCGGACGAGGTGGCCAGGGACGTGACGCGCATGCTTTTGATCTTGATCGCCACCGCATCGCCGATCTCGGCGCCGGCAATCGCCACCGGTTGCGTGACTTCATGGCCGCCCTGGAAGGCCGGCGTAATCATCGGTCCCCAACAGCCCGGCGGCGTGCCGGTGATCAGGGTGCCGCCGTCGGCCAACGGGCCGAGCATCGGTTGGCTCGGGCCGATAATACCGTTGGTGTAATGGTCGACGCGCAGCCGATCCAGCGGTGCCGGTTGCAGATCGGATTGAGGCAGGAGCGTTGTCATGGAAGGTCCCTTCACAGTCAGGAGCGAACGGCCGCCGATTGTGTGGCGACCCTGGGATGCCATGGGCGAACCCGTTTGCGGGGCAGCCGTTGGCCTTCACAGTTCATCGCAGGTTTGTATCTGGTCTGTGTTCGGCAGGGGCTGGTGTTGAGGGGAACTGTATCGAGAGGCGCGTTTTATACAGTGGGATACAGGCGGGAAAACGCGGCTCACCCCTTGTGGGAGCGGGCTTGCTCGCGAAAGCGGTGTGTCAGCCAACATCAATGTTGAATGACACACCGCTTTCGCGAGCAAGCCCGCTCCCACAGGTTGACGGGTGTTTGTCTGGGGTTACGGGGTTGGGATGTTGAGCGGTTCGGACATGAATTGGCTGATGCGCGAACGCAGCCATTTCTCCGCCGGATCGTTGTCATGCACCCCGCTCCAGGCCATCGACAACTGTGCGGCTTCGATGGGGAACGGTGGGTCTTCAGCGCGCAGGGCACAGCCTTCGACCAGGGCACACGCGGCGTAATCCGGCACGGTGGCGATCATTTCGGTGCCGGCCAACAAGGCGCGCAAACCGCTGAATTGCGGCACGCCCAACACCACTCGCCGACTGCGACCGATCTTGGCCAAATCGAGATCGATATTGCCGCTCAAATCCCCGGAGAACGACACCATCGCATGCGGGCGTTCGCAGTACTCATCCAGGGTCAGCGGACCGGGGCGTTTGTCACCGCGCAGCACTTTGCAGGGAATATCCCGCAGTTTCTTGCGCTTGGCATTGGCCGGCAAATCAGTGGTGTAGCTGACACCGACGGAAATTTCCCCGGACGCCAGTAACGCTGGCATCAGCAGGTAATTGGCCCGACGCACGACGACGATGATCCCCGGCGCCTCTTCGCGCAGCTGACTCAGCAGCGGCGGAAACAAGCCGAACTCGGCGTCGTCCGACAGGCCGATGCGAAACACATCACAACTGCTCTGCGGTTCGAATTCCTTGGCGCGGCTGACCGCACCAGAGATCACGTCCATCGCCGGTTGCAGTTCCTTGAGAATCGCCAGCGCCCGCGCCGTCGGCTCCATGCCGCGACCGTTGCGCAGCAGCAACGGATCGTCGAACAGATCGCGCAAACGCCCCAGCGCCGCACTCACCGCCGGTTGGCCCATGAAGAGTTTTTCAGCGACCCGGGTCAGGTTCTTTTCGAACATCAGGGCTTCGAAAATCACCAGCAGGTTCATGTCGACGCGGCGCAGATCGTTACGGTTCATCAGCATGGTTCCTTTGTGTTTACACCAAGGCTAAGTCGTCAGCGCCAAACCTTGTGGCTAGAGGGCTTGCCTGTGGCGAGGGGGCTTGCCCCCGTCGGGCTGCGCAGCAGTCCCTCTTTTGGGGCCGCTTCTCAGCCCAGCGGGGGCAAGCCCCCTCGCCACAAGCAAGCTCCCTCGCCACAGGGTTTGTGTTTGCCCTGACATTGAGCTCAGTGCTGGGGACTTTACTCGATCAACGGCACTTTCGCCGCTCGTTTGTAAGGACCGTACTCCACAGGCACCCATTGGAAATGCTTGCCCTCGGCGGCGATGTGGCCGATGCCCGGGAACGGCAAGTGCGCGGCGGTGACCCAGGTCTTGCTGGTCGCGGCATCGGTGAAGACCTGGTTGCGGCTCTTGATCGCTTGCTGGCCGTTGACGTCAAAACCGATCGACACCTCAGGGTGCAAGAACTGCACCGCCAAGTTATGCACCAGATCGCCCATAAACAGAATGCTCTGCCCTTGGGAGGTGAAACGGTACGTGGTGCTACCCGGCGTGTGCCCGGCTTCCAATGTGGCCTCGACACCCGGCACCGGCGACTGGCCGGCGTCGAAGGTTTTGAAGCGACCCGCCGCGACATAAGGCGCGGTGGAGTCCTGGGCGATTTTGAAGTACGGCTTGGCGCCTTCGGGCGCTTTGGCGAGGGCTTGCGGGTCAAGCCAATAAGCGGCTTCGGCCTTGGCGGCGTAGACCGTGGCGTTGGCGAACACCGGTTTTTGCTCGGCGTCGACCAGACCACAGACGTGGTCGAGGTGCAAGTGAGTCAGCAGGATGGTGTCGACCTGTTCCGGCGAATAACCCGCCGCTTTCATGTTGTCCGAGAGCATGCCGGCGGTGGCGCCGATGCACTGCCCTGCCCCGGTGTCCACCAGGATCAGTTGCTTGCCGGTGTTGATCAAGAAGGCGTTGAACGCGGTTTGCACACCCGGGGTTTCAATCGAACGACGGGCCAATAGCGCGCGAATCTGGCTTTGAGTCAGACCCTTGAGCAGTTTCGGCGACAAGTCGTTGTAACCGTCAAACAACGCGGTGACTTCGTAATCACCCACCGCCAATCGGTAGTAACCAGGCACTTGGGTGCCGACCTGCGACGGCGCCGCCGCGAGGGAAATACCGGAGGCCAGCGCAACCGCGAGGCCCAGTGTGCAAACCAGAGAATGCTTCATGCGTTCACCTTTGATGTCCAGAGGAAAGCGGCCCGCCAAGGACCGCCATGCGTATCCCATGTTGCACCGTCCGGCCCCTGCCCGATTGCAGCGATGTGCTGAGTTAGCGCGGTTTCTTCGCCCGGACCGAGCGCGGAATTAACAACGTTTAACTCGCCTGCCAGACCCTCGCGCCCAAGAATGAAGCCTTCTGCGCAGACCTGTTTTCTTCAAAAGGGAAGGTGCTGACCCACCGTGCAGTGCGCCCGCGCATTCCCACCGACACGGATATTTGTCATGGCCCATGTTCAGCACTACGCCGTCAGGGCGTCCGCCACGCCGGCCCATAAAACCACCACCGGCGGCCTTGCCCCCTGGCGCGAAGCCTTGGTCAAGCAACTGATTCTCGAAGGCCTGAGCGACACCCTGGAAGTGACCGAACTGGCCCGGGCCTGCGCCCTGTCGCGCAGTCATTTTTCCCGAGCATTCAAGTGCAGCACCGGGTTGTCACCGCAGGACTGGATTCGCTGCCAGCGCATCGCCAAAGCCAAGCAATTGATCCGCGATACCGACCTGACCCTGACGCAGATTAGTCTGGAATGCGGATTCTGCGATCAGGCGCATTTCTGCCACATCTTCACCCGCAGCGAAGGGATTACCCCGTTTGCGTGGCGGTGCAGGGTTGTGCGTGCAGTGCCATTCAGCAGCAAAAGATCGCAGCCTTCAGGGTTGTGCGCACACCCTTAACTCCTGTGAACACAGTCCCTGTGGGAGCGGCGGTGCGACGATTCGACTTGCTCGCGAAGGCGTCGTGTCAGCCAACATCAATGTTGAATGACACACCGCCTTCGCGAGCAAGCCCGCTCCCACAGGTTTTTTCGATCCTGATCAGGCCTTGAGGAATGCCAACAGATCTTCGTTGAGCTGATCCTTATGCGTATCCGTCAGGCCATGCGGCGCGCCCGGATAGACCTTCAACGTCGAGCCCTTGACCAACCGTGCCGAAGCAATCCCCGCCGCTTCAATCGGCACCACCTGATCCGCATCGCCATGCACCACCAGCGTCGGCACGTCGAATTTCTTCAGGTCTTCGGTGAAGTCGGTTTCCGAGAAAGCCTTGATGCAGTCATAGGCGTTCTTGTGGCCCGAGGTCATGCCTTGCAGCCAGAACCAGTCGATCATGCCTTGCGAAGGCTTGGCATCGGGTTTGTTGAAGCCAAAGAACGGGCCGGCGGCGAGGTCTTTGTAGAGTTGCGAACGGTCCACCAGCGAAGCCTGACGAATCCCGTCAAACACTTCCAGAGGCAAGCCACCCGGATTGGCTTCGGTCTTGAGCATCAGCGGCGGCACCGAGGAAATCAGTCCGGCCTTGGCAACGCGAGCGGTGCCGTGGCGACCGATGTAACGCGCCACTTCGCCGCCACCGGTGGAGAAGCCGAACAGCACCGCGTCTTTCAGGTCCAGTAACTCGATCAATTGCGCGAGGTCGTCGGCGTAGGTGTCCATGTCGTTGCCCGACCATGGCTGGCTGGAGCGGCCATGACCGCGACGGTCGTGGGCGATGACCCGATAGCCCTTGGAGGCAAGGAAAATCATCTGCGATTCCCAGCTGTCGGCGTTCAGCGGCCAGCCGTGGCTGAAGACGATCGGCTGACCAGTGCCCCAGTCCTTGTAGTAAATCTCGGTGCCGTCGCGGGTGGTGAATGTGCTCATGTGGCGTGCTCCTTTTTGGGGGGATGTTTCAAATCGGGGTGTGATGCAGACGTTCGGCCAGACGCGCGACCCGCTCGCCCAGAAGCGCGGCGGTGCAACGGTCCTCGGGCGGCGGCGCATCGTCGGGGGATTGCTCGACATTCGACTGGGCCATGGCCCCGAGGGAGCTGCCGAGGCGATTGAGTTGCCCATCGAACAGGCCGGTGCCGCTGCGTGCCGGTAACACGTCGAGGCCGACCCAGATCATCGAATGCTGGGCCGCGAACACGGCCATTTGCAGCAAGGTGTTGAGTTTGTCGCCGCACAGGCAGCCGGAGTTGGTGAACCCGGCGGCGAGTTTGTCGCGCCACGGTTGGGCGAGGTAGAACGCCGCCGTGGCTTCCATAAATCCTTTGAAGGCTGCCGAGGCGCTGCCCATGTAAGTCGGTGCGCCGAAGATGATCGCGTCGGCCCGGTGCAGGTACTCCCACTGGGTCTCGACGTCTTCCACCGCAATCAGCCGACAGGTGCTGCCCAAGTGTCGTTCCACGCCCAGCGCCACGGCTTCGGCCATGACTCGGGTGTGCCCGTATCCACTGTGATAGACCACCACCACATCGCTCATTCCGGCATCCTCCAGAGGTGTCCATTCCTTTGCAGCGCGAAGACACCGGTCTTCGTTGGACTTGAAGCTCCAGAGTTTTGGGCGTAGACCAGAGTCTCGACGAGTTAAACGTTGTTAATTTTCAAAACCGCGCCCAGCGCCCCGCCGTGCTTTTTGTCACACTCGAGCGCAATAAATACACAGCAGCGACCCCCACTGCGAACGCGACAGTCGCAGTGAACACCTGGCAGTCAGTCGAGCCGTCATTGCGTTGATCGACAATCCTTAGGAATATGCTCGGAAACCGCGATCTAGACGGATGCAAGCAGGAGTGACCCGTTGACCCTTTCCCCCGAACAGGCCGTACTTTTCGGCCCTTACCGGATCTATCCCGGACAACGTCTGATCCTCGAAGGCGACCAGCCTTTGCGCCTGGGCCGGCGCGCCATGGACATTCTGTTGATCCTGCTGGAGCACGCCGGGAATGTGGTCAGCAAGCAGCAATTGATCGCCGGGGTTTGGCCGAAAAGCGTCGTCGAAGACATCAATTTGCGGGTGCACATGGCGGCACTGCGCAAGGCGCTCGGCGACGGTCAGGCCGGCCAGCGTTTCATCGTCACCGTGGCGCAGCGCGGCTACAGTTTTGTCGCGCCGTTTTCCCTGGAGGCCGCCGGGCCACATCCTGACAATGGGGTGCCCGAACCGCGTCGGCATAACTTGCCGGTGCGTCGCACACGCATGATCGGGCGCCAGCATTTGGTCGACAGCGTGGTGACGCAACTCGCCCGCCAACGTTTCATCACCCTGGTCGGGCCCGGCGGCATCGGCAAGACCACCGTGGCCTTGCGGGTGGCCGAGCAGTTGATCGGACACTACCGCGACGGCATTCGCCTGTTGGACCTGGCGCCGATCAACGACCCGGGGATGATTACCGCGCACCTGACGACGCTGCTGGACCTGGCCCTGCACGACGGCGAGCCGACGAGCGGCTTGGCGGCGTTCCTGCGCGAACGGCAAATGCTGCTGGTGATCGACAATTGCGAACACTTGCTCGACGCGATCGCGCTGCTGTGTGAAAGCATCCTGCGCGGTGCGCCACAGGTGCATATCCTGGCCACCAGCCGCGAGAGCCTGCGGGCCGAAGGCGAATACGTGCAACGCCTGGAATCCCTCGACTGCCCTCCGCCCATTGCCGTGCTCGACCGCGCCCAGGCCCTGAGTTTTTCCGCGCTGCAATTGTTCGTCGAGCGCGCGATGGCCAGCCACGACAGTTTCGAACTGAGTGATGCAGAGTTGCCGCTGGCGATTGATATCTGCCAGCGCCTGGACGGTATTCCGCTGGCCATCGAACTGGCGGCGGCGCAAGTCGCCGACCTCGGCATCAGTGGATTACACACGCAACTGCAAGGCAGTTTTCGCCTGCTGACCCAAGGCAGCCAAACCACCTTGGGCCGCCATCAAACCCTGCGCGCGACACTCGACTGGAGCTTTGAGCTGCTCAGTGCCTGCGAGCAAACCTGCCTGCGTCGATTGGGGATATTCCGCGACAGTTTCACCCTGGAATCGGCAGCGGCGGTGATCGTCGGCACATCCATCGAGCCCGGCGAGGTGTTCGCCTCGATCACGCAACTGGTGGCCAAATCTTTACTGAACGTGGAAGTCGGTGACGACGAGGTGTTCTATCGGCTGCTGGACACCACTCGCAGCTATGCCCTGGAAAAACTGCATCTGGCGGGCGAACTGTCGGGCACCCGCCAACGGCATGCCGAGCGCTGCCTGGCCTTGATGCACCAGGCCCAGAACGATTGGGAACAAACCCCCACGCACCTGTGGATCGAGCGATACGCCCGAGGTCTGGAGGACATTCGCGTCGCCCTCGAATGGGGTTTGAACGCCAACGGCCCGCAGGACCTGGCGATTCGCTTGACCGCCAGCTCGACACCGCTGTGGCAGGAGCTGTCACTGCTCAAGGAGCACGGGCTCTATGTACGCCGGGCCCTGGCGTTGCTGGCGGCCAGCCCCGCGCCCTGCCCTCGCCTGACCATGGCCCTCAAGCTGGCCCTCGGCAGTTCCTGCTACCACGCCCAGGGTGGCAGCGCTGAAACCGTCGACGCGTTTGTCAGCGCCCGAACCCTCGCCGAACACTGCGAGGATGTCGCCGGTCAGTTGCGCGCGGTGTCCGGGCACATGGCGGTCAATCTCTGTAGCGGCAACTATCAAATGGCCCTGGAGCAAACCCGGCAATTCGACCGATTGGGCCTGCACGGCGACGCGGTGCTGGCGCTGAGCGCTCATCGCTTGCGCGTCCTGGCCCTGCACTTTTGCGGGAATCAGCACCAGGCGCGGGTGGATGCCGAGCAGGTCATCCAGCGCATGGCCCAGAGTGGGCACCTCAACCGCTTCACCCACGGCTTCGGCGTGCAGTACGACCAGAGCGTCGCGTCATTGACGATTCTGGCGCGGATCCTCTGGCTGCAAGGCCTTCCGGAACAGGCTTGGCGTACTGCGCGCCAGGCGTTGGACATCGCGATCCAGATCAACCACGGCACGTCCATCTGCTACACCCTGGCGCTGTCCGGTTGCCTGATCGCCCAGTACAACGGCGACCTCACCACCGCCCGCGATCTGGTACGACTGTTGTTGGAGCAAGCGCAAAAGCATTCGGTGCTGCTGTTCTACAACTGGGCGCGGCAATACGCGCGGGTGATTGATGGTGTCGAGGGACCTGCGCAGCCGAGTGTCGGGCTGGTGAAAGAGATTATGGTGACGCTGGACGGCAGTTTTGTGGATGAGGGGTTGTTGGAGCGCGCTGAAAGTGGTGCGGCGGGTTGGAGTGCGGCGGAGATTTTTCGGGCTAGGGGGGAGGCTTTGTTGGCTGAGGAGAATTTATCAGGAGTGGGTTGTTTGGAAGGACGCCATCGCGAGCAAGCTCGCTCCCACAGGGGGGAAGCGGTGTTGCTTAAAGCGCTGGGGGTGGCGCGTGAGCAAGGGGCGTTGGCCTGGGAGTTGCGCAGTGCGACTTCACTGGCGCGGCTTTGGCAGGGTCAGGGACATTTTCAGCGAGCTTATGAGTTGCTGGCGCCGATTTACGGGCGATTCACTGAGGGCTTCGCCACGCCGGACCTGACGAAAGTCCGGCGTTTACTCGACGAACTCAGCGGCCAATGGCACGCCTGAGAACCAGCGTGCCCTGCTGGTGTACTGCGCATGACTGCGTTCGAGTGCACGCAGGTGGCCGCTGTTTTCGAGTTTCTCCAAGGCATAGGTGCGCGTGGTGTTGAGGAAGCGATAACGGGGCGTGACGTTGGCCTGTTCGACCGACAGCAGCGATTTGCGCACCAGGCGTTCCACGATGGCCAACAGGTGCATGGGCGGCAGCACGGCGCTACTGATCACGCCAATCGCCGCATCGAGAGTGAAACCCATTTTGAACACCGCCAAATGCTGCAAGACCATTTGCTCCAGCGGGCTCAAGCGTTCGTAGCTCCAATCCAGCGCGGCTTTCAGGGTTTGATGGCGCGGCACGGCGGTGCGACGGCCCTGGGTCAGCAGCTGTAAGCAGTTGTCCAGTTGCGCTTGCAGCCCCACCAGCGCCAATGCATCGATCTGCGCCGCCGCCAATTCGATGGCCAGGGGCAGACCGTCGACCCTGCGGCAGATGTCGCGCACGGCGTTGAGGTCTTGTTCGCGCAGGGTGAAACCTTGCTGGCGTGCGCGGGCGCGGCTGACGAACAGTTGCACCGCCGAGTAGCTCATGGTTTCGGCGACGCTGTACAACGCCGAGGCCGGCGGCACCGCCAGGGGAGGCAACCGCAGAACGCTTTCGTCCCGGGCCAGCAGCGGTTCGCGACTGGTGGCCAGGATCGACAAACGTGGTGCCATGGCCAATAAGTCGTCCACCAGGGTGCGGCAGCGTTTGAGCAGGTGCTCGCAATTGTCGAGCACCAACAAGGCATGCCGAGAGGTCAGACCCGTGTCGAATGGCAGGCTGTTGGTCAGGTAATCGGCCACTTGCGCCGGATCGTCGAGGCTCGCCAGGTCAATCAACCAGACGCCGTCGCGGTAGTGCTGCAGCAGCAATTCGGCCACGCGCAACGCTACGGTGGTCTTGCCGATGCCGGCCGGGCCGGTCAGGGTCATGAATCGCCGAACCGGCAACTGGCGCACGATGCTGCCAACGATTGAGTCGCGACCGATGACCGGCGTGAGTCGCGCAGGCAGGTTGTGCTGGGGCGCGTGCACGCTGTCGATGAACACCGGCGTCGCTTCCAGCGTGCGCTGCACCGGGGCGATAAAGCTGTAGCCGCGCTGTGGGATATTGACGATATAGCGCGCGCCGTTCTGGCCATCGCCGAGTGCCCGACGCAGGGCGGCGATGTGCACGCGCAGGTTGATCTCTTCGACCACCGACGTCGGCCAGACCCGGGCGATCAATTCGTCCTTGCTGACCACATCGCCGGCGCGCTCAAGCAGCACCTGCAAAATATCCAGCGCCCGGCCCCCCATGCGCAGCGGCCGATCACCTTCAAGGATCAGGCGTTGGCTGGGGTGAAACGCGTAGGGGCCGAACCGCAGCACCGCATCGCTGGTTAAATCTCTGAGGCTGTTCATGCACGTTCACGCGCTGAAACCTGGCCGGGCTCAAGGTTTGAAACATCCGTTGCGCCGTCTATCCAGGTCCCCGCACCTCCATTGCAAAACATTCACAGCTATCTTGGCAGGCATCCGTGACCGTACAACGTCCGCGCGGTGAGCAGTACGGACATCACGGTGCGCAATACAGCCACAAGCGCTCTAGCTGAACTGTTCGCGGTACTGCGCGGGGGTCAGGCCGAGTTTTTCACTGAACAGAAAGCGCATGTGCCGCACGCTGCCGAAGCCGCTTTTGTAGGCCACGGTCTTGAGCGGTGCATCGCAGGTTTCCAGCAGATTGCGAGCGTGGTCGATGCGCGCACTTTGCAGGAATTCCATCGGCGTCATGTTCACCTCTCGCGCAAACAGACGCGCGAAGTGCCGCGAGCTCATGTTCGCCAAGCTCGCCATGCGTTCGATGCTGAAGGCTTCATCGAGGTGTTCCAGCACGTAGTTCTGCACACGCGTGATCGGCGTTTCCTGGGGCGCGACCGTCGCCATCAACGGACTGAACTGCGCCTGCCCGCCCTGGCGTTTCATCACCACCAGCAGCACTTTGGCCACGTCCTGCGCGACTTTCTTGCCATGGTCCTGAGCGACAATCGCCAAGGCCAGGTCGATGCCGGCGGTGACCCCGCCGGAGGTGATGAGTTGGCGATCCTCGACGTAGATCTGATCGGTCTCGACCATCGCCTTGGGAAAGCCTTTGATCAGCCGTTCGGTGTAGTGCCAGTGAGTGGTCACGCGATAACCGTCGAGCAACCCGGCATGCCCGAGCACGAACGCGCCGGTGCAGATCGAGCCATAACGTCCGGCACGGGTCACGGCGCCGCGCAGCCAGTCCAGCAAGGGTTGCGGTTTGTCGTTATAGGCGCCGGGACCGCCAGGGATCAGCAACAAGTCGTAGGGCTCGCTGGCCTGATCGATATGCAGGTCGGCCTGAACGCCGACGCCATTGGAGGCGCGAAGAGGACCGTGCTCGGTACCGATCATCGACAACACATAGTGGTCGGCCGGCTTGAGGTAACGGTTGGCGATGGAAAACACCTCCATCGGCCCGGCCATGTCGAGCAGGAGAAAGTTGGGGAACAGCACCATTGCCACGGTTTTCATGGGATCAACATCATTGAAGTCATAAGAAGGTCTGCTTGCTGAACACAAAACCCCTGTGGGAGCGAGCTTGCTCGCGAAAGCGGTGGGTCCGCCAAAGCAGATGTCGACTGACACGACGCCTTCGCGAGCAAGCCCGCTCCCACAGGGTTGTGTGTTGTGCATTATGGCCAAGTACGGCGAAGGTGTCGGATAAGAATGCGTGATCGCCCGCACAAACTGTCAACCTGAAAGGGACAGTATTTCAATTTCCATCTACTTTTTGCATCGATCGGTAAACATTAACCTTCTCCTCACTCGGACGAATTCACGTCCTGACAGGAGATTTCATCATGCTGACCCTTCGCAAAGCCTCGGATCGCGGCGCCGCCAATCACGGTTGGTTGAAGTCGTTCCATACCTTTTCCTTCGCCAACTATCGCAACCCGAAAGAACAGGGTTTTTCCGACTTGTTGGTGATCAACGATGACCGCGTGGCGGCCGGCAAAGGCTTTGGCCAGCACCCGCACCGGGACATGGAGATTTTCTCCTATGTGCTCGAAGGCGCACTGGAACACAAAGACACCCTGGGCACCGGTTCGGTGATCCGTCCCGGCGATGTGCAACTGATGAGCGCCGGTAGTGGCGTGGCGCACAGCGAGTACAACCACTCGGCCACCCGTGGCGTGCACTTCCTGCAAATCTGGATCGTGCCGGAAGTCAGCGGCGCCAAACCGCGTTATCAGCAAGAGCACTTCAGTACCCAGAAAAAACGCGGTCGCCTGCAGTTGATCATCTCCCCGGATGGGGCCAAGGGTTCGCTGTCGGTACGCCAGGATGCGCGGGTGTACGCCGGGCTGTTCGACGGCAAGGAAAGCGCGACCCTGGAACTCGCGGCCAATCGTTACGCCTATGTGCATGTGGCTCGTGGCAGTGTTGAGCTGAACGGCGTGCAGTTGCAGGAAGGCGATGGTGTACGGGTTCGTGAAGAACAGGTGCTCACGCTGAGCAATGGCGTGGATTCGGAGGTGTTGGTGTTTGACTTGCGGCCGCAGGAATTGCCGGAAATGCCATAACAACCACATGCCCCCGTAGCAGCTGTCGAGCCCCGGCGAGGCTGCGTTCGGCGGCGAAGCCGTCGTCAAATCAGCCATCGCGGTGTTTCAGGTACACCGAGGTAGCCGGATTGACGACGGCTTCGCCGCCGAACGCAGCCTCGCCGGGGCTCGACAGCTGCTACAGGGCTACGGGCTACTCGCCTGTACCGGAAAACCCCGCCACAATCTCATCAATCACCGCCCTCACCCGCGCCGTGTGCCGCAAATCGGCGTGGGTCACCAGCCATACGTCATACGGCACCGGTCGCGTGCGTTCCGGCCACAACCGGACCAGCCCGTCCCGCTCACCCATGTACACCGGAATCTCGCCCACCCCGATCCCCGCCGCAATGGATCGACGCACCAGCAGCCCGGACCCCAGGCTCGACACAATCCGTCCACGGGTCAGCGGTTCCGAGACCAGCGTCATCTCCTTGTTGCCCGCCAGATACGGCTGATACACCACCAAATCATGCCCTTCAAACGCCGAGCCCGGCTCGGGCACGCCGTGAGCGTCGACATAACCTCGGGAAGCGAACAATCCCACCGGCCAGCGCGCAATGCGCCGGGCGATCAGGTCCGGGTTGTCCGGCCGCGCATTGCGCACCGCGATGTCGGCTTCGCGCTTGGCCAAGCTGATCATTTGCGTAGAGGCATCGAGTTGCACCTGCACATCCGGGTGTTTGTCGTGCAATCGGGCAATTGCCGGGATCAGAAAATCGATGGCCAGCGAATCCGTGGTGCTGACCCGCACCGTGCCGGTCAGCCGATCATCCAGGCCCTGGATCTGCCGTTGCAGGTCCAGCGCCGACACCTCCATTTTTTCCACAGCTTGCAACGCCGCTTCGCCCACCGCCGTCAGCGCATAGCCTTCGGAAGTACGCAGGAACAGCGTCGCGCTCAAGGATTTTTCCAGCGCCGTGACCCGTCGCCCGACCGTGGCCTGATCGACCCCCAGCACCCGCGCCGCACCGCGCAACGTGGATTCGCGGCACACCGCCAGAAACACCCGTGCGTCATCCCAATTCATACCGTACCCCTGCGATGCATATATGCATCACTGTAGCGCGAAATCGCTGCAATACTGCATCAATCATTCTCGGTAGGCTGGAGGCCAGAGATAACCTCACAGGACTGCTCTCATGCACAGCACATCGACCACCTCACCCAGGGCCATTTGGCTGCCGATCTTTGCCGGCCTCTGCGCCAGTCTGGTCAGCATCGGCCTGGCGCGTTTTGCTTATACGCCGTTGATTCCTTCGTTGATCCAGGCGCAATGGTTTTCCGCCAGTGACGTGGTGTACCTCGGCGCCGCCAATCTGGTGGGTTACCTGATCGGCGCGCTGATCGGTCATCCAATGGCCCGCCGGATAGGCAACAGCAGCGCCCTGCGCCTGATGATGCTGGCGGTGACGCTGTCGTTTTTCGCCTGTGGCTTTCCCTTGTCGGTGAGCTGGTTCTTCGGCTGGCGTTTGCTGTCGGGCGTTGCTGGCGGCGCGATCATGGTGCTGGTGGCGGCGACCGTGTTGCCGCATGTTCCAGTGTCCCGTCGAGGCCTGGCCAGCGGTGCGATTTTTCTTGGCATCGGCTTGGGCATTGCCGGCTCGGGGACGATTGTTCCGCCGCTGCTGAGCCTGGGTTTGCAGAACACCTGGTTCGGGCTCGGTGCGCTGGCGCTGGTGCTGACCGCAGCGAGCTGGTTTGGCTGGCCGACCTCGACCCCGCAGCACGCCGCGCCAGCTCACAATGACAGCGTGAAATCGTCAACCCCGCCCGCTCTTTACCTGCTGTTCGCCCAATACGCTTTCATGGCGGCGGGCCTGGTGCCGGCAATGGTGTTCCTGGTGGATTTCGTCGCTCGCGGCCTCGGTGCCGGGGCGCATGTGGGTGCGCTGATTTGGGTCATGTATGGCCTGGGGGCGATTGTCGGGCCGGTGAGCTACGGTTTTCTGGCGGACAAACTCGGCGCGCGGTTGAGCATTAGGATCGTGCTGGTGGTGCAGGCGATTGCCTTGGGTTTGCTGGCGGTTTCCAATTCGTTCCTGGCCTTGGCGTTGCTCGCCGTGATCCTCGGCTCGTTCCCGCCGGGCATCGTGCCGCTGGCCTTGGCCCGGGTGCATGAACTGGTGCCCAATCACCATCAGCAACAAATCGCCTGGAGCCGCGCCACGGTATCGTTCGCCACATTCCAGGCGCTGACCGGGTTTGCCTACTCGGCGATTTTCAATGCCACTGGCGGGCATCACGCGCTGTTGTTTGTGATCGCGGCTGGGGCCATTGTTGTGGCATTGGTTTTGGAGTTGGCGATGCGTTTATTCAACAACCCCCAATCCCCTGTGGGAGCGGGCTTGCTCGCGAAAGCGGCGGCCCATCCAACATAAAAGGTGGCTGACACACCGCTTTCGCGAGCAGGCTCGCTCCCACACTGAATTATTCGATTGCTCAGGCGATCCCATTTACAAATCCCTTTCACCACAGGAACCCAAAAATGACCCTGCCGCAAACCATGACCCTGATCGAAATCACCGAACCCGGCGGCCCCGAGGTCTTGAAACCTCGCGATGTGCCCATGCCCACCGTGGCCGCCGGTGAAGTGCTGATCCGCGTGCACGCCGCCGGGGTCAATCGCCCGGATGTGCTCCAGCGCGCCGGCAAGTACCCGATGAAACCTGGCATGAGCCTGATCCCCGGCCTGGAAGTGGCCGGCGAAGTCGTGGCCATCGGCAAAGGCGTCAGTGAGTTTGTGCTGGGCGACAAGGTCTGCGCCCTGACCAACGGCGGCGGCTACGCGCAATATTGCGTCGCCCCGGCCAGCCAGACGTTGCCGATCCCCGACGGCATGGACTGGATTCAGGCCGCCGCCATCCCGGAAACCTTCTTCACGGTCTGGGCCAACCTGTTCGAAATGGGCGGCGCGAGCAAAGGCCAGCGTGCCTTGATTCACGGCGGCACCAGCGGCATCGGCACCACCGCGCTGATGCTCTGCCGCGAGTTCGGCGTTGAAGCATTCGCCACCGCTGGCAGCGAAGAAAAGTGCGAGGCGATTCGCAAGCTCGGGGCCAAGGCGATCAACTACCGCGATCAGGATTTCGCCCAGGTCATCGCCGAGAAAACCGGCGGCAAAGGCGTCAACGTGATCCTCGACATCATGGGTGGCTCGTACTTCAACAACAACGTGGCCGCGCTGGCGATGGAAGGCCGACTGGTGATGCTCGGCTTCCTCGGCGGCGCTCACGCCGACGGCGTCGACTTGCTGGCGATCATGGCCAAGCGCGCGATCATCACCGGCTCACTGCTGCGCTCGCGCACCCGGGAAGAGAAAGCCGCCATCGCCCAAGGGTTGTACGAATACGTCTGGCCGGTGCTGTCCGCCGGGCGTTGCCTGCCAATGATCGACAGGGTCTACCCGTTCACCGACGCCGCGCAGGCTCATGCGCGGATGGAAGCAGGCGATCACATCGGCAAGATCGTGTTGCAGATGAACTGACATTCAACGCGTCTCCCCTGCCCGGTTTCTGACCTTCAGAACCCGGGCTTTTTATTGGGAAAAACTTGTACAACCTTTTCACACAAACAACCGCTCATCGCTCTATACCGGCCACTCAACAAATAATTAGTTGTACACAGAACTTTTAATGTACAAGAAAAGTCGTAATACGAGACACTATATTGACATCACCCAGGCGATCGCTCCAGGAGCAACACATGCATGATCATCATTCGGAAAAAATTCGCCTGGAAGCAGTACAAGCCCTGGAATGGCTGAAAACCGCAGAGTCGGAAAACTTCGACCGGATCTGCCGCCTGGCCGCCGCCTATTTCAAAGTCCCTACGGTCCTGATTTCGCTGGTGGAGAAAGATCGCCAGTGGTTCAAGGCGCGAATCGGTTTTGACCGGGACGAAACCCCTATAGACCAGTCGTTCTGCGCTTACGCCATTTGCGAAGCCGAGGTGCTCCACGTTCAGGACGCTTCACGCGATCTGCGTTTTTGCGCCAACCCGCTGGTGACTGCGCCCGACGGTATCCGCTTCTACGCCGGAGCCCCGCTGCGCACCCGGTCGGGACACGCCATCGGCAGCCTGTGCATCATCGACAAAGAACCCAAGCAGCTCAGCGATGACGAGCGCCTGGTGTTGCAGGATCTGGCAGAGATGGTGATGGCGCAGATCGAACAACGGCAGCTCACCGACTGCCATGACCCGGTCAGTGGCCTGCCCAATCAGCGGCGGTTTTTTGCCGACCTCCATGATTTGGGCCTGCAAGCCGGTACGGAACAACGGGTATTGGTGCTGATCGATGCCCTCGATTCGCACCGACGCCATGAAATGGCTTTGGAGCTTGGGGCCGGTGCGCTGCAGTCGATCATGCTCGATATTGCCCTGCACCTGAAAAAAAGCCTGGTGGGTATCAGCTGTGCGTACCACGTCAATGATCGGCAGTTCTGCTTCATGTTGCCGGCCACGATGCCAGACTATGAGTTGTTCGTTCACCGACTGATCGACCGCTTGCGCTGCATGACGCAATCGGACAGCGCCCTGACCAGTCCTTCGCCGCGCGCCGGCATGGTGATCTTCGATCACGATGCGCAGTCCCACGCCGACCTGTTGCGCAAGGCCATGCACGCCGTGGAATCGGCCCGTCAGGCCAACACCTATTGGGGACTCTATGATGTCGCGCGGGACTGCGCGTGGCGTCGCGCGTTTGCGCTGGCCAGGGACGTCGACCGCGCGCTGACCACGGATCAGATGTACCTGATGTTCCAACCGCGTTTCAGCCTGCTGGACGGTCGTCGGATCAGCGCCGAAGCCTTGCTGCGCTGGAACCATCCGCAATTGGGCGCAGTGTCCCCGGCAGAGTTCATTCCGGTGCTCGAACGCAATGGCTTGATTCAGCGGGTTACGCATTGGGTGATTGATCAAACGCTGAGCACGATGGCGCTTTGGGACGATGTCGAATGCCGGGTTTCGATCAACCTCTCACCCAAGGATTTTGATGACCAGGACATCGGGGAAATTCTCAGGCTCGCCTGCAAGCGCTTCAACATCGAGCCGCATCGTCTGGAAATCGAAATCACCGAGGGCGAATGGATCCGGTCCAACCCGCATGTGATCCAGCAACTCAAGGGAATACGCGAGCTGGGCATGGACGTGGCGATCGATGATTTCGGCACCGGCTACAGCAACTTTGCCTACTTGCACGAAATCCCGGCCAACATAATCAAGCTCGACAGGTCGATTGTGACGGACCTGCCTGGCAGCCTGCGCAACCAGATCATCGCCCGCTCCATTCTGCAACTGGCCAGGGACCTGGGTTACCGCACCGTCGCCGAGGGCATCGAGGATTTCCAGTGCCTGGCGCTGATTTCCCACTATGGTTGCCACGAAGCCCAAGGCTATTTTCTGTCCCGGCCCCTTACGCAGATGCAGTTCATGGCACAAGGACAAAAGAGCCGTTGCTTGCTGCCCGTCCAGCTTCTGGAGAATGCGCCGCTGGAGCAGCGGATCCCGGGAGCCCTGTGCCAATCCGTCGAACCCGCGGAGGCGCCGCAGTTGGCGCTGCGCTGACTCAGTAGCCCTCGCCCGCCGCCAGTGCTCCACCGATGATCGCGATGCCGGAGCTGCTGCCCAGACGGGTCGCGCCGGCCTCGATCATCGCCACGGCGGTCGGGTAATCGCGCACGCCGCCCGAGGCTTTCACGCCGATGATCGGGCCCACGGTGCGGCGCATCAGGGCCACGTCTTCGACGGTGGCGCCGCTGCGGCTGAAACCGGTGGAGGTCTTGACGAACGCGACGTTCAGCTCGCGGCAGATCTCGCAGGCCTTCACTTTTTCCGCGTCAGTGAGCAGGCAGGTTTCCAGGATGACTTTCAACGGCACATTGCCGCAGGCCTGTTTGACCTGGGCGATATCGTCCTGAACCTCGGCGAACAAACCGTCCTTCAACCAGCCGATGTTCAACACCATGTCGATCTCGCCCGCGCCGGCGGCAATCGCTCGCTCGGCTTCAAAGGCCTTGGTGTCGCTCAGCCCGGCGCCCAGCGGGAAGCCAACTACCGCGCAAACCTTGACGCTGTGCCCGGTCAGGCACTGCGCGGCGTGGGGCACTTGCCCGGAATTCACGCACACCGAATAGAAGCCATGTTCCGCAGCTTCGCGGCACAGGGTGGCGATTTGTTCGCGGCTGGCGTCCGGCGCCAGCAAGGTGTGATCGATGTACTGCGCCAGTGCCTGGGGTGGGAGATGGGCCATCGCAAAAACTCCTGTTTGTATATTCAAATGCCCCTGCGCCACAATCGAGGATCATTTGCGCAAAAACGTTACAAAACTCACAATTAATGTTACTTAAATAACATCAACAATCAACCCCGGAATGCCTGTGGACAGTAAAAAAGCCGAGCGTCTCAAGCTGATTCAACAAGCCCTGCAAGACCAGAGCGCCATTCACCTGCGCGAAATGGCGGCATTGCTGGATGTATCGGAGATGACCCTGCGCCGCGACCTGAGCAAGTACACCGACCATCTGCGCCTGCTCGGCGGCTATATCACCAAAATCCACGACGGCAACGAACCCGGCGATTACCGCGTGGCCGAACAGGACACCCGGCATGTCGAGGAGAAACGCCGCATCGGCAAACTCGCCGCGCGGTTTATCCAGCCCGGCGACACGGTATTTTTCGACTGCGGCACCACCACGCCATTCGTGGTGGATTTCATCCCCGACGAGCTCGAATTCACCGCCGTGTGCAACTCCCTCAACGTGTTGCTCAAGCTCTCGCAAAAACCCAATTGCCACATCGTGGTTTGCGGCGGCACGTTCCATCGCAAGAACCAGGTGTTCGAGAACACCACTGAAACCGGGATCCTCGATGGCGTGCGCCTGACCTGGGCCTTTGTGTCCGCCGCCGGGGTCAGCCAGGACTTCGGCGTGACCTGCTTCAACTTCAATGAAGTGGAGGTCAAGCAGAAGGTCCTGCGCCAGGCCCAGCAACGGTTACTGCTGGCCGATCACAGCAAGTTCGACACGGTGCGCACTGCGCATTTCGCCGCCCTTGAGGATTTCCAGTACGTGGTCAGCGACAAGAAAATCCCCAAGGCCTATCGCGACGCCATCGCCGCCAGCGGTGCACAGCTGATTATCTGATCAGGGCCTGTTGCTCGGCCTTGTTCAGATAACCGGTGGTGACTTTGAACGACGCCGTCTCCCCCGCCGCCAATGCGCGCACATGCCCCTTGGCGGACTCGGCGCGATAGCCTTCCGGCTCGCAAGTGGCGGGCAAGATAAATGCCGCCACTTGCTGATCGGCGTTGTGCAGGATCCAGCGTGCGGCGTGGTCGAATTGGTCGGGGCGATAGCGCGTGTAGAACGCTGCGCCGTCCGGATGACTCAGCAGGAAATGCGCATCGCCATTGGCATCGGCGTGCACGCCGTCGAAGAAAAACACAATCTCCGGGTCGTACAGCTCCGGACGATCCAGGCAACGGAACTGTTCCGGCTCCAGCGCCAATTGCTCCATGTAGCGGCTCCAGACCGGCGTCGGCTTGACGTGGGCCGGCACGCTGCTGCGCAACCGCACCTGTTCAAAGCCCAATGGTTCGACAAATCGCGCGCCCTCGACGTAGGCGTAATTCATGTGCGCCATGTACATCAGGTCCATGGGTTTGCCGGCCAGGTTGGTCACGTGCATGGCGATATCGAACAGGCCTGAATCGGCACGCAACGTGACGCTCGGGCTGGCCAGATAACGGTCGCCAAAACCCTGGGCGTATTCGTACTCGCCACCCAGGCGCAGGAACGCTCCGGCGCTGTCTTCACCGACTTCCAGCCAGGCACGATCCATCGCCGCGCAGGGCATTTCGCCGTGCAGCGGATGGTCGTCCTCGGGCGTCGGGCACCCGTTGCGCAGCAGGCCGCTGTGGAACATGAAACAGCCGTAGGTGCCGATCACTGTCGGACTCGGTCTGGGTTGGCTAAACAGGTTGCTCATGGTCAGGTCGCAACCGTCGAACACGGCGTCCCAGATCATCTGGCCCTGATACGGCAGCACCACCAGTTTTCCGCGGCTGTTGCTCATTTCCAGTGCCAGTACGCCGCTGGGATAAACGCTGGCGCTGACGCTGAATTGTTCGGACTCCAGCAACGTCTTCGGTGCCTCGCCAAACAGCGCCGGATAAAGATTGATCCGCGTGCTCATGAGGTCACCGCCGCACCAACGGGTGCCGTTTCGCTGGCGGAATGACGCAGGCAACGCACGGCGTAAGCGACGATCACGATGAAGCACAACAACGGCACGCTGTAGGCCAGTTGCATGTTGCCGCCGCTGTAATCGGACAGCAGGCCCTGGAAGATCGGGATCACCCCGCCACCGACGATGCTCATCACCAGCAGCGAACCGCCGACGCCGGTGTCTTCACCGAGGCCGTCGATGGTCAGGCCATAAATGGTCGGCCAGCATGGGCCGAGGAACACGCTCACACCGACCGCTGCATAGACTGCGGTGATGTTCGGCACGAGGATGGTGTAGGCCAGCAACACAATGCACAGCACGCCGTATATCGCCAGAACCTTGGCCGGGTGCATTTTGCGCATCAGCACGTTGGCGATCATTTTGCCGATGAAATACGCGGCGAAGGTCGTCAGCAAAAACCACGACGCGCTGCGCTCGTTCATCCCGCCCAATTGCATGGCCAGGCGAATGGTGAAACTCCACACGCCGACTTGTGCACCGACGTACAGGAACTGCGCCAGCACACCGAAAGTGAACCGCTTGTTACTCCACAACCGCGAAAGGCTCTGGCCAAGGCTGGCGGTTTTCTTGGTGGCGGTTTGCACGCCTTTGCACGCCGGAAAACGGGTGATGGCGATCAGGATGAACATCAACACCAGCACCGCGATCATCCATTTGTACGGCAGCAAGGTGGACTGGATCATTTGCAGTTGCTGGACCGCCGCATCCGAAGCGCTCATTTGCGTGAGCTGCTCGCGGGTGGCGTCGGTGTCCTTGAACATCACGAAACTGCCGACGTACACCCCGGCCATCGCGCCGAACGGGTGGAAGGTCTGGGAAATGTTAAGGCGGCGGGTGCCGGTTTCACGCGGCCCCATCAGCGTCGAGTAGGTGTTGCACGCGGTTTCGAGGAACGACAGACCCGCCGCGATCACGAACAGCGCCAGCAGGAACATGCCGTATTTGGCGGTGGACGCCGCCGGGAAGAACAGCAGGCAGCCGAACATGTAGAGCATCAGGCCGATGAGGATGGTGGTCTTGTAACTGAAACGCCGCACCACCAGCGCCGCCGGAATCGCCACGAAGAAGTAGCCGAGGTAAAACGCCGATTGCACGAACGCGGTCTGGAAATCGCTGAGCAGGAAGGCTTTCTTGAAATGCGCGATGAGCACGTCGTTCATACTCGCGGCCGCCGCCCACAGCGCAAAGATGCTGCACAGCAAGATGAAGGCGAACCAGGGCGTGCGGTTCAGGTAGAAACCATCGGGCGTCTGTTGGAGCGGAGGCTTTGTCATTGTTGTTCTCCGGGTGAGCGTTAGGTGGTGAATCGGGTCGGCGTCAGGCGTCGAACTGGCGCTGGAATTCAGCGAATGCAGTGGCATCCGGGTAGGAGGTCTGGGTGCCGAGGCCGGTGACCGAGCAAGCGGAATAGGCCACTGCTTCGAGCATGGCGGCGCGGATATCGCGATCGCGGCTCCAGCGCTGGATGAAGCAACCGATGAAGGCATCGCCCGCGCCGGTGGTGTCGCGGGCAGCGACTTGCAGGCCGGGAATCTGGAATTCGCCCTCCTCGCCGACGTACAGCGCACCTTTCTCACCGAGGGTCACGATCACGTGGCGAATGCCGCTGGCGACCAGGGTTTTCGCGGCTTTCAGCGCGGACTCGGGCGAATCCACGGTCTGGCCGCTGATCAGCGCCAGTTCGGATTCGTTGGGTACGAGGAAATCCAGTTGCGCCAGGTGCTCGCGGCTCAGGCCGGCCAAGGCTGGCGCCGGGTTGAGCAACACCGGGATGTTGTGTTCGCGACCGAAGGCGATGGCGTGGTAGACGGTTTCGACATTGATTTCGAGTTGCAGCACGATCAGGGAGCATTGACGCAGGGCTGGCGCAGCGGCGTCGATGTCTGCCGGAGCCAGGTGGGCGTTGGCGCCTTTGACGATCAGGATGCTGTTGTGGGAATCGGCCTGGACGAAGATCGGCGCCACCCCGCTGGATACGCCGGGGACGCGCTGCACGTAGCGGGTATCGATGCCGAAGCGCTGGAAATTCGCCAGGGTGTTGTCGGCAAACATGTCATCGCCAACCTTGGTCAGCATCAGCACATCCGCCCCGAGCTTGGCCGCGGCCACCGCCTGATTGGCACCCTTGCCGCCGCAACCGAGGGCAAACCCCGGCGCTTCCAGCGTCTCGCCCTGGGCCGGCATGCGGTCGATGTAGGTGATCAGATCCACCATATTGCTGCCGATGACTGCGATCTTGCTCATTGCTATCCCACCTTGTGACGGCTTGCCGGACTGGAGTCGGCGTTGTTGTTTTGTTATTTAAATAACATTTGATGTGATTATTCAATCTTTTTTATTGGATTGGTGGACAGGCAAAGACGAGCGGCTTTGCGCAAATGCGTTGCGGGGCCAAGGCGAACGTGGATCCTCTGTGGGAGCGGGCTTGCTCGCGAAAGCGGTGGGTCAGGCGACATCAATGCTGATGGTCCGGACGCCTTCGCGGGCAAGCCTCGCTCCTACAGGGGGACTGCGGCGAGCATTGATTGGGTGAACGACGCGGAAACACTGTGGGAGCGGGCTTGCTCGCGAAAGCGGTGGGTCGGGCGACATCAATGCTGATGGTCCGGACGCCTTCGCGGGCAAGCCTCGCTCCTACAGGGGGACTGCGGCGAGCATTTATTGAGTGAACGACACAGAACCATTGTGGGAGCGAGCTTGCTCGCGATAGCGGAGTGTCAGGCAACATCCATGCTGACTGTGCCGCCGCCTTCGCGGGCAAGCCTCGCTCCTACAGGGGGCGGCGGCGAGCATTGATTGGGTGAACGACGCGGAAACACTGTGGGAGCGGGCTTGCTCGCGAAAGCGGTGGGTCAGGCGACATCAATGCTGGATGTGCTGGCGTCTTCGCGAGCAAGCCCGCTCCCACAAGGGGATCGGGGGTTATGCATCACACCGTGCAACACTCACGACTGTCGAAATAATTCCCATCCCCGTCGTGCATCTGTTAAAACCCGTGCTTTCCCCTGTTCGACTGGACTGCTGCATGTTTTCTACCCTCATGAGCCGCTTGGGCCGGCGCTGGTTGCCGTTGTTGTGCATGGCGCTGTTGATCGTCGGTCTGCCGGTGGGTTGCGGGGTGCTCAAGTACAAAGAGCGCGAGTTGCTGTTTCGTATCGAGCCGGGCACGGCGGGCTGGTATCACGGTTTGCCGCAGGACGTTCAGGAGTTCGACATCAAGCCTGCCAGCTTCAAGGGCGGTCAAAACCTGCATGCCTGGTGGTGGCCGGCGGCGCGCCGCGATGCACCGTCGATTCTTTATCTGCACGGCGTGCGCTGGAACCTCACCGGCCAGGCGTTCCGCATCGAGCAAATGCGCGCCATGGGCTATTCGGTGCTGGCTATCGACTATCGCGGGTTTGGCCAAAGCAAAGGGGATCTGCCGTCGGAAGCCAGCGTCTACGAAGATGCGCGCGTCGCCTGGGAGCGTTTCACGTCGATGCAACCAGACCCGAACAAACGCCTGATCTACGGCCATTCGTTAGGCGGCGCGGTCGCTATCGACCTCGCGGCCGACCTGGCAACCCAGGCGAAAAAAGACCACGTCCCAGTACCGGTACGCGGGTTGGTGATCGAATCCACCTTCACCACACTGGGCGATGCCGTCGCGCAAGTGGCCGACAGCAACCTGCCAGTGAAATCACTGCCGGTGCGCTGGCTGCTGTCACAGAAATTCGATTCCATCGACAAGATCACCGACATCGACATGCCGTTGCTGGTGGTCCACGGTCTGGCGGATGCGTTCATGCCGTCGCGCTTCAGCCAGCAGCTGTTCAATGCCGCCAACGAGCCAAAGCGCCTGCTGCTGATTCCCGGTGGAACGCACAACAACAGCATGAGCCTGGGTGGCAGTCAGTATCGCCAAGCCATCGAAAACCTGATGAAAGCCAAGCCTGCCCAGGTCGCCGCGGTGAATCGCAGTTCGCCAGAGACGTAAGTTCTAGCGATAACCCCGGGCCTGCAAATCGAACAACTGCGCATAACGCCCACCCGCCGCCACCAGGCTGTCGTGATCGCCGCGCTCCAGAATCGTCCCTTGGTCCAGCACGATGATGTGGTCGGCGTTGCGCACACTGGAAAACCGGTGCGAGATCAGCAGGGTCATGCGGTCCTGGGTGTGCTGGCTGAAATGCTCGAACACCGCCGCTTCCGCTGCAGGGTCGAGGGCTGAAGTCGGTTCGTCGAGAATCAGGATGTCGGCGTCGCGGCGCATGTAGGCGCGGGACAACGCGATCTTCTGCCATTGCCCGCCGGACAACTCCTGACCACCGGCAAACCAGCGCCCCAGTTGCGTGGCATAACCACGATCCAGCCCTTCGATAAACGGTGCGGCCATGCCTTCGGCGGCCGCCGCTTTCCAACGTTGTTCATTGTCAAAAGCCAGGGTGTCGCCGACGCCAATGTTCTCGCCCACGGAGAACTGATAGCGAATGTAGTCCTGGAAAATTACGCCGATACGCCGGCGCAACGCATCTTCTTCCCAGCTATTCAGGTCACTGCCGTCCAGCAGAATTCGGCCCTGATCAGGGCGATAGAGCCGGGTCAGCAATTTGATCAGCGTGGTCTTGCCCGAACCGTTTTCTCCCACCAGCGCCACGCTGCGACCGGGCACCAAATGCAGGTCGATGCCTTCCAGCGCCGCGCGACTGGCCCCCGGATACTTAAACCCGACGTTCTCGAGCCGCAGCCCATCGCCGGGCACTGCGCCCACGATCAGGCTGCCGTTATCGCTCACCACCGGTTCGGCCAGATATTCGTAAAGGGCCGACAGGTACAAACCGTCCTCGTAAAGACCGCTGATCGCACTGAGACTACTGCTGACGGCGGTTTGCCCCTGCTTGAACAGCACCAGGTACATGGTCATCTGCCCGAGGCTGATATTGCCGTGCACGGTGTCCACCACCACCCACGCATACGCCAGGTAAAACGCCCCGGTGCCCAGCAACCCGAGCACAAAACCCCAGCCATCGCGGCGCAAGGTCAGGCGCCGGTCTTCGGCGTAAAGCCGGGCAAACGTGTCGCGATAACGCTTCAACAGCAACGGCGCAAAGCCGAACAGCTTGACCTCTTTGATGTAGGCCTCGTGGGACAGCAGCGTCTCGATGTAACTCTGCTGCCGACTCTCCGGCGCCCGACGGGTGAACAGCCGAAATGCATCCCCGGAAAAATGCGCCTCGGCAAAGAACACCGGCAACGCACCGACCACCAGCAACACCAGCGCCCACGGCGAAAAATGCACCAGCAGCACACCGAAACTGATCAGCACAATCAGGTTCTGGATCAACCCCAACGACTTCATCACCAACGCCAACGGCCGGGTCGAAGCCTCGCGCCGGACCCGCACCAACTTGTCGTAGAACTCGGAATTCTCGAACTGCACCAACGACAACGTCTGGGCCTTTTCCAGAATCATCGTGTTGACCTTCTGCCCCAACTGCACCCGCAACAGCGACTGCTGAACCGACAACGCCCGTTGCGTCCCGGACAACAACGCCAACACCCCCGCCTCGAACAACACATAACGCACCACCGGCCACAACGGCGCACTGCCCTGCTGCGCGTGTAATTGCATGGCGGTAACAACCGCGTCGACGATGCGCTGGCCGAGCCAGGCAGCGAGTGCCGGCAGCACACCCGCGATCAGGGTGGCCAGCACCAGGCCGAGGAATAATCCGCGAGACGTGCCCCAGACCAACAGCAAGGCGCGTCTCGCCTGGTCGAGCAGAGCGGCGAAACGGGTAAGGGTTGGCATGGGGCGATTGGCTCGGCAAGGACGGACGTTGATGAGCCATGGTACTTCAGCATAGCGATGAGAGGAGCTGCGAAAGAACTGTAACGTTTGTTCGCTTGACGCACGCACACGTGCGGCTGAGGATCGCCTGCCATTTAAGCTGCTATGCAAGGAGGCCAGAATTGATACCTGAATGGAATCCACAAGGACTTATTCCTCCAATCAATGAGCACAATCCAGCGGGGATGGACAGATCTCCCTACCAAGTTGATCTAGTAGCATTCGTGGAGCGCTTCGCTATCAACCTGGACCGGTGTGCTATTTTGGAAGGCTATCTCTCACACCGTTCTGAGCTTCATAGAATGGGCATGATTGAGGGTTTCCAATGGTTGGATGGCAGTTTCACAGAGAACATCGAGCTCTCTGATCAACGATCACCCCGAGATATTGATGTCGTTACCTTCACTTTTGAGGGAGACGAGTTCTACGATTGCTTACAGCCTGATCAACTAAGATTATTGGGAGCAACATGGGAGGATCAGTCCTTCATAAAAAATCAATTCAAAGTCGATTTTTATGTTCAATCTCTCAGTGATGCGCCAGAGCGCCTGGTAGAAATAACATCGTACTGGTACAGCATGTGGTCCCATCGAAGAACCAAGCAGTGGAAGGGTTTCCTGCGGGTTGATCTTGCCCCACGCCAGGATCAAGCAGCAATCGCCATGCTGAAGGCTCGTAAAAAGGAGCTCACTCATGAATAGGAATGAATATCTGCATAAATCAGCAGAACTTCTTTTCCTAGAGAAGCAGCTGGAAAAGCCTGGGCTCAGCAAGCTTTCTGCGATGTCCATTCGCTCTCGGATAGCTGAAGCAAAATCGTATCTGGAAACGAATAGTCAGGACACCTATCAGCCGGCCAAGGTCATTCTGACCTATCGTGGCGCGCCTGTTTGGGGAACGCACGGTGTTCTAGCCGAATTTGGCGCAGCTGCCACCCAGGCATTCAGCGAGGCTATTGCCACAATTGCTGCTTCTATCTCCGGCACCCTCGCCGACAAAGGACCTATCCCAAACCGTTCGAGTAATCAGTTGCTCATAACAGGGACCGCTTTGGGCTCTTTTGGATTCGAGCTGGAAGAAGTGCCCGCGCAAACGCAACTTGAGATTGAGGGCACAACCTCAGTGTCACTGGCGATAGATTTGATGGCGGAATTGCTGGAAGCAACGACTAAAAGTGACGAAGAGTTATCCGAGCCTGTTTCACGGCTTGCCGATAGAGCGATATCCAGCGTTTCTGATTTTTTGGGAAAGCTTTCCAGCTACGATGCTTCTTGCTCGCTGACCACCCGCACCAGGCAATTTCAGTTTACCGATAGCGAACAGGTTCGACGCAGCAAGGCCCGACTGAACCTGGATAACATTCAGGAAACCGTAGAGACGTTCACGGGTGAATTTATTGGAGCACTTCCAGACAAGCGCTCGTTCGAATTTAAAACTGCCGATGGATTGGTGATTTATGGAAGCATCGCACGAGAACTCCCTAACCCCAATGCTGTGAATCTGCACCTCTATAAAACCTATGACGTCACATTGAGCACCAAGCGAATCGGCTCCAGCAAACCCCGCTATATTCTGCATCGATTTCCTTGGACTGATTAATTCAGAGACTCGGTTATCCGAGTACAAACAGCCCACCCTGTCATACGAAAAAGTGGGCTGTTTCTCGAAGTCGCAGATAAAACCTCATCTGCGCAGGTTTTAGAGTTGATCTGAATCGGGCCCATTCGCGGCCCTTTCCTGAAACCGCGCCCGATACCGCCCCGGGCTCTCCCCCGTCCATTTCTTGAACGCCCGGTGAAACGCACTCGCTTCCTGAAACCCCAGTTGCTCGGCAATATCGCCCACGCTCGCCTTGCCATGGCGCAACTGCTCAAACGCCACCCCACGACGCACTTCGTCCTTGATCTCCTGATACGAGCAACCTTCGCGCTCCAGTTTGCGGCGGAAGGTGCTGGGGCTCAGGTGTTGTTCGAGGGCGAAGGCCTGCAGGGTTGGCCATTGGCTGTAATGGCTGTTGCGCAGGCGTTGGTGAACCTGGGATGCGAGGCCGTGTTGATTGCGGAAGCGGATCACCAGCCATTGCGGCGCGGTGCGCAGGAATACTTTGAGTGACGCCAGGTCTTGCACCACGGGCAGGCGCAGGTAATGGCTGGCGAACTCGATTTCGGTGCGTTCAGTGCCGAAGGTCAGGTTGGGGCCCCAGAGCAGTCGGTCGTCGCTGAGGGAGACGCGGCCGTGGCGAAAATCTGCGCGATCGATGGGGATGCGTCGTCCGCCGAGCCAGCACAACAGGCTGATCATCAGCACCATGAAGGTTTCTTCGCCCAGGCAACTGACGTCGTTGTCGGTCGAGCGGGTTTGCAGGCTGATGACTGCACGCTTGCCACGCACGGTCAGCGTGCCGCGAAAGTCGCTGAGGAACAGGGCGAAGTAGGCCAGGCATTGGCGCATGGCTTTGTGCAGGTCGGGTTCCTGGATCAGCGCCCGGCAAATCAAAGCGAAACTGCCGAGTGGCATGCCGTGGCTGTCGAGGCCGAAGAACTCGTCGTTGAGCTCGCGTATCTGCAGCAACCACAGCGCGGCAAAAGCGTTGGCCGGAACGCGGGCCGTGGGCTGGTCGAGCAACGCCGGGTCGATATTGGCCTGCTCCAGCACGGCCGCCAGACGCTGCGGATTGTCCTCCAGCCGATGGATCATCGCCCGCACGAAGTAGGCTGCCACTGAATCCTTTTCCCGCATGTGAACGCTTTTCTCCCCATCGCCCGAATGGCAAAAAACACCACTGCCGTTGAACAGTTGCGGCATAGGACAAGCGCCCTGCCGCCTCTAGACTCGCGCCATAGTACGCCTTCGGCTGTTCTGGCGGCCAAGGTATCGAAGGGTTTGATCGCAAGGATTTCAAGCATGCATCTGCAACACATCGGCGTGATTGGCGCGGGCACCATGGGCAACGGGATTGCGCAGGTCTGCGCGGTGGCCGGCTTCAACGTGACCTTGATCGATATCAGCGAGAGCGCCCTGCAAAAAGCCCTCGCGACCGTCGGCAAGAACCTTGATCGGCAAGTCGCCAAAGCGACGTTGAGTGAAGAGCAGAAGCTTGCCGCCCTCGACAAGATCCGCACCAGCACCGACTACAGCAGCCTGCACAGCGTGCAACTGGTGATCGAAGCCGCCACCGAAAACCTCGACCTGAAACTGCGAGTGCTGCAACAGATCGCCGCGCAGGTCAGCGCCGAGTGTGTGATTGCGTCCAACACTTCATCGCTGTCGATTACCCAACTCGCCGCCAGCGTAAGCCAGCCCGAGCGTTTCATCGGCCTGCACTTCTTCAACCCGGTGCCGGTGATGGGGCTGATCGAAGTGATTCGCGGCCTGCAAACCAGCGACGCGACCCACGCACTGGCGCTGGACATGACCACCACCCTGGGCAAAACCGCGATCACTGCCGGCAACCGTCCGGGTTTCGTGGTGAACCGGATTCTGGTGCCGATGATCAACGAAGCAATCCTGGTGCTACAGGAAGGCCTGGCCACGGCAGACGACATCGACGCCGGCATGCGCCTGGGCTGCAACCAGCCGATCGGTCCGCTGGCGTTGGCCGATCTGATTGGCCTGGACACGGTGCTGGCGATCCTCGAAGCGTTCTACGACGGCTTCAACGACAGCAAATATCGCCCGGCGCCGCTGCTCAAGGAAATGGTCGCCGCCGGCTACCTGGGACGCAAAACGGGGCGCGGCTTCCATGCCTATGCCTGAGCGTTGTTCGCGCTTCGCCGAGTACCGGGACAAAGTGCTGGAGCTGTTCGCCAGCAAGGGTTTCGGCCAGGTCGGCATGCGCGAACTCGCCACCTGCCTGGGGCTCGCCCCGGGCTCGTTGTATCACCACTACCCGAGCAAGCAGCACTTGCTGGCGGACTTGATTGAAGAGTTCTACGAAGAGCTGCTGGCGACGCTTGGGCGCATCGAGAAAAAGACCAAACGCGACTTGTTGCCAAGGCTGATTCAGGCGCACCTGAACCTGCACCGGGAAATGCCCTGGCATTTTCGTCTGGCGGAGCGGGACAGCGGTTGTTTGAATGACGATCAGCAGGCGCGGGTCCGGCAGTTGCGCGAGCAATACGAACGCACGCTAATGCAAATGCTCGGCAGCAAATCCCGGCTCGGTGACCCGGCTCAGTCAGCCGTCGGTCACGCAATCGCCAACTTGCTCAACAGCGCACCAGGCTGGCTGACCCAGCATCCATTGGCCGATGCCGAGCGTGATGAATTGCTGGAAAACCTGGTGAGCGGCGCCGTCGAGCGCTTGCTGCGTCCCTCGGCCCCGCGAGCGGTTGCCTGAGGCCCGCACCTTCACGGCATAATGGCGCCCCCTCAAAACACCAAAAGGATTTCGTGTGTTCTCGCGCCTCAATACCCTGTGGACAGGGCTGTTCTACGCCATGAGCTGGCTCGTTGTACTCGTCTTGATGTTGCACTACGCCTTCTACGATTGGTTGTTGATCACACCGATTGATGTTGGCGGCACGTTTATGGGCGGCGGCATGGCCACGCAGCTGTATCTGATGGGCTGGACCGTGGCCACGCTGGGCCTGATCGTCGCCGTGCTGTTACGCCTGCCCGGCGCCCTCTACGGCTGGATCGGCGCCGGCCTGGTGCCGTTGGGCATCGGTGCCTGGTGGCAACTGAACTACCCGGACAATGGGGAAGAAGTGATCTACAGCACCAGCCCCCACGAGATCGGCACCGTGATGCTGATCGGCGTAATGTTGCTGGGCAGCGGACTCTACGTGCGCGCCAAACGCAAACGCTGGGCGCTGGACCGGGAGTTCATGTCGGTGCAATTCATTGTCGCCATGATGCTTGCCGCATTCTTCATTGGCGTGCCCATGGCGATTTACAAGCAGCAAAACCTGCCCCACTGCGCCTTCAGCAAGGAAGGTCAGCAATTGACGGTGTGCCTGGGCGATGACGACAACGAAAGCGTCATCGTCGATTGATCGGGCAATAAGCCGCGCCTTGTCTATAGAAAAAACGTCTGAACAATCCCGGCAAAAGTTGCCCTCTAACGCTTTGCTATTTGAGGTCAAACCCCATTGAAGCTGGCGGCCGCCGTGGCCTCCAGCCAGACTCGGTTACCGGGAGTACAACATGAAAATCAATCCCTACCTGATCTTCAACGGCGACTGCAAAGCCGCGTTCACTTACTACGCCAAGGCCCTGCCCGGCACCATCGACGCCATGATGACCTTCGGCGAAACCCCGGCCAAGGATCACGTACAGGCTGACTATCACAACCTGATCATCCACACCCGCCTGTCGGTGGGCGACCAGGCAATCATGGGTTCGGACACCACACCCGACCGCCCGACCGATGACATGAGCGGCTTCTCGATTTCGCTCAACGTCGACAGCATCGCCGAAGCTGAGCGTGTTTTTGCCGCACTGGCGGATGGCGGCACGGTGCAGATGCCGCTGGAAGCGACGTTCTGGGCGGCGCGATTTGGAATGTTGGTGGACAGGTTTGGCGTGGCGTGGATGGTGAATTGCGAGAAGGATCAATAAACAGAAAATCTCCACCGTCAAAGATTGGGCTGTCTGGCTGACGCAGATTGACGAGTACCTGTGGCGAGGGAGCTTGCTCCCGCTGGACTGCGTAGCTGTCCCAAATTTTTGTGAGCGCTACGCACTCAAGCGGGAGCAAGCTCCCTCGCCACAGGTTCCGTGTTCAACCGGGCCTTGTGGCAACTCCCTGCCCGTCTGCTACCTTCAACACGCCGTCCCCCGTCGCGTCAACGGAGTTCCAATGAATCATCTGCTGATCGCACTGATCGTGTTCACCTGCCTGTTCGGCAGTGCGTTGGTGGGCTCGTATGTGCGGCAGCGCTTGCCCTCGCATCACCTGAGCGATGATTCCGTCGCCGTGCTGAAACTGGCCACCGGACTGATCGCGACCATGTCGGCGCTGGTGCTAGGCCTGCTGGTTTCGTCGGCAAAAGGCACGTTCGAAACCACCAACGCGCAACTGGAGAGCGCGGCGGCCAAGGTCGTCGAGTTTGACCGGGTGCTGGCGCGTTATGGCCCTGACACTCAACCGATCCGCACGCAACTCAAACACAACTACGCCGAAATCGTGCAGGTCCTCGCCTCCCGGGAGCCGTCCCGCCTGGCTCTGCTCGACAGCCCCGAAGCGATCAAACGCTCCGAAGCGCTGCAACAACAGGTCGCCGAGCTGTCCCCGACCACAGACTACCAACAAGCGCTCAAGGCTTCGGCCCTCCAGACGATGAATGCCGTGTTCGCTGCCCGCTGGCTGACCATGTTGCAGGCCAACCAGTCTATCCCGCCGGTGATGCTGGTGATCCTCATCACCTGGCTGTCGATTATCTTTGGCTCATTCGGCTTGTTCGCTCCGCGCAATGGCACGATTGTGGTGGTGTTGCTGCTGTGCGCCGCGTCGACAGCGGCGACGATTTTGCTGGTTGAAGAGCTGAATCGACCGCTGGACGGGTTGATCAGTGTGTCGCTGGAGCCGATGGTGCACACCATGGACCGGTTGGGGCAATAACCGTCCTGTGGCGAGGGAGCTTGCTCCCGCTTGAGTGCGCAGCGCTCACAAGATTTTGGGGCCGCTTCGCAGCCCAGCGGGAGTAAGCTCCCTCGCCACATTGAGATCCTGTTACGCCATCGACTGCACCACGCACTGCTCACCCAACGCATCCATCCGCGGCCGACCAAACAGATACCCCTGCCCCCACTCGCTGCCGCACCCAGTCGCCAACGCACGATCCGCTTCGGATTCGATCCCCTCGATAATCACGCACGGCGCCAGGGTTTTGCACAGTTGCACCAAGTGGCCAAGGGTCTGGGCGTTGTTGGTTTCCAGGCGCGCGCGTTGCAGGTAGCCCTGATCGATCTTGACGATATCGGGGCGGGTCTGGCGGATGAATTCCAGGGTGCCGAGGCCTGCGCCGAAGTCGTCGATGGCCACCCGGCAACCTAGCTCGCGCAGGCACAGGACGAACTCGATGGCGGCCGAGATGCTCGGCGGTGTGGCGCTTTCGGTGATTTCGATCACCAGTCGCGCCGCCACCGAAGGCGCGTCACGCAATTGCGCGAGGATGTCTCGCCAATGACCATCGACGATCGCACTTTGCGCGGAGATGTTGCAGCCCAGGCGCAGGTGTTCGTTTTGCTGCAAGCGCTCGATCACGCTGTGCACCACGCTGCGGTCGAGCTCGCGCATCAGTTGGTGTTTCTCCAGCATGGCGAAGGGATAGACGCCCTCGCCCTGGGCATCGATGTGGCGCAACAACCCTTCCTGATACAGCACCCGACTGCTGTCAGGCAACCAGACCACCGGTTGAAACGCCAACACCAACCGGCCCTGTGCCAACTCTCGATAAAAGCTTCTGACTCTGTGCATGTCATATCCGTAGACAAAGCGGCGGCCGGCCGCGGTTGAGCGTTGACTGCCGGCCATAATCGACGCTCACCCCGCCCTCAGGAAGTGTTCCGGGATACCTTTCGCTTGTCCTTGGAAACCTGCAGATACCGTTTATCGACTGCGATCATTTGTTTATTGCGATCATGCGCCGGCTTGCGCGACATCACTTAGCCATCACCGCGGGAAAGACTATGCACAGAATGACCAGCGCCAGTTTTCAGGTGCTTGCCGACGTCCTGACTGACGGTGGGGCCAACGTTGATGCCTTGCTCAAACAATTCGACAGCAGCGAAGAGGTCTTTGCGAACCCCAAGGGTGTCGGGCTGGAGTTGGTCTATCAGGTGATGGCGGAAGCGGCCAAGCGCACCGGCAACCCGGACATCGGCCTGCTGGCGTATACCCGGGCGCACCCGGCGAATCTGGAGGTGTTGGGTTACGCGGTGATGTCATGTGCAACTCTGGGCACGGCATTGCAACGGCTGGTGGACTATCACTCACTGATCTGCAATGGCTTTTATATGTGCCTGGACCACAAGCCCCGGGCGCTGAAGCTGATCGGTTTCGACATCAGCATCGAGCCGTCGCTGACGCCCCGGCCCTTTATCGACGCGGGCGCTGCGCAAACCCTGGGGCTGGTTCATTGGCTGTTGCCCAAGCACAAACCGCATCCGCTGGCGGCAACGTTCACCTACCCGGAACCCGCTGACACCTCCCGACTGGAACGATTGCTGGGCAGCAACCTGATGTTCGGCGCGGCGTATAACAGCCTGACGTTCAGCAAGGACGATTGCTCGATTGCCCTGCCCACCGCCGACCCGGCGCTGGATGTGCTGCACGTCGAATACGCGCGCGCACGCTTGAACGTGCTGCTCAATGGCTCGATGACCGCGCGGGTACGGCGGGTGTTGTCCGAGCGCCTGGCCCAGGGCGTGCCCAGTGATCTGGACAAGATCGCCCAGGTGGTCGGCGTCAGTGCGCGCAGTTTGCAAAGGCGTTTGAGCAATGAAGACATGCACTTCTCGGCGTTGCAGGATGAAGCGCGGTTGATGCTGGCGCATAACTTTTTGCGCAACTCGGCGCGCAGCGTGAAGTACATCGGCGCGTTGCTCGGGTTTCGGGATCAGAGCAGTTTTCACAAGGCGTGTATTCGCTGGTTCGGGATGACGCCGGGGCGGTATCGGCAGGCTTCCTGATTCGCCATCCCACCACTGAACCCCTTGTGGGAGCGGGCTTGCTCGCGAAAGCAGTGTGTCAGGCGGCATAGATGTCGACTGACATAGCCACTTCGCGAGCAAGCCCGCTCCCACAGGGTTCCGTGTTTCTTCCGAACTTACCCCCGCCACTTGTCGCCTCCCCCCACCACAATCTCCTTTGTGGGTCTTGCGCAACCAGTATTATGGTATACCATCATACGCACAGACAGTTTTTAACCTGATAGGAGCCGCCCATGAGTTTCGAAATCCGCAAGATCGTCAGCTACGTCGAAGAAATCTTTATCGAAGGCGGCAAGGCCACCGACACCCCGGTGACGATGGTGGGCCTGGCGGTGGTGATGAAAAACCCATGGCTGGGCCGTGGTTTTGTCGACGACTTGAAGCCGGAAATCCGCGCCAATTGCTCCGACCTCGGTGCGCTGATGGTGGAACGCCTGGTGAAGATCATCGGCGGCGCGCAAAAGATCGAAGCGTATGGCAAAGCGGCGGTAGTCGGTGCCGACGGTGAAATCGAACACGCCTCAGCGGTGATCCACACCCTGCGCTTCGGCAATCACTATCGCGAAGCGGTCAAGGCCAAGAGCTACCTGAGCTTTACCAACAAACGCGGCGGCCCGGGCACGTCGATCCAGATTCCTATGATGCACAAGGACGACGAAGGCCTGCGTTCACACTACATCACCCTGGAAATGAAGATCGAAGACGCACCTCGCGCCGACGAAATCGTGGTGGTGCTGGGCTGCGCCGACGGCGGTCGCCTGCACCCTCGCATCGGCAATCGCTACATCGACCTGGAAGAACTGGCCGCCGAAAAAGCCCAGTGATCCGGCCGGTGCAACGCCAATAATAAAAGCATGCAGGAGCGCTCCATGATTCGGCTCACCGCTGAACGCACCCCGGCTGGCACCAGTTACCTGGCGACCGGCCAAGGCCAGCCTGTGGTTTTGATCCACGGCGTGGGCCTGAATAAAGAAATGTGGGGCGGCCAAGTCGTTGGCCTGGCCACAAAGTACCGCGTGATCACTTACGACATGCTCGGTCACGGCGCCAGCCCACGCCCGCGAAGTGGCACCGACCTGCTCGGTTATGCCGACCAGTTGCTGGAGTTGCTAGATCATCTGCAAGTGCCCCAGGCGACCGTGATCGGATTCTCCATGGGCGGGCTGGTGGCGCGGGCGTTTGCCTTGCATTACCCGCAACGTTTGCAAGGCCTGGTAGTGCTCAACAGCGTGTTCAACCGCAGCGAAGAGCAGCGCGCCGGGGTCATCGCCCGCACCGCTCAAGCCGCCGAACACGGGCCGGATGCCAATGCCGAGGCGGCGCTGTCGCGCTGGTTCAGCCGTGAGTATCAGGCAGCCAACCCGGCGCAGATCGCAGCCCTGCGCCAGACCCTGGCCGACAATGATCCGCAAGGCTACCTGACCACTTATGAACTGTTCGCGACTCAGGACATGTACCGCGCCGAAGATCTGAGCGGTATTCAGGTGCCGACGCTGGTCGCCACCGGCGAACTCGATCCGGGCTCAACGCCGCAAATGGCCGAGCAACTGGCCGAACGCATTCCCGGCGCGCGGGTTGCCGTACTCGCTGAGCAGCGGCATATGATGCCGGTAGAGTCGCCGCGCCTGGTCAACCAGTTATTGCTGGAGTTTCTCGACACCGCGCACGCCCAACAAAAACCTATAAAGGGGATCGTTGCATGACACTCGCACGCTTCCAGATGTGCATCGGCGGTGAATGGGTCGATGCCCTGTCCGGCAAGACTTTTCAAAGCCTGAACCCGGCGCTGGCCCAGCCTTGGGCGGAACTGCCCGATGCGGATGAAGCGGACGTCGAACGCGCCGTGCAAGCCGCGCAGACCGCGTTCGACGGCAAGGCCTGGCGCGGTTTGACCGCCACTGCCAGGGGCAAATTGCTCCGCCGCTTGGGCGACCTGATCGCTGAAAACAAAGAGCAACTGGCGCAACTGGAAAGCCGCGACAACGGCAAGTTGATCCGCGAAACCCGTGGTCAGGTCAGCTATCTGCCGGAGTTTTTCCACTACACCGCCGGCCTCGCCGACAAGCTTGAAGGCGGCACCCTGCCCCTCGATAAACCCGACCTGTTCGCCTACACCGTGCACGAAGCCATGGGCGTGGTCGCGGCGATCATTCCCTGGAACAGCCCGCTTTACCTGACGGCGATCAAACTCGCGCCGGCCCTGGCGGCGGGCAATACCATCGTGATCAAACCGTCCGAACACGCGTCAGCGACCGTCCTCGAATTGGCGCGACTGGCCCTGGAAGCGGGCATTCCGCCGGGCGTGGTCAACGTGGTCACCGGTTACGGCCCGAGCACCGGCGCCGCCCTGACCCGCCATCCGCTGGTGCGCAAAATCGCCTTTACCGGTGGTGCCGCCACGGCGCGGCATGTGGTTCGCAGCAGCGCCGAGAACTTCGCCAAGCTGTCCCTGGAACTGGGCGGAAAATCGCCGAACATTATCTTTGCCGACGCCGACCTCGATAGCGCAATCAACGGCGCCATCGCCGGGATCTATGCGGCGTCGGGGCAGAGTTGCGTGTCCGGTTCGCGGTTGTTGGTGCAGGACGAAATCTATGATGAATTCGTCGAGCGCCTGGTGGAGCGGGCCAAGCGCATCCGCATCGGCAACCCGCAGGACGACGCCAGCGAAATGGGCCCGATGGCCACCGCGCAGCAACTCGCTGTAGTGGAAGGTCTGGTCGCCGACGCGATTGCCGAAGGTGCGCGTTTGAAGCTCGGCGGCAAGCGGCCGCAGAATCTCGGCGACGGCTGGTTCTACGAGCCGACGCTGTTCGAATGCGACAGCAACACGATGAAGATCATGCAGGAAGAAGTCTTCGGCCCGGTGGCCTCGGTGATCCGCTTCAAGGACGAAGCCGAAGCGCTGGCGATCGCCAACGACTCACAGTTCGGCCTAGCCGCCGGCATCTGGACCCGCGACCTGGGCCGCGCCCATCGCCTGGCCCGGGACGTGCGCTCGGGGATCATCTGGGTCAACACCTACCGCGCCGTATCGGCCATGGCGCCGATTGGCGGGTTCAAGAACAGTGGCTATGGACGCGAAAGCGGCATCGATTCGGTGCTGGCCTACACCGAGCTGAAAACGGTGTGGATCAACCTCTCCCAGGCACCCATGCCTGACCCGTTTGTGATGCGCTAGGAGTCTTGCGAAATGATCGAACCCGGCATTTATAAAGAAGTCATGAGCTCCTTCCCTTCCGGCGTGACCGTGGTGACGACGCTGGACCCGGACGACGGCATCGTCGGCATCACCGCCAGTGCCTTCAGTGCGCTGTCGATCGACCCTGCGCTGGTGTTGTTCTGCCCCAACTATGCTTCCGACACCTACCCGGTACTGCGTGACAGCAAGCAGTTTGCGATTCATTTGCTGTCCGCCGACCAGACCGCCGAGGCCTATGCGTTTGCCGGTAAAGGCAAGGACAAGGCCAATGGCATCGACTGGCATTTGAGCGAACTGGGCAACCCATTGCTGCGCAAGGCCACGGCGATTATCGAGTGTGAGTTGTGGCGCGAATACGACGGCGGCGACCACGCGATCATTGTCGGGCTGGTGAAGAACCTGATCCTGCCCGAGCAACCGGTGACGCCGATGATTTATCACAAGGGCAAGCTCGGTCCGCTGCCTGCGCTGGCCTGACGGGCTTACACGAACCCCGTAGGAGCTGCCGCAGGCTGCGATCTTTTGATGTTGGCTTTTAAAAGATCGCAGCCTCGTTGCACTCGACAGCTCCTACAGGGGATATGTGGCGAGAGGATGATCATGAACAACGAAAAATACGAAAAAGGCCTGAAAATCCGCACTCAGGTGTTGGGCGAAGCCTATGTGCAGCGCTCCATCGACAACGCCGATGACTTCAACCGGCCCTTGCAGGAAATGGTCACCGAGTATTGCTGGGGCCATGTCTGGGGCCGGGAGGGTTTGTCGCTTCAGGAACGCAGCATGATAAACCTGGCCATGATCTCGGCCCTCAACCGGCCGCACGAACTCAAGCTGCATGTGCGCGGCGCCTTGCGTAACGGCCTGAGTCGTGAGCAAATACGCGAAATTCTGCTTCAGGTCGGCATATATTGCGGTGTGCCCGCAGCCGTGGACAGTTTCCGGCTCGCCCGTGAAGCCTTCGCCGAAGCCGATGCCGAGGCCTCAAGTTAACCCTTGGCTGTTTGATCTGACCGAGCACGCAGATTCCCGTAATCGAAGTGCTCTTTTGCATGGACAGCCACACTCAGAGCGGACCCCATGAAACGCCTGCCACTCGACGACAGCTTCAAGGTCAATCGCAACCCCATTACCCTGCGCGAAATCGTGCTGGATAAACTGCGAAGCGCCATCATGAACTTCCAGCTCATGCCGGGTGACCGCCTGGTGGAACGCGATCTGTGCGATCGCCTGGGCGTCAGCCGCACGTCGGTCCGTGAAGCCTTGCGCCACTTGGAATCCGAAGGCCTGGTGGAATTCGCCGATGCCAAGGGCCCACGGGTCGCGATCATTACCCTGTCCGACGCCGGCGACATCTATGAGCTGCGTTGCGTGCTCGAAGGCCTGATCGTCCAGCTGTTCACCCTGCGTGCCAAGGCCAAGGACATCAAGGCCCTGGAAAAAGCCCTCGAGGTCAACCGCCAGGCCCTCAAGGACGGCGAGTTGCAACAGGTGATCGATTCGGTCCAGGGCTTCTACGACGTGCTGCTGGAAGGCTCGGGCAACCATGTCGCAGCCACTCAGTTACGTCAGTTGCAGGCACGGATCAGCTACTTGCGTGCGACTTCGGTGTCCCAGGAAAACCGTCGCGGCGCCAGTAATCAGGAAATGGAACGCATGGTCGAGGCGATCAAAAGCGGCGACCCGTTGGCGGCCCATCAGGCGTGCGTCGACCACGTGCGTTCCGCCGCCAAGGTGGCCATGGATTACCTCAAGAGCAAGCAGGAAGAGACCGGTGAAATCCCGGAAATCACCCTGCCGATCGCGCTCAAAGAACCGCGCATAGGTCGCTGAAATGTTCAGCCCGAGCTTTTGCCCAAAGTGCGGCGGCAGTGACCTCAAGTCACAGCTGCCGCCGGGTGATACGCACGAGCGCCTGATGTGCCGCGGCTGCGGCTACATCCACTACATCAATCCGAAAATCATCGCTGGCTGCATCATTGAGCAGGATGGCAAGTACCTGCTGTGCCAACGCGCGATCCCGCCGCGTCCGGGCACCTGGACCTTGCCGGCGGGATTCATGGAAGGTGGCGAAACCACCGAGCAGGCAGCGCTGCGGGAAGTCTGGGAAGAGAGCGGCGTGCGCGCGGAAATCCTCTCGCCCTACTCGATCTTCAGCGTGCCGAAGATCAGCGAGGTGTACATCATCTTCCGCGCCATCGCGCTGGAGATCACCGACCAGTACGGCCCGGAAACCCTGGACTACAAATTCTTCGCGCCCGAGGACATTCCTTGGGACAGCATCTACTACCCGGCGATCCGGCAGATCCTCGAACGCTATATCGAGGAACGCCAGGCCGGGGTCTACGGCATCTACATCGGCAACGATGACAGCGGCAGGATTCACTTTATCCGCTAGCGCCGCCCACCGCTTTTGCAGGAGCAAGGCTTGCTCGCGATGGCGTCCTTGAAATCGCCTTCGCGAGCAAGCTTCGCTCCTACAGGGGTTCTGTGTGATTCACACAATCCGCGTCTCACCCGATCTTCTGTAGGAGCAAAACTTGCCCGCGATGGCGTCCTCGAAATCGCCTTCGCGGGCAAGCCTCGCTCCTACAGGTTCTGTGCCGCTTGTCAGGCCGGCGCCACGCCGTCCACGATGATGATATCGGCCAGCGCCACGCCCGCGCGGTGCCCTTTCGCCTCCTGATACTGCTCGGAGTGGTAGCACGCCACCGCTTGCTCATACGAGTCGAACTCAATCACCACGTTACGTTGCGCCGCAGGCCGACCTTCCAGCGCTTCACTGCGCCCGCCCCTGGCCAAAAACCGTCCGCCGTACAACGCAAACGCCGCCGGAGCGCGCTGGGTGTACTGCGTGTATTGATCGGGGTCGGTGACTTCTACATGAGCAATCCAATACGCCTTCATAGTGACCTCTCGGTTTATTTTGTATTATGGTATACCACACTATCCATCCCCCAGACATCGAGAATCCAGCATGGCCTTCAACAGCATCGAAGACATCATCGACGATTATCGCCAAGGCAAAATGGTGATCCTGGTCGATGACGAAGACCGGGAAAACGAAGGTGACCTGCTGCTGGCCGCCGATTGTTGCACCGCCGAAGCTATCAGCTTCATGGCCCGCGAAGCACGTGGGCTGATCTGCCTGACCTTGACCGATGAGCACTGCCAGCGCTTGGGCCTGGAGCAAATGGTGCCGACGAATGCCAGCGTGTTCAGCACCGCGTTTACCGTGTCCATCGAAGCAGCGACCGGTGTGACCACGGGCATCTCCGCCGCTGATCGGGCGCGCACTGTGGCGGCGGCCGTTGCCCCCGATGCCGGCCCCGCCGACATTGTGCAACCTGGCCATATCTTCCCGTTGCGCGCCAAGGAAGGTGGCGTGCTGACCCGCGCCGGACATACCGAAGCCGGTTGCGACCTGGCGCGCCTGGCCGGCCTCACCCCCGCTTCCGTTATCGTCGAAGTGATGAACGACGACGGCACCATGGCCCGCCGCCCGGACCTCGAAGTCTTCGCCCGCACACACGGGATCAAGATCGGCACCATCGCCGACCTGATCCACTACCGCCTCAGCACCGAACACACGGTGCTGCGCATCGGCGAGCGGGAACTGCCGACGGTGCATGGCGTCTTCCGCCTGATTACCTTCGAAGACCGGATCGAAGGCGGCGTGCACATGGCAATGGTCATGGGCGATGTGCGCCGGGACGAACCTACGCTGGTGCGCGTGCATGTCATCGATCCGCTGCGGGATCTGGTCGGCGCGCAATACAGCGGGCCGTCGAACTGGACGTTGTGGGCGGCGCTGGAACGTGTGGCCGCTGAAGGTTGCGGTGTGGTGGTGGTGCTGGCCAATCACGAGTCGTCGCAAGCGCTGCTGGAACGGGTGCCGCAGCTGACGCAGCCGCCGCGCCAGTTCAGCCGTTCGCAGTCGCGGATCTATTCTGAAGTGGGCACCGGAGCGCAGATTCTGCAGGACCTGGGCGTGGGCAAACTGCGTCACCTCGGCCCGCCGCTGAAGTACGCCGGGTTGACCGGATACGACCTGGAAGTGGTGGAAAGCATTCCGTTTACCCAATGATCTGGAAGCTCTACCCATACTTGTAGGAGCGAGGCTTGCCCGCGAAAGCGCCCTTGAGATCGCCTTCGCGGGCAAGCCTCGCTCCTACAAAAAAGCGGCTCAGCGCCGTGAAAAACCCAAATTTGGCAGATAGCCGGTACGGCAAAGTGCTTGCACAAAGTTTGGAATACCATAATATGATATTCCATAGACCGGACAGTCGTAATTGACCCGACGGACCTACTGCTCCCGATAGGGGCATTCAAAAGCCCCACTCATAAACACAACAATGAGGGCGTGAAAATGGTGTTGAACAAAGGTGCCACCGCAATCCTGTTTGCGGGTTTGTTGGCCACAGCCAGCCACGCGGCCATGGCGGCGGAAAGCGTCAACTTCGTCAGTTGGGGCGGCAGCACCCAGGATGCGCAGAAGCAGGCCTGGGCCGATCCGTTCAGCAAGGCCAGCGGCATCACCGTCGTCCAGGATGGCCCGACCGACTACGGCAAACTCAAAGCCATGGTCGAAAGCGGCAACGTGCAGTGGGACGTGGTCGATGTCGAAGCCGATTTCGCCCTGCGCGCCGCCGCCGAAGGCTTGCTCGAACCCCTCGATTTCTCAGTCATCCAGCGCGATAAAATCGACCCACGGTTTGTCTCCGATCACGGCGTCGGCTCGTTCTTCTTCTCCTTCGTCCTCGGCTACAACGAAGGCAAGCTCGGCGCCAGCAAACCTCAGGACTGGTCCGCGCTGTTCGACACCAAGACCTATCCCGGCAAACGTGCCCTCTACAAATGGCCAAGCCCAGGCGTGCTAGAACTGGCCCTGCTCGCCGATGGCGTAGCCGCCGACAAGCTCTACCCGCTGGACCTGGACCGCGCCTTCAAAAAACTCGACACCATCAAGAAAGACATCGTCTGGTGGGGCGGCGGCGCGCAGTCGCAACAGCTGCTCGCCTCCGGTGAAGCCAGCATGGGCCAGTTCTGGAACGGCCGGATCCACGCTTTGCAGGAAGACGGCGCACCGGTCGGTGTGAGCTGGAAACAGAACCTGGTCATGGCCGACATTCTGGTTGTACCAAAAGGCACGAAAAACAAAGCCGCCGCCATGAAGTTCCTGGCCAACGCCAGCAGCGCCAAAGGCCAGGCTGACTTTTCCAACCTGACCGCCTATGCACCGGTCAACGTCGACAGCGTGGCGCGCCTGGACTCAGTGCTGGCCCCGAACCTGCCGACTGCCTACGCTAAGGATCAGATCACTCTTGATTTCGCGTACTGGGCCAAAAACGGTCCGGCCATCGCGACACGGTGGAACGAATGGCTGGTCAAATGAAAATGACGGCGGCGTCCCGTCCCTCCACACCGATCGGGAGCGCCACTGGCGCTGCCGGTTCGGTTCCCGGCAAGGCGCCTGCGATGCAGCCATCCCCTTCCCTGGCCCAGCGCTGGCGCGGCTCGAGCAACCTGATCCCCGCCCTGCTGTTCCTCGGTTTGTTCTTCCTCGCGCCGCTGATTGGTTTGCTGCTGCGCGGCGTGCTTGAACCGACGCCGGGCCTGGGCAACTACCAACAACTGTTCGCCAACTCGGCTTACGCCCGGGTCTTGCTCAACACCTTTTCGGTGGCTGGGCTGGTGACCGTGTTCAGCCTGCTGCTCGGCTTTCCATTGGCCTGGGCGATCACCCTGGTGCCCAAAGGCTGGGGTCGCTGGATCCTGAGCATCGTGCTGCTGTCGATGTGGACCAGTCTGCTGGCGCGGACCTATTCCTGGCTGGTGCTGTTGCAGGCCTCCGGGGTGATCAACAAGGCGTTGATGGCCATGGGCATCATCGATCAGCCGCTGGAGATGGTGCACAACCTGACCGGCGTGGTGATCGGCATGAGTTACATCATGATCCCGTTCATCGTCCTGCCGTTGCAGGCGACCATGCAGGCCATCGACCCGATGATCCTGCAGGCCGGCTCGATCTGTGGCGCCAGTCCCTGGACCAACTTCTTCCGGGTGTTCCTGCCGCTGTGCCGGCCGGGGTTGTTCTCCGGTGGCCTGATGGTGTTCGTGATGTCGCTCGGGTACTACGTCACCCCGGCGTTGCTGGGCGGGGCGCAGAACATGATGCTGCCCGAATTCATCATTCAGCAGGTGCAGTCGTTCCTTAACTGGGGCCTGGCCAGCGCCGGTGCCGCGTTGCTGATCGTGATTACCCTGGTGTTGTTCTACTTCTACCTGAAGCTTCAGCCGGAATCCCCGGTTGGCGCCAGCAACGCGAGGTAAGCCGTCATGCTCCTGACCCCTAATGCCATGAGCCGGCGCATGCGCTTCGGTTTGTATGCGACCACCGGGTTGATCGGCCTGTTCCTGCTGTTGCCGATCGTGTTCATCGTGCTGCTATCGTTCGGTTCCTCCCAGTGGCTGGTGTTCCCGCCGCCAGGCTGGACGCTGAAATGGTACGGCCAGTTTTTCTCGAATGCCGACTGGATGAACGCCGCGTTCGCCAGCCTCAAGGTCGCGGTGCTGACCACCATTTGCGCCGTCGCCCTCGGCCTGCCGACCGCGTTCGCCCTGGTGCGCGGACGCTTCCCCGGCCGGGAATTGCTCTACGGTTTGTTCACCCTGCCGATGATCGTGCCGCTGGTGATCATCGCGGTGGCGGTGTACGCGCTGTTTCTCAAACTCGGCTACACCGGGACGATGTTTGCCTTTGTCGTCAGCCATGTGATCGTCGCGTTGCCGTTCACCATCATCTCGATCATCAACTCGCTGAAGCTGTTCGATCAGTCGATTGAAGATGCGGCAGTGATCTGCGGTGCATCGCGCTTGCAAGCGGTGTTCAAGGTGACCTTTCCGGCGATTCGTCCGGGCATGGTCGCCGGTGCGCTGTTCGCCTTCCTGGTGTCGTGGGACGAGGTGGTGCTGAGCGTGATGATGGCCAGCCCGACCCTGCAAACCCTTCCGGTAAAAATGTGGACCACCCTGCGTCAGGACCTGACACCCGTGATCGCCGTCGCTTCGACGCTGCTGATCGGCTTGTCGGTATTGGTCATGGTGATCGCCGCCGCCCTGCGCCGGCGCAATGAAATCAGCGCCTGAGCGCCCAGGAGAAAACAATGAGTGCCGTGATCAAAGACCCCGCGCAGCAGGACAACAAAACCCTGGTCAGCCTGCGTAACCTGAACAAGCACTACGGCGACTTTGCCGCCGTGGACAACATCTCGCTGGACATCCAGGACGGTGAATTCCTCACGTTCCTCGGCTCCAGCGGCTCCGGTAAAAGTACGACATTGTCGATGCTTGCCGGCTTCGAAACCCCGAGCAGCGGCGAGATTCTGGTCAGCGGCCAATCGCTGGTGAACGTGCCGCCGCACAAGCGTGACATCGGCATGGTGTTCCAGCGTTATTCGCTGTTCCCGCACTTGTCGGTGCGCGACAACATTGCCTTCCCCCTGGCGATTCGCAAATTAGCCGCTGCCGAACGCGAGCGCCGGGTCGATGCGATGCTCAAACTGGTGCAACTGGAAGAATTCGCCCATCGCCGCCCTTCGCAACTGTCCGGCGGCCAGCAACAACGGGTGGCCATCGCAAGGGCGTTGGTGTACGAACCACGCATCCTGTTGATGGACGAGCCCCTCGGCGCACTGGATAAAAAGCTGCGCGAGGATCTGCAAGATGAGCTGCGCCAACTGCATCGGCGCCTCGGCATCACCATCGTTTACGTGACCCATGATCAGGAAGAAGCCATGCGCCTGTCCCAGCGCATTGCGATTTTCAGTCACGGCAAAATCGTCGGCCTGGGCAGCGGTTATGACCTGTACCAGAACCCGCCGAATGCGTTTGTCGCTTCGTTCCTCGGCAACTCCAACTTCCTCAAGCTTAAGGCGCAGGGCAATGCGGTAGCCAGTTTCGAAGGGCAATCGCTGTCGATCCGCCTGACCGCCGGTCTGCACACCGATCAGGATGTGTTGCTGATGGTGCGTCCGGAAAAGGCCCAGGCGCTGAGCGTTCAGCAGGCGACCCAGGAACCTCTGGCGGCAGGTTGGAACGAAGTCTCGGCCAAGGTTGTTGAGGTGTTGTTCCTGGGTGAAAGCCAGACCTGCAGCGTGGTGACCCAGGGCGGGACTTCGATGACCGTCAAGGCGTTGTCTGCGGCGGGTATGCCACTCAAGGCCGGTGACCCGGTGCAAGTGCGTTGGGCGACCGCGGATGCCTGCGTGTACACGCAATGGGCTGAGAGCGATCTGAACAAGGCGGCGGGCGCGCATTGACCTGAAAGTGACGGCGATCCTGTGGCGAGGGAGCTTGCTCCCGTCGGACTGCGCAGAAGTCCCGCCCTTCTTTTCAGGAAAAGCGGGGCCGCTTCGCAGCCCAGCGGGAGCAAGCTCCCTCGCCACAAATCGCCTCACCTTAAAAAGCCCTTGCAAACGATGTATTACGGTATACCATCATACCAACAAACATAAAAACCCGTCTTACACCGCCCGAGGACCGTCCAATGATCGATGCCGCCATCTACAAACAAGTCATGGGTTCGTTCCCGTCCGGTGTGACTGTCATCACCACTCTGGATGACGACGGGCAAATCGTCGGCCTCACCGCCAGCGCCTTCAGCTCCCTTTCCATGGAGCCGGCCCTGGTGCTGTTCTGCCCCAACTACAGCTCCGATTCCTACCCGATCCTGATCAAGAACAAGCGCTTCGCCATTCACGTGCTTTCCGGCGGCCAGCAGAACGAAGCCTATGCCTTCGCCCGTAAAGGCAAGGACAAGGCCCAAGGCATCGAATGGACCTTGAGCGAACTGGGCAACCCGCTGCTGAGCAATGCCACGGCGATCATCGAATGCGAGCTGTGGCGCGAGTATGAAGGGGGCGACCACGCGATCATGGTCGGCGCGGTGAAGAACCTGATCGTGCCGCAGCGCACCACCGGCCCGCTGGTGTACTGCCACGGAAAAATGGGCGCCCTGCCCGTCCTGGCTTGAAGCGACCGTCAAAAATAAAAATTCGAGGTAAGCGTCATGAAATTTTCCCTGTTCGTGCACATGGAACGGTGGGACGAGAGCATCAGCCATCGTCAGTTGTTCGAAGACTTGACCGAGCTGACCCTGATGGCCGAGGCCGGTGGTTTCAGCACAGTCTGGATCGGCGAACACCACGCCATGGAATACACCATCTCGCCAAGCCCGATGCCATTGCTGGCCTACCTGGCCGCCAAGACCACCACTATTCACCTGGGCGCCGGCACCATTATCGCGCCGTTCTGGCACCCGATACGGGTCGCTGGCGAATGCGCGCTGCTGGACGTGATCAGCAACGGGCGCATGGAAGTCGGGTTGGCGCGCGGTGCTTACCAGGTTGAATTCGATCGCATGGCCGGTGGCATGCCCGCCTCGTCAGGCGGTCAAGCATTGCGGGAAATGGTTCCGGTGGTGCGCGCCCTGTGGCAAGGCGATTACGCCCACGATGGTGAGATCTGGAAATTCCCCACCTCTACCAGCGTGCCGAAACCGATCCAGAAGCCCAACCCGCCGATGTGGATCGCCGCTCGCGACCCGGACTCACATAACTTTGCGGTGGCCAACGGTTGCAACGTCATGGTCACGCCGCTGATGAAAGGCGACGAAGAAGTCCTCGACCTGAAGAACAAATTCCAGGCTGCGCTGGACAACAATCCCGACGTGCCACGTCCGCAATTGATGGTGCTGCGCCACACCCACGTGCATGCGGCCGATGATCCTGACGGCTGGAAAGTCGGGGCCAAGGCGATCTCCAGGTTTTACCGCACCTTCGATGCCTGGTTTGGCAACAAGGAAGTGCCGGTCAACGGTTTCCTGGCGCCGAGCCCGGAAGAGAAATTCGCCGCGCGGCCGGAGTTCGAATTGGAGAGCTTGCACAAGACGGCCATGATCGGCACCGCCGAAGACATCATCCCGCGCATCAAGTATTACGAAGAGCTGGGGGTTGATGAGTTCAGCTTCTGGTGCGACAACAGCCTGCCCCATGCCGAAAAGAAAAAGTCGCTGGAGTTGTTTATCAAACAGGTGGTGCCAGCGTTTCGCTGACCTCGAGGCATCAGAGATACATTGTGGGAGCGAGCCTGCTCGCGAAAGCGGTGTATCAGTCAATGTAGATGTTGACTGACACGACGCCTTCGCGAGCAGGCTCGCTCCCACATTGCTTACTGCGTTCACAATTCCCCCGCGACATCCTGTCCATCCGCTGCCGGTGGTCGACGGCTACCCTCGACTGGTAACCTGCGCCCTGCTCTTTCAATGACGACGGTGACGCATTTGATCAGCAGTACCCCCACCCTGGCCCGGGATATCGACGGCAAAGCCATCTCCGCCCAGGTGCTCGACGAGGTTCGGGAAGAGGTTCAGGCCCTGGCCGCGCAGCAGATTTATCCCGCGTTGGCGGTCCTGCTGGTCGGCGACGATCCGGCCAGCCACGTGTATGTGCGCAATAAATTGCTGCGGGCCAAGGAAGTCGGGATTCGCTCGCTCGAATACCGTCTGCCGGACGATGCCAGCCAGGCGCAGGTGCTGGAACAGATTGCGCAGTTGAACGCCGATGCTTCAGTGAACGGCATTCTGGTGCAGTTGCCGTTGCCGGGGCATATCGACGAGGCGGCGGTGATTCATGCCATCGACCCGATCAAGGACGTGGACGGTTTCCATCGCGAAAACGTCGGTGGCCTGGTGCAAGGCATGGAGGTGCTGACGCCGTGCACGCCCAGCGGTTGCATGCGTCTGTTGAAGGAAACCTGCGGCGACATCAGCGGTTTGCACGCGGTGGTTATCGGCCGCTCGAACATTGTCGGCAAGCCGATGGCGACCTTGCTGTTGCAGGCTCATTGCTCGGTCAGCGTGGTGCATTCGCGCAGCGTCGATGCACCGGCGCTGTGTCGATTGGCGGACATTGTGGTGGCAGCAGTGGGTCGGCCGCACTTGATCGATGCCAGTTGGCTCAAGCCTGGGGCGGTGGTGATCGATGTCGGGATCAATCGCGTGACCGATGCATCCGGCAGCCATTTGGTCGGTGATGTCGACTACGCCAGTGCGCGGACGGTTGCCAGTGCGATCACCCCGGTGCCGGGGGGTGTTGGGCCGATGACGATTGCCTATTTGCTGAAGAACACGTTGATCGCCAGCCAGTTGCAGCGTGCGGCGCAGGCGCGTGATTCGGATCCGGATGGGTGTGATTCGGATATCAACTGACCGACGCTAATCTGTGGCGAGCGGGCTACCCGGTTATTACAACCTGTAGCAGCTGGCGAAGCCTGCGTTCGGCTCTGTAGCAGCTGGCGAAGCCTGCGTTCTGCTCTGTAGCAGCTGGCGAAGCCTGCGTTCGGCTCTGTAGCAGCTGGCGAAGCCTGCGTTCGGCTGCGCAGCAGTCGTCAAATCAGGCAACGCGGTGTTTCAGGAAGACCGCGTGCTCAGGTTTTACGACTGCTTCGCAGCCGAACGCAGCCTCGTGCCTCGACAGCTGCTACAAGCCGAACGCAGGCTGCGTCAGTAGCGATCAAAACCTCGGCTTAACCGTCTTCCACTCCGGCTTGTACCGCTGCATCTGCTTCACATCATCGCGCTGACGAATCCCGCAGGTCAGGTACTGATCATGCAGCTTGCCCAGCTGATCGTGATCCAGTTCCAACCCCAAACCCGGCGCCCGGGTGATCTTCACGCAGCCCTCCACGATCGGCAACTTGCCGCCCTTGATCACCTCTTCGTCCGGTTCCTGCCACGGGTAATGAGTGTCGCAGGCGTAATCCAGATTCGGCACCGACGCCGCCACATGCGCCATCGCCATCAGGCTGATACCCAGGTGCGAGTTGGAATGCATGGACACGCCGAGGCCAAAGGTCTGGCACATTTTCGCCAGCGCCTGGGTGTCGCGCAGGCCACCCCAATAGTGGTGATCGGCGAGCACGATCTGCACGCTGTTCAATGCCACGCTGCGGCGGAACTCATCGAAATCGGTGACCACCATATTGGTCGCCAACGGCAGACCGGTGCGTTTGTGCAGCTCCGACATGCCTTCCAGACCCGGCGTCGGGTCTTCGTAATATTGCAGGTCGTCGCCCAGCAATTCGGCCATGCGAATCGAGGTTTCCAGCGACCAGTTGGCATTCGGATCGATGCGCAACGGATAACCGGGAAAGGCTTTCTTCAGGGCTTTGATGCACGCCACTTCACGTTCCGGCTCCAGCGCGCCAGCCTTGAGCTTGATGCTCTTGAAGCCGTAGGTTTCGATCATTCGCCGCGCCTGGGCGACGATCTGTTCTTCGTTCAGCGCCTCGCCCCAACTGTCCGGTTTGTAGGGTGAATCAATGTGCTGCGCGTACTTGAAAAACAGGTAGGCACTGAACGGGATTTCATCGCGAATCGCCCCGCCCAGCAGGTCCACCAACGGCACGTTCAACGAGCGCGCCTGCAGGTCGAGAAACGCCACTTCGAACGCCGAATACGCGTTGCTCACCGCTTTGCTGGCGTGGGAGCCGGGGGCCAGTTCTGCACCGGCAATGCTCGTGGTTTTGTTGGCCGCCACGGTCGCCTGGACGATGGCGCGCAGCTGGTTGAGGTTGAACGGGTCGAGGCCGATCAGTTGATCCTTAAGCTGCATCTGGATCGCCAGCGCCGGGGCATCGCCGTAGCTTTCGCCGAGGCCGATGTAGCCGTTGTCGCTCTCGATTTCGATGATCGAGCGCAGCGCAAAAGGTTCGTGAATGCCGCTGGCGTTGAGCAGAGGCGGATCGCGGAAGGCGATGGGGGTCACGGTCACTCGTGTGATTTTCAAAGGGTCAGGCTCCGATTATCCAAGTCTTAATGTGAAGCGGCGTGGCGCGGCACCACGACGTCGTTGCGCGGGGTTGGCTTACCGGCTTTCGGGGTGGTGCGGGCAAAGAAGATCACCACGGCGGCCACCAGCGACGTCGCCGCCAGGCCGTACAGGCCACCTTCGATCGAACCGGTGGATTGCTCCAGGAAGCCGAACGCCGTTGGGGCGACGAAGCCGCCGAGGTTGCCGATGGAATTGATTAGCGCAATCACCGCCGCCGCGATCCGCGCATCCAGATAACTTTGCGGAATCGGCCAGAACAGCGCCGACGCAGCCTTGAAGCCGATGGCAGCAAAACAGATCGCGACAAAGGCGAAAATCGGGCCGCCGGTGGTGGACATGAACATGCCGAACGCCGCGATCACCAGGGTCAGCGCGACCCAGGCCTGCTGGAATTTCCATTTGCTGGCCATGGCCGCGAAGCCGTACATCGCGATGATGGAAATGATCCACGGCACCGAGTTGAACAGGCCGACCTGGAAGTCGCCGAGGTTGCCCATTTTCTTGATCATGCTCGGCAGCCAGAACGTGGCGCCGTAGATCGTCAGAGCGATGGAGAAGTAGATGAAGCAGAACAACGCAATCTGCCGGTCCGCCAACAGCTTGAACATCGAAGGCACAGGGCCTTTCGCAGCCTCGCGGACTTGCTGTTCTTCGGCGATGGCAGCAATCAGCGCACCCCGCTCCTCATCGCTCAGCCATTTCGCTTCGCGTGGATGGGATTGCAGCCAGAACCAGACAAACCCGCACAGCACGATGGAAGCGAAGCCCTCGATCAGGAACATCCACTGCCAGCCATGCAGATTCAAACCGTTGACGTTCAACAATGCGCCGGAGACCGGGCCGGAAATCACCGAGGCAATCGCCGAACCGCTAAGGAACACCGCCATGGTCTTGCCGCGTTCAGACGCCGGCAGCCACTGGGTGAAGTAATAAATGATGCCGGGGAAGAATCCGGCCTCTGCCGCGCCGAGGATAAATCGCAGCACATAGAAACTGGTTTCACCTTTGACGAAGGCCATCGCCATCGCGGCGGCGCCCCAGGTGAACATGATCCGCGTCAGCCAGACGCGCGCGCCGTAGCGCTGCAGCAGCATGTTGGACGGCACTTCGAACAGCGCGTAACCGACGAAAAACAAACCGGCGCCCAAACCATAGGCTGCGGCGCCAATGCCGAGGTCCGTCTCCAGGTGGCTGCGCACGAAACCGATGTTGACCCGGTCGATGTAGTTGACGATGAACATGACCACGAACAGCGGCAGCACATGGCGCTTCACTTTCGCGGCGGCACGCGCAAGTACCGTGGGCTCCGGCGAACTCTGGAGGGTTTTCAAGGGGCTACTCCCGATCTTGTTTTTTTGGGGACGAATCGATCATGGACGCAGCAATTGATCCCGTCTAATCTAACTTGGCATTCGATTGATACCTGGATTAGATCAATGTTCGAACTCACCCAGCTGCGCTGCTTCACCACGGTCGCCACCGAACTGAATTTTCGTCGCGCCGCCGAACGCTTGAACATGACGCAACCGCCGCTCAGTCGACAGATTCAATTGCTGGAGCATCACCTGGGTGTCGAGTTGTTCACCCGCACCACCCGCAGCGTCGCCCTGACCGCCGCCGGTCGCGCGTTCTTCATCGAAGCGCAGAACCTGCTGGAGCGTGCCCAGCAAGCGGCAGCCACCGCCCGGCGCTTTGCCGAGGGCGACATCGGCACGGTCAACATCAGTTTCGTCGGCAGCGCAGTGTATGAATTCCTGCCCAAGGTCATCGCCGAAGCACGGCTCAAACAGCCTCACGTGAAAATCGATCTGTCGGAGATGAACACCTACCAGCAGCACGAAGCGCTGCGCGCCCGCCGCATCGACCTGGGCATCGTTCGTGCGCCGTTGCTGGAACCGGGCTACGCCACCGAATGCCTGGTGCGCGAGCCGTTCGTCCTCGCCGTGCCGAGCAATCATCGGCTGGCGAGTGCCGAAAGCGTGTCCGTGCAAGACCTCGACGCCCAACCATTCCTAATGTACTCCCACGCCGCCTACCCGCCGTTCAACGAACTGCTGACCGGTATGCTGCGTTCGGCGCGCGTCGCCCCGGAATACGTGCAATGGCTGGGCTCGTCGCTGACCATCCTGGCGCTGGTCAACGCTGGCATGGGCCTGGCCCTGGTACCGCGTTGCGCTACAAGCGTGGTGTTCAAGAACGTGGTGTTCCGCGACATCGACCTGGGGGAAGGTGTGCAAAGCGAGCTGCATTTGATCTGGCGCGAGAACAATGACAACCCGGCGTTTGCGATGTTGCTGGAAGGGATTCGGCGGGCGGTCCGGGACGGCTGGGGAGCGCCGTGAACGCCTTTTCGACAGGCATGAAAAAGCCCAATCTTTTCAGATTGGGCTCCGACCACTCCAGCACAGCCCTAAAGCATCGGTGAAGTGCTCACCACCCGTAGCGCCAGACCTTCAAACGCATCCAGCGTAATGGTGAACTCGCCCTCAGGCGTGAGATCACCTTCGACCCGTTCATTGATGATGTCGACCACCGGCCCCGGCGCGATATTGGGCAGGTGCAGGGTTTCGGTGATCGGCGTCGAGCCGAAGTTCAGCGCGGTGATTTGCGTGCCTTTGCCGGCCGGCAATTCGTGAACCATGATCAGCAGCCCTGGATGTTCGACGTCCGGGATCAGGATCTGGCGGCTGGCGGCAATGTCGTAAGCGCGACGTGCGGCGAGGATTTTGCGCAACTGCGAGACGAACGAATCCGGGTCTTTCAATTGGCTCGGCAAGCTGCCGTACAACGTCTTCGGTCGCGGCATTTGCCCGGCGGACAATGGCGCATCCGGGTTGAGGTCCACCAGATCGTAGGCGCCGCGATGAATCCAGCGCGTGTCACCGTCGCCCATTAGATGTTCAACCTGTTCCGCCGGCAACGGCAGCGCACCGACCAAATCCCAACCCGACAGCGCGAACACGCCCGGCTGCATGGCGTTGTACATCACCAACAGTAAATGCACCTGGCGAATCTGCTGGATGTCGGCGGTGGTGATCGCGTCAAGGTCACGAATCCCCAGCGCGGCGGTGATGATGCTCGCGGTGGTGCAAGACACCCCGTTGGTGACGAATTTCAGGTTGTACGGCGCGTGCTCGCCGGCCAGGCGTTCGTACATTTGCTCGCGAATGTGCTCACGCAAAATGCTGCCGGGAAAGGTCTGGCCTTGGAAGAGGTAGGTGTCGTGGGCGTGCAACGTCCAGAAATGCACGAGTTCCAGGGTCAGTTCGTCGTGGTTCTGCAACGCATGGATCAACGAGCCCGGATCGATGCCCTGGGTGTGCATCTGTCGCAGCATCAGGCGCAGGAATTCGGTATCGCCCATCAACAGCGCATGCTGGTAAGCCGGACGCGTGATGAAGTCGTACGAAAGATCAGCACCGCCATGGGACATCGCGGCGATGTCGTCGACGGTCAGGTTGAGCTCCTGGAAGCTGAAGCCGCCGGCCTTGCGGATCGCCCCGGCGAGCAACTGATTGCCGGTGATCGACAATGGATGGCTTTCAGACCAGGCAGTGCCGTCGAGCTTGCGTTCAACGCCGAGGAAGCCGTTGGCATCCAGGCGCAGAATCTTCGCGCCCATCACATCGATGGCATGCAACGCATCACCGATGATCATTTGCTGCGCGGCGAAGGTCGGGTCCAGCCAGTTCAACGACGGCTGCCCTTCCTTGAAGTAATGCAGGTAAACCCAGCGCCGTGGCTTGCCGTCGACGCCGATCACGACATCGGTGGCGCTCCAGTCGGTTTCCTTGACCCCCGGCTCGAAGAAGATCACACGCTGCAATTGCCCGACGATGTAATGTTTGTCCCGCAGCACATCGACCTGCGCCGGGCTGAGGTTCTGAGCGTCGCGGCCTTCGGCGATGTCCGGCAGCAGCGGCCAGTCTTCCTCGCGGATCTCGACCATGTGGTACAGGCCCGGATAATCCTCATACGCCATCTCGGCCAGGCGGAAATCCGCGCCTTTGCCGGTGTGCGAAGGGATCACGTCATCGATGATCACCGCGTTGTGCGCAGCGGCCATGCGGGTCAGCGCCTGAAGCTGGGCCTCGGTGCCCAGTTGCGGGTCGATCTCGAAACTGATGCGGTCGAAATTGCCGTCAATCGTTGGCGTGTGTTCAGTGCCCGTCAGGCCACCGGACATTTTCAGCGGCCCGTTGTGGATGCCCTGGATACCGATTCTCGACAGTGCATGCCACAGGGTTTCATCCCCCAACGCCTCCAGCACCGTGCCATTTTCACGGGTCACGATGGAGGCCGGGTACGCGGTGAACCACACCGACGCCAGGGCCGAAGCATCCCGGGGCCGCGTATGCGCATACGGTTGTTGCCACAGGCGGCCTTGCCCGGAATACAACTTGGCCCGTTGTTTTGCCGCATGCAGCATGGATTGCTCGACCAGCCAGGTCACTTGGTTCTTTTCAGCAGCCGTCATAAAACAATTACCTATTGTCGGAGTAAAACCGCAATTGGCCAGTGCCTACGTACAGCAAAGGCTTCGCTCGTCTTTATATGAGGGCCTGGCGTGGCATTCGTTGCGTCGGAGTGGCAGGAAGCTGGAGATAGGCAATTATTTCGAAGCCCCGCGTCAGGTACGTCGGTGACAGATCAGTCGCAGCAACCACCTGCGGCAGACCTAGACCTCGCTCACTAGCACATCAGCGATGCGGATGCTCAGCGCAGCGCCGGTCAGCGTCGGGTTGACACACGATGACGACGGCATGACGCTGGTGCCGGCGATGAACAGGTTGGCGTGGTCGTGGCTGCGGCAATCGCGGTCCACTACCGAGTCCTTCGGGTCGTCGCCCATGATGGTCGTGCCCATGATGTGCTGGCGGTTCTGAAAGTTGACATCGGTGCTGAGGATATCGGCGTCCAGCAGTTCCGCGAACTTTTTGAAGTCCACCAGCGCTTTCTCTTTGCCGGCATGCCAGTAGTCAGGAACGCTGTAGTAGATCTCCGGTACTGGCAGCCCAACGGCGTCGAACTTGGTCTTGCTCGGCGTCACGCGGTTTTCCGGCAGCGGCAGTGTTTCAAAGTCTACGGCCCAGTTGAGTGAGCGTGCCGACTGCAAACGAATCTGCTCGTCCAGCCTGGAGCCCAACACACCCTTGGCGATCAGGTTAGTGGTGATCTGCGAGGTCGGAACCGTGTTGCGGACCTTGATCTTGTAACCCGGGTAATCCTTGCGGAAGGCACCGTCGCGGCTGTTCAGATACACCAGCAGTTGCGTCGGTCCTTCACCGGGCCACATGTCCTCCTTGGTCATGACGTTCATGCTGATACCGGTGTGGTCCATCAGATTACGGCCCACCTGATCGGAAGAGTTGGCAATGCCGTTCGGGTACTTATCGGAGGTCGACATCAGCAGCAGCTTCGGCGATTCGATGCCATACGCGGCAAGTACGAAATAACGAGCCGTCAACTTGTGGGTCGACTTGTCAGGGCGCATGTACCAGATGGCGTTGATCTTGCCGTCATCCCCGGCTTCGATTTTGTAGACGACTGAGTTTTCCAACACCTTGGCGCCATGGCGCTCCGCTTCGTCGATGTGCATTGAGCCGTCGTATTTGGCGGCAATCGGGCACACCGGGTTGCAGTTGTTGTTACCGGCGCAGGGTGGTCGCTTGCCGTATGGGCGGGTGGCGCGGCCATTGGGTTCGAGTATCGGATTGTATCCGCCCTTGCTGAGCATTTCCGAGAGTCGGGTGAACATGTAGCTGGGCTTGAGACCTTCCATCGGGTACGGAATCGAACGTGGCGGAAAAGCGTCGCCGCCCTGCCCGCTTTCATCCTGACCATCGACGCCGGACACCCCCAATTCAGTCTCGGCCCGGGCATAGAATGGTTCCAGTTCGTCGTAGCTGATCGGCCAGTCACGACCGCGACCGTACAAGGACTTCAGCCGGAAGTCGTTGGGCAGCATGCGCCATAGCGACGAGCCGAAGTGCCAAGTGGTGCCGCCGACAACCCGCAAGTAGGACGTGTTGTATTTGACCGGCCCGACCTGTTGCAAATAGTCACCGTACGTCGACGGCGCGTGTGGCAAGCTCGGGTACGGCGATCCGGCCCCCTGCAACTTGGCGTTGGCCAGGGACAGCTTGACGGGCGCGTTGCGGAAGGTCTCGACCACATCCCGCCGATTGACCCGCGGCCCCGCCTCGAGAACGATCACCGATTTGCCCGCTTTGGCCAGACCGGTTGCAATCAGGCCGCCCATGACACCGGAGCCGATGATGACTACGTCGGCGTCGAAATCACCGTTGCTCATAGTTTGAAATCCTGAGTGGCTGCTGGTTTGGGACCCCAAGAGTTCGGGCCGCCACCATAAGTAGGGATGATGAGAATGCCGTGGGTCGGGCCGTACATCATGGCTTGCGAATAGCTGATCATTTGCGCATCTGCCGGCTCACCGACAACGCCGAGGTACCAGGCTGAAATAATGCTGGTCGCGGTCGCCTTCAACGAGGGATCTGCGTCGGTCAGTGCCAGGTATTCATCGACGTGTTTGAAGCCCCGCTCGCCCACCAGTTGTTTGAGGGCAATCACGTTGGTCATGAAGTTCGGTGCTCGCTTGGCCAGTGCCGCGTAATAGCGTGCCGCCAGAACCGGGTTGACCGTACGGCTCACCAGAAACTGCGACAGAGCGATGAAATCAGCGTCTGACTGCGCAGCCGCCATGACCGATTGCCAAGGCATCAGGCCGCTGACCATCGCGGTCACACCCACGGCGACAGAGGCGCGCAGCAGGCTGCGACGCGACAGTACCGAAGAGGCGGAGGGAATCGGTGTGGGTTTGTCAGTCATCGAATTTTCCATCGTTCAGACCTCCTGGCGTCTACGGCGCGAGATCAACATCATTGCCATCAGACCGATCAGCACGACCGCAAGGACGATGACTGGAATGGTCAATTTCGCCATGACCGCCAGCGGCGCCTTCGGCCCGCCCTCCCGCACCTGCGCCACGTCGGCGGCAGTGACGTTCAGGGCGGCGTTGCCGTAACGAGACAGCACATAGTTGCTGACGTCGGCAATCTGCTGGTCGTTGAGGCGGTCGGTGAACAGTGCGTCGGGGCCGAATGCCGGCATGTCGATTGCCACACCGTCTACTTCGCGATGCACGCCGTAGACAATCGCGGCGATCAAGTTGTCGCTGCGACTGGTGGCGGTGTTGTGGAACAGCGAAGGATACTCACGAGTGCCCTGGCCGTTGGCCTGGTGACAGTTGGCGCATGTGCCACTGAAGATGTGCCAGCCCGGATTGTCCTCGGGTTTGCCGCCGCGCAGGGTCAGCTCATCGGTCGAGGCTTGGCCGAATTCGTGTCGGGCCTTGGTCTCCCCGGTGTTGATCGGTTGTGTTTGCAGCAGGTAGGCCGCGATGGCCTTGAGGTCCGCGCCCTCCAAGTGTTGCAGGCTGTGCTCGACCGCTTCGGCCATCGGTCCGGCGGCTTGCGCTTTGTCGTCGGCGTGACCGGTGCGCAGGTAAGCGACCAGTTCATCGCTGGACCAGGCGCCGATGCCGCTGGTTTTGTCGGACGTGATGTTAGGCGCATACCAACTGCCGAGCGAACCACCAGCAAGCGGCTTGCTGGTATCGGCGGCCATCAGGAAGTTGCGCGGGGTATGGCAGGTATCGCAATGGGCCAGTGCGTTGACCAGATAGTCACCTCGGTTCACCTCGGCGGATTTGTCCGGATCCGGTGTAAAGCGCTTCTGACTGTGGAACAGCGCGTTCCAGCCGAGCATCGAGGAGCGGATGTTGAACGGGAAATCGAGGTCGGTTTTATGCGTCGTCGCATCGACGGGCTGCACTTCGTGCATGAAATAGTTGTAGAGCTCACCCACATCGGCGTCGGTCATTTTCGCGTAAGAGGTATACGGCATTGCCGGGTAGAGATGCGTGCCATCTGGCGTTACCCCGTCTCGTACTGCACGGGCAAACTGCTCGCTCGTATAACCGCCGATGCCAGCGGTTTTGGAGGGGGTGATGTTGGTCGAATAAATGACCCCCATCGGCGAACCGAGCGGATAACCACCCGCAAATGGCTTGCCCCCTGGCGCGGTGTGACAAGCCACACAATCTGCCGCGACCGCCAGGCGCTTACCCGGCGACGCCGAGGCATCCAGTACTTGACCGTGAGCGCCGCCAGCGGCGCAAACCAACAGCGTTAGTAATCCGTTAAAAGCAGTTCTCATGCCTTTTCCCTTACCCGTTTTACTCGGCATGTCTTCTATCCTGAGCAACTGCATTCATGACTTTCAAGATTCGGCCATCACTGACAAATTTGACATGTCGTACGATGTCATATGTTTACCTGGAAAGAATATTTCACACTCCGAAACGCCTGGCAATACGCCATCATGCAAAAATTTATTATTCGATAAAGGCGTCTATTACGGCCGTCTTAACGATATTTACGGCCTGAGAATCGTCACATTAATGTGAATCTGAGCGCGGGCGAGTGGATTTTTTTCAGTTTTGCTCATGCTTGCATGCCTGTGCTTTTATTTTTGATTGCCGTCATCAACATAAAAGCATCTATATAGTTGATTTAAATGGTTTTATTTCAAAAATAACGACTTGCACAGATCGTCTGACAATTTCTGAAAAAAGCCTCACAAATGCACGAAACAGGTGAATTTTGGCGTCGAAACGCCCGTTCTAGAGGGGTTTTTCAGGCATTCGCATTACGTGGCGCTTTAGCCTTTTGCGAATTTGTCGATAGACATACGACGACCGATCACATCAGTGACGTCGGTGCACTTCATAGACTGTTCAGTCAAACCCTTTTCAGGACATACCGATGAGCTGGCTTAACGACGCAAAACTTTCGACTAAATTAATCACTTCATTCGCGCTCTGTGCGCTGATTACTCTCGGCGTTGGCGTACTGGGAAGCCAGGGCGTGGCCGCGCTGTCGGAGAGCCTGAAGTCCGTGTTCAACAACAACCTGGTTGCCATCGCGAACACCGCTCAAACCAAAACCAAGGCCGTTGGGCAAAGCCGCGATCTTTATCGGCTATACATCGCCCACGCCTCCAACGCGCCGCAGAATGTGAAAGACGAGTTCATCGCCTCGATGAAGGCCAACCAACTGGCGAGCGAGCAAGCGTTTGCCGAATACCGTAAGCGCCCCTTGGCTGACGATGAGCGGGCGGCAGGTGACAAGATGTTGCTTGACTGGCCGGTGTATCAGGCGAAGGTCCAGCAATACATCACGTTGCTGAACGCCAATGATTTGGAACCAGCCCGTGCCCTGCTCCTCGGCGACCTGCAAAAAAATTATCGCGTAGTCATGGATGAACTGACCGTGATGGTCGACTCCAATGACCGTCAGGTCGCAGAAAGTGCGGCGGACGCCACCGCTCAAGAGTCGTCTGCCAAAAATACCCTGTACTCGGGCATCGTCTTGGCGTTCATCGCTGCGATTCTGCTGGGGTTGTTCATCAGCCGCCTGATCAGCCGTCCCATCGCCACCGCAGTAGCCAGCGCCCAGCGCATTGCCGAGGGTAATTTGACTGAGGCTATCGTCAGCACCGGGCGCGATGAAACCGGCCAGTTACTGACCGCCCTCGGCGACATGCAACTCAGCTTGAAGGAAACGATCCAGCAAATTGCCAGCGCCTCTGACCAACTGGCCTCGGCAGCGGAAGAACTGACCGCTGTCACCGATAACGGCAGTCGAGGCCTGATCCGCCAGAACGATGAAATCCAGCAAGCCGCTACAGCGGTAACCGAAATGACCTCGGCGGTGGAAGAAGTGGCCCGCAATGCTGTGTCCACGTCCGAAGCCTCACGCTCGACCAGCGAACAGGCCAGCAATGGCCGCGACAAAGCCCGGAACGCCGTCACTGCAATCAACAACGCCACCTCTGAAATTGCCTCGTCGACCACCATGGTCAAGGATCTCGCGGGGCGAGTGCGTGACATTGGTAAAGTGCTGGACGTGATTCGCGGTATCGCCGAACAGACCAACCTGTTGGCCCTCAACGCCGCCATTGAGGCCGCCAGGGCCGGCGAGCAGGGTCGCGGCTTCGCCGTGGTCGCCGACGAAGTTCGCGCACTCGCCGCACGCACCCAGGCGTCGACCGGCGAAATCGAAGGCATGATCAATGCCGTGCAAACCAGCGCCGATCAGGCCGTGTCCGCCATGGGCAAAAGCCAGGCACTGGTCAACGATACCCAGTCACTCGCTCACGCCACTGGCGAGGCGCTGGAACTGATCGCAGAAGGCATTTCGCAGATTAACGAGCGCAATATCGTCATCGCAACGGCCTCGGAGGAGCAGGCCAACGTTGCCCGGGAAGTCGACCGCAACCTGGTCAATATTCAGGACCTGTCGGCGCAAACAGCGGCGGGTGCGCATCAGACCAACGCCTCAACCCAAGAGCTGTCGAACCTGGCAATCTCGTTTAACACCTTGGTCAACCGCTTCCGCTTGTAAGCACCGAAACAGGACGAGCGGCTCTGCTTAAGCTGCACGTCCACCGTTAAAACAACCTCTTCTCAATCGATCACGTGTTGGAGGGTGATTGCGGCGTATCGGGATTGAGCTGCTGACGCCTGAACTGTCCGGGAGGCTGGCCATGGATCTGACGAAAGCGTCGCGAGAAATACGCCTCGTCAGCGAAACCGCACAACCTCGCCACCTCCCCCACCGGCCGGGTTCCGTTGAGCAAATAATTGCGCGCTGCGTGCATCCGGCGTTCGAGCACCAGCTCGGTGAAGGTCTTGCCGATTTCCTTGCGCAGCCAGTGCGTCAGGTACGTCGGTGACAGGTAAGTCGCCGCAGCCACCTTGATCAGGTTCAGGTCGGGGTCGGCTATGTTCTTGCGCAAGTATTCCGACATCCTGCTCAACGCATCGCGTCGGCTGACCTCGGCGGCATTCTCTTCGGCCAGGCGTTTCAGCGGCTCGGCATACAGGGCGCAGACGCTTCCCACCAATTGCAGCAGCAGGCCCTTGAGCATCTCGCGGGTACCGAACTGACGATTTTCGTCCAACACGCGCATCTGTTCTATCAGGCCACAGACTTTGTGGAAATCCTCATCACCGAGGATGAAATCCAGATGCTCCTGGAAGCGGAATGGCGATAACTCCGGGGCCAGCAGAATCGAGACTTCCTCCAGGTCCATCGGGTCGCACTGCAAGTGCGGCAGCAGAAAGGTCTGGGAAAAATTGATCACCATGAAATTGCTGTCGGCCGGGTGCGGAATCACGTGCACGCGATGCGGCAGGATAAACGCCAGCGTGTTGCGCGGAAACGGACGTTCGACGTTGCCAATGTGCTGCACGGTGTCGCCACCGAGGTTGACCTGAATCTGGAAATACTCGTGGCGATGCGGACTGGTTTCGGCGCGCCGGCCCTTTTTATCGCGGATGTAGAAATCCGTCAGTTCGCTGCGCTGCTGCATGACGTAGGTGGGGACTCGACTCGGTGACGACATTTCCTGAGGATCCTCGACAGGTGCATGGGCAGGTTGTCGTCGCGCCGAGGTGCTGGCGGCGACGTGGGTGATTGTGATGGTGCACGCCGGCAGATTTCAACCTGTCATAGGATGACCATGACATTCAATGAATTAATTGAACCCGTGTGCTCTCTGTCGCCTGTCCAAAAAACACAGCGCGGTCATAATATTTTTATCCATATATAACAACAAGTTATCGACAATTTACGCAACACCGCTGGAAATTAGCGGATCGCCGTTTTCTTGGACACCCCCATTAATCCCTGTTTTCAGAGGAAAAAACGATCTAACGCCTCCGTTGATTTTGAAAGGTTGTACGACCACTGTGGCAGCCAATGCAGCCCGATCTTCCAAAAACAATCAAAAGGTGCGCACTCATGAACCGACTTTTTTCCCCCGCGACTCCTCCCCCGACCAGCCCTGTCCGAAGGCGTATCTGAGCGCCTGACAGCAGCTGTCCGCGCCTCCCACTCAAGCAACGATTGCCCTGCCCCGGTACTGGGGGCTTCGGTTTCGGCTGCGCGCGAACATCTCGATTTTTCTAACAATAAAAAGGTCCATCCATGTCGAACTCGCAAACCTCCCCGTCCACCGCGTCGTCGGTGAGTATCGGCGCACGGGACGCCGTACAGACTCAGCGCCTGCCAACCCGCCGGCGCTGGTTCATGCTGTCGTTGCTGCTGATTGCGACCATCATCAACTACATCGACCGCGTGAACATCTCGATCGCCGCACCCTTCATGGCCAAGGACCTGGGCCTGGACAAGATTGAAATGGGCCTGATTTTTTCCGCGTTTGCCTGGACCTACGCCCTCGCCCTGGTGCCCGCCGGGTTCATTGCCGATCGCTTTGGGTCGCGGTTCACTTATGGGGTGTCGCTGATCAGTTGGTCGACGGTCACCGTGTGCCAGGGCTTTGCCACGGGATTTGCCTCGCTGTTCGGGCTGCGCCTGGCCGTCGGCGCCATGGAAGCGCCGGCCTTCCCCGCCAACAGCCGTGCGGTGACGGTGTGGTTCCCTGCCCGCGAACGCGGTCTGGCCAGCAGCATTTATGTGTGCGGCCAATATCTGGGCACGGCGTTGTTTACCGGCGTGCTGTTATGGCTGGCCACGACCTATGACTGGCGCCATGTGTTTTACAGCACCGGGATACTCGGCATCGTATTCGGGGTGATCTGGCTGTGCGTGTACCGTGATCCGCTGAGCTGCAAGAAGGTCAGCAAGGAAGAGTTGAAATACATCGAATCCGGCGGTGGCCTGGTCAAGAGCAGTCAGGAACGCACCCGGTTCAACTGGCGGCAAATCGCCGAGCTGTTCAGCTATCGGCAGATCTGGGCGATTTGCATCGGCAAGTTCGCCAGCACCTCGGCACTCTACTTCTTTCTCACCTGGTTCCCGACCTACCTGATCGAAGAACGCAAGCTGACCATGATCAAGGCCGGGATCTTTGCGGTGCTGCCGTTCGTGGGCGCCACGGTGGGTATTTTGCTGGCGGGTATCGTCTCCGATCTGCTGATACGCCGGGGCTATTCCATGTCCTTTGCGCGCAAGTTGCCACTGGTGGTCGGCTCAATGCTGGGCATGTCGATTGTGCTGGTGAATTTCACCGATTCGAACGTGATCTGCATTGCCGTGTTGACCATCGCCTTTTTCGCCCAGGGCATCGCTTCATCGTCGTGGGCGGCAGTGTCGGAAGTCGCGCCCAAAGAGTTGATCGGCCTGACCGGCGGAGTCACCAGCCTGGCGGCCAATATCGGCGGGATTGTCACTCCGATCGTGATTGGCGGCATCGTCCACGCAACGGGCTCCTTTGCCTACGCATTCTGGTTCATTGGCGGCGTGGCGCTGATCGGAACCTTGTCCTATTCGCTGCTGCTTGGCCGCTTGTATCGCATCGAACTCAAGGTGCGCTGAGCCGGAAAAAAGCGTTTTTCTCCAACACGAGGCGGCATTCGTCCAACTTTGCAAAAGAATGCCGCCGTACGCTGACGTGACTAACCGGACGACTACAAAAATGACTATGACCGAATACGTGTTTACCCCGGATCTACCCGTAACCCTGCCAGTTGCCGGCAGCCCGCAGCGCTTTCCCGTTGGCCGGGTATTTTGCGTCGGCCGCAACTACCCTTGGCCAGACACCCAAGGCCAGTCTCGCCAGCCACCGGTGTTCTTCATGAAACCGGCGAGCACAGTGGTGGATGCTTCCGGTGAAGTGACTTTCCCGCCGCTGACCGAAGAGTTTGCCCACGAAATCGAATTGGTCGTGGCCATCGGTGAAGGCGGCGCCAATATTCCGGAGAGCCAGGCGTTGGCGTATGTCTGGGGCTACGCCGCCGGGCTGGACCTGACCCGGCGTGATGTGCAGCGCGCAGCCAAAAGCAACGGTATGCCGTGGGAAGGTGCCAAGGTGTTCGACGGCGCCGCGCCGATGACCGCCATCGTGCCAATCACTCGCGCCGGGCACCCTGACGGCGATTTGTGGCTGAGCGTCAACGGCGAAGAGCGCCAGCGCGACAGCCTCGCCAGCCAGATCTGGTCAGTGAGTGAAATCATCAGCCGTATCTCGCAGTCGGTCGCGCTGCGGGCCGGTGACTTGATCATGACCGGCAGCCCGGCAGGCGTCGATGTGCTGCAACCAGGCGACATCATCAACGCCGGGATCGACGGCATCGGCCAACTGGAAATGCGTGTCGGCCAGCGGCCTTGAGCCCGGCACATGCCCTCATAAATCGAAAAGGAGATAACAACATGAACAGTCCTTTGAAAGTCGCCCTGGTCACCGGCGCCGGCAGTGGCATCGGCCGCGCCGTGGCCCTGGCCCTGATGGCCGACGGATTCACCCTGGTATTGGCCGGACGCCGACCAGAGCCGTTGCAAGCGGTGGTCGAATTGGCGCTCAGCGAGGGGCACCAAGCGTTGGCGGTGCCCACGGATGTGCGCGACCCGGCCAGTGTCGATGCGCTGTTCGCAACCATCAGCGAGGTTTACGGACGCCTCGATGTGGTGTTCAACAACGCCGGGATCAACGCCCCTGCAGTGCCGCTGGATGAGCTGACCTTCGAGCAGTGGCGCAACGTGATCGACACCAACCTCAACGGTGTTTTCCTTTGCGCCCGAGGTGCCTTCGGATTGATGCGCCGACAACAGCCACAAGGCGGACGCATCATCAACAACGGCTCGATCTCGGCGCATACCCCTCGCCCGTTCAGCAGCGCCTACACCGCCAGCAAACACGCGGTGTTGGGACTGACCAAATCCCTGGCCCTGGACGGCCGCGAATTCAACATCGCCTGCAGCCAGATCGACATCGGCAACGCCCTGACCGACCTGTCGGTGCGCATGACCAAAGGCGTGCGCCAGGCCAACGGCACCATCGCCGTGGAGCCGATGGTCGACGTCAAGCATGTGGCCGATGCCGTGCGCTACATGGCCGGCCTGCCGCTGGAAGCGAACGTCCTGAACATGACCGTCATGGCCAGCGCCATGCCGTTTGCCGGTCGCGGTTAAACCGGCTTTTTTATTCTGTTACGAGGTCCACATGAAGCCAGAAGTCTTGCAGCTCAGCCCGATCCTGATCCCTGAAATCAACACGCGGCTCGATGAGCTGTTCACCGTCAGACGTTACTTCCAGCAGGCCGACAAGCAGGCTTATATCCAAGAGCACGGCGCGAACATTCGCGGGGTAATCACTGGCGGGCACACGGGGATCAGCCAGGCACTCATGGCGCAGCTGCCCAAACTGGAAGTGATCGCGGTCAACGGTGTCGGCACCGATGCGGTGGATTTGGCGTATGCCAGGGATCGCGGGATCCGCGTGACCGCCACCATCGGCGCGCTGACCGAGGATGTCGCTGACCTGGCCATCGGCTTGTTGATCGCCGTGTGCCGCGGACTGTGCACCAGCGATCGCTATGTACGTTCGGGCGAATGGCCCCAGAGCCCGACGCCGTTGGCTCCGCTACCGCTGGCGCGTCAGGTGTCGGGCATGCGCATCGGCATCGTCGGCATGGGCCGGGTTGGCCGTGCAGTGGCGATCCGGGCTGCCGCGTTTGGCTGCCCGATCAGTTACACCGATCTGCAACCGATGAGCGATGTGAGCCACACCTTTGTCGCCGATCTGAAGCAACTCGCCAGCCAAAGCGATGCGCTGATTCTCGCGGCCGCCGCCGACCAGGCTGAGGCCATCATCAATGCCGAGGTGTTGCAGGCGCTGGGCAAGGACGGATACCTGATCAACGTCGCGCGGGGCAAACTGGTCAACGAGACTGATCTGGTGGCGGCGCTGGCCGCTCAAGAAATCGCGGGTGCGGCGCTGGATGTGTTTGTCGATGAGCCGAATGTACCCGAGGCGCTGTTCGCCAACGAAAACGTGGTGCTGCAACCGCATCGTGCCAGTGCGACGTTGCAGACCCGCACGCGAATGGGCGAAATGGTGGTGGCGAGCCTGGTGGACAGTTTCGCCGGGAGAATACCGCAGGGTTCGGTGACTGACTGAGCCATCGCTGCCGAGGGGACATTGCATCCCCTCGGCGACGCGATGTCAGGTAAACAGATCGACACCCAACTGGAAGGCGACCCACAGCGCCAGGCCAGTGGCAAACAGCAGCGCAACGTTCTCAAACAGGTTGTTGCGATATTTCTTGTCCAGCAACGATTTCTGGTTGGACATGATCAGCAGGCCCAGGGAAATGACCGGCAAGCCAATGATGTTCAGCGCGCTGACACCGATGGTCAGGGTCACGAAATCCGGCATGCCTGGCAACGACCAGATCAACGGCGTCACAAGGATGAACAGCATGAACCACTTGTGCATCGGATCATGGTGAAACTCTTTGCCGTACTTCTCTCGACGCTCAGGAAGAACGTGCTGGAAGGCATCGGTAATCAGCATCGGGAACGCGGTGGTCTTGCCTGAAATGCTGGCAAACAGCGTGGCGAATACACCGATGAAGAATACGTACCAACCGATCGGGCCGAAGAAAATTTCCAGCGCCTTGCCCAGGTCGGCCAAGGTCTTCACCTCGATGCCGTTGGGCCGCAGGATTTCCGCGCCGACGATCCAGATGGCCAGGTTGATGACGATCCCGACGAACACGGCGAACAGCAAATCGTTGCGTTGAACGCGCTTGTGTTGCGGCCCTGTCCAGCCCTTTTGGCGCATGACGTAAGGATGGACGAAGTTGGCAATCGAACCGGCCACCGCGCCGATCACCGAGACCGCCACCAGCAGCGCGCCATGCACGCCTTCATCCGGCGGAATATTGAAACCGATGGTGCCTTTGACGATGCCGACGACATCGGGGCCGGACATCACGGCCAGGGCAATGAACGCCAAGGTCATGATCGCCAGCAACACCTTCATCACGCCTTCGATCATCGAATAAATATTACGCCCCACCAGCATCCACACTGCGAGCACCACCGCCAGTGAACACAGCAGCGGCTGGTCGATTTTCAACAGCATCGCCAGCGACTCACCCGCCCCTTTGATCATGTAGGCGTTCATCAAGTGCCCCATCAGCAGGGCGTAAACGAGCATGAACCAGGCGAAAAACGGATTCAGCTGCGCATAGCCTTGCAGGATGGTCATGCCCTGGTTATTGCACAGCTGGAAGCGAGCGATGATGTTGACGATCAGGTATCTCAAGAGCAGAGAGACCGCCAGCACCCACATCATTGCGTAACCGTAGTTGGCACCGGCCACGGATGAGGTGATCAGGTCACCTGCGCCCAGCCAGGACAGCACCGCGATGATGCCGGGGCCCAGCAGCTTGAGTACTCGTGAGAATCGGTTTTGTGCGGGCGCCGCAGCTTTGCCTTCGACCGAAGGAATGCTCGTCATAGAGGGTATCTCCGTTTATTTTTTTTGTGAGACCGAGCGCAGTCGAACACAGTAGATAAGACGTCGTACAACTATTATTGAGCCAGAGTATGTAGAAATGTTTCCACTGTTCGGCCTTTACCTACTGGCTTTAGCCAGAATTTCCCGCTATCCAGGTAAAACAGGTATTGATGCCATACAGCGACAGTCATAGGATGACCGATCACAATCATAAAAATAAGGAATCACTGTGACCAAACCCCTTCTCATCGCCGCTGCCGTTGTGTGCGGTATCAGTCTGCAAGCCAATGCCGCCACTTTTGCCTACATCTCCAGCCCCGGAGACGGTCTGATTTCCCAGTATCGCCTTGACCAGAGCAACGGTGCGCTAAGCCTGATCGAACAGGTCAGCGCCGGCGATCAGGTCAATCCGATGGCCATCACGCCTGACGGCAAAGTGTTGTTTGCGGCATTACGGGTCAAGCCGTTTCAGGTGCTGGGTTACCGCATAGATCCCAAGAGCGGACACCTGGCTCCGCTGTCCAAAGCACCCTTGGCAGAAAGCATGGCTTACCTGTCTACCGACAGAAAAGGACACTATTTGCTCGGCGCATCCTATGGGGCCGACACCGTCAGCGTTCAGGCCATCGACAAGGCCTATCAGCCTTCTGCCAACATCCTGACCTACAAGACCGGCCCACATGCGCACTCACTGCGTACCGACCCTAGCAACCGGTTTGCCTACGCGGGCAATCTTGGCGCGGATCAGGTCCTACAATATCGCCTCGACGCCAAAACCGGCGCGCTCACGCCCATCGGCCGCGGCTACATCAGTGTCCCGAGCAATACCGGGCCTCGGCACCTGGCCTTTTCCCCGAATGGCAAATACCTGTACGTGGTCGGTGAAATGAGCGGCACCGTCACCGCGTTTTCGATCAACGACAGCACCGGTGCATTGACTCAGATCAGCGTGGCGAATGGCATTCCCGAGCGTTTGAAACTGGCTCACGGCGAAGTGCGTGACGCGCGCAACAACGACCTCAAGGACGACCCCACGCCACGTATCTGGGCCGCCGACCTGCGGATCTCGCCGGATGGCAAGCTACTGCTTATGACCGAGCGCACCAGCAGTTCGGTGTCGGCGTTCGCAGTTGATCCTTCCACCGGCCACTTGAGCTTTCTCGAAAACTATCCGGTGGAAGAGAAGCAGCCACGCAATATCGCGTTTTCACCCAACGGTCGCTGGTTGCTGGTGACGGGTGAGAAAAGCGAAAAAGTCGGCACGTATGCCGTCAGCGACAAGGGCGCCTTGAAACGTGTCGGCGAAGCGGCATCGGGCAAAGGCGCGCTGTGGATAGAAGTGCTGCAGACGTCGGTGGAGTAACTTTCGGGAGCAAGAAGCACCGGACAGGGAGGTCGGGGCGGCGTGATTCGAACACTCGCCCCTCGCCTTCCTCAACACCCTGTGCAGGCTCCCGAGTGAGACGCCACAAACAGCATCACATGACCAGGATGTTCAGGCCGGACGCCATTTTGCACCCGAAAATGATGCATCGACGTTCTTGCGCAATGCCTCAACCAAGAGCGTAAACGCGGGAGACTGCTGACGTCGGCTGGGAAAATAAAGGTGGTATCCCGAGAAAAACGGGCACCATTCATCAAGCACCTGAACAAGCTCACCGGATCGCAGTTGTTCCTGCGCAACGTCCTCAGATATGAATGCCAGGCCGAAACCTTCCACCGCCGCTTGTTGCACCATGCGCATGTTGTTGAACGTCAGCGGGCCATCAACCCGTACATTCAAGTCACGTCCTTGGTGATGGAACTCCCAGACGTAGAGAGCCCCCGAGGACGGCAGGCGCACATTGATGCAGGCGTGACGGGTCAGGTCGTGCGGCCTGGTGATCGCTGGACTGCGCGCCAGGTACGACGGCGATCCGACGACGATCATTCGCAGATCAGGACCGATCCGTACGGCGATCATGTCCCGATCTATCTGCTCACCCAGTCGCACTCCGGCATCGAAGCGATCAGTGACGATATCGGTTAATGCCGAGTCGCTGGATATCTCGACCTTGATGTCTGGGTACTCGAGCAACAGCCGTGAAACCGTGGGCCAGAGAATGCCTTCCGCCGCGTGCTTGCTCGCGGTAATGCGAACGCTGCCGGCCGGTTTCTGGCGCATTTCACTCAGCTCGCTCAGCTTGGCTTCAATGTTGCCAAATGCAGGTCGTACGGTTTCCAGTAACCGTTCTCCCGCCTCCGTCGTGGCCATCCTTCGGGTGGTGCGAGCGAGCAATCTGACGCCCAGGCGAGCTTCGAGCCGGCGAATGGTCTGGCTGACCGAAGACTGCGACGTAGAGAGTCGGGCGGCTGCGCGAGTGAAGTTCAGCTCCTGCGCCACGACCAGAAAAACCGCCAGATCGCCGAGCTCAGACCGATCCATTTATTATCTCAAAGTATAAGTTCATGCAGATCCTAGCATCTAATCATGTGGATGCTGGCGATCTATATTGGTCAGCCATACGCCCCGCGACGGATGAGTCCGACACCCTTGAAGGTGTGTTGTCGGGCATGGCGATCCAGGATCACACGCACTTTTCAGTAAACGCTCACAGGACAAATACATGTTGAGTTGCATGGCGCACGTTGACGAAAGCTCAGAGATTATTGAAGTCCTGAACGCCTATCACACTGCCATGGTGGAGGCTCGTACGCCCGATCTTGATCGCTTGCTTGAACCGGGTTTCTCACTGGTGCATATCACCGGCTACGTTCAGCCCAAGCACGAATGGCTCGATCTCGTCTGGTCGGGAGACTTCAACTATCACCGAATCGAACTGGTGCAGAACTCGCTTGAAGTCAGCGTCAAGGGAACAGGCTCCACGGTGCAAGGCCGCGGCATTTTCAACGCCAGCATTAACGGCATGACTGCCCCCTGGAGATTGAGATTCGTTTTAGAACTCAAGCAGCACGAAGGTGCATGGATGATCGCGAGTGCCCGCTACACCGCGTTCTAAAGAACTGCGTTTGAACAGTGGCTGAGATGGTTAGTGATCTGCTGATCGGTGGCGGTGTCATAGCGGCAATGCGCGCAGGCAAGTTGCCCACTCCAGGCTGAAAATCATGGCCTGCGATTGCTTGCGAAAGCGATCAACCGGATGAATCAACTCAAGCCTGACCAAGGATCTGCTCATGAAAAATTATTCAAAAGTGATTGTCGTTATAGGCGCCGGCTCGATCGGCCAAGCCATTGCCCGCAGAGTCAGTGCCGGTAAGCACGTCGTATTGGCAGATCTCAAGCAGGAGAACGCCGATGCCGCGGCCAAGGTCTTGCTCGACGCAGGATTCGAGGTCACTACGGCCATCGTAGACGTCTCTTCTCGCGAGTCGGTTCAGGCGTTGGTGCAGACCGCAACGGCAATTGGAGAGATCACCGGCGTCATCCACGCTGCGGGTGTTTCACCTTCTCAAGCGCCCGTTGCAACCATCTTGCGGGTTGATTTGTATGGCACGGCGGTCGTTCTTGAAGAGTTCGGCCATGTCATCGCCGAAGGCGGCTGCGCAATTGTGATCGCTTCACAATCCGGCCATCGCTTGCCCGCGTTGAGCGTCGAACAAAACAAGGCGCTGGCGACCACACCAGCGGATGACCTGCTCGCGCTCCCGATGCTTCAAGCGGACCAAGTCACCGATCCTTTGAACGCTTACCAAATCTCCAAGCGTGGGAATTCGTTGCGGGTCATGGCAGAAGCCGTTCGCTGGGGTAAACGTGGGGCGCGAGTCAATACGATCAGCCCGGGCATCATTTTTACCCCATTGGCGCGGGACGAGTTGAGCGGCCCACGTGGCGAGGGCTACCGGCGCATGATCGACGTGAGCGCGGCAGGACGCGGTGGAACGCCCGATGAAGTGGGCGCCGTAGGAGCGTTGCTCATGGGGCCGGAGGGCACGTTCATTACCGGCAGCGATTTCCTGATGGATGGCGGTGTCACGGCGGCTTACTGGTACGGCGATCTGGCGCCCCGGTAGCGGGTGCGCCACGACCGGATTAATGAACACACCTCATCAGCCCTTGCCGATTTACCCGTCTAGTCCCCACCCGATAGCTCGCTTACTGTTTGCACAGCGCTATTGCACCAATCCGACATTCACTGACCACAGCCTTGTCCGATCTTTTATCCGCAAACCCCATGCAGATCGCGACAAGCAGGGAGATTGAAATGCAAAAACGCAAACTCGGAAACAGCTCTCTTGAGGTATCCGCACTGGGTCTGGGCTGCATGGGGCTCAGCCATGGCTACGGCCCGGCGACCGACACGAAACAAGCCGTCGCCCTGATCCGCACGGCAGTTGAGCGAGGCATCACCTTCTTCGACACCGCCGAGGTGTACGGTCCTTACCTAAACGAAGAAGTGCTCGGTCAGGCGCTGGCGCCGGTTCGCGATCAGGTGGTCATCGCCACCAAGTTTGGCTTTACCTTCGGGGCCGATAACAAACAACAGATCCTCAACAGTCGCCCGGAGCACATCCGGGTTGCCGTCGAGGGCTCGCTGCGTCGGCTGAAGACCGACTTCATCGATTTGCTCTACCAGCATCGGGTCGACCCGGACGTACCCATCGAGGATGTCGCGGGTGTGGTGAAGGCGCTTATCCAGGAAGGCAAGGTCAAGCACTTCGGTCTTTCGGAGGCGGGGGCGCAGACCATTCGACGTGCTCATGCTGTCCAGCCGGTTACCGCGCTGCAAAGTGAGTACTCGCTCTGGTGGCGAGAGCCTGAACAGGAAATTCTTCCGACACTTGAAGAGTTGGGTATCGGTTTCGTGCCCTTCAGTCCGTTGGGTAAAGGTTTTCTCACTGGAACCGTGGCGGCAGACGCCTCCTACGGCAGCGACGATTTTCGCAGCATCGTTCCCCGCTTCAGCCCCGAAGCCCTTCAGGCCAACCAGGCATTGGTGGTGCTGATCCGCAAGCTCGCGGCCCAGCAGGCTGCGACACCCGCCCAGATTGCACTTGCCTGGCTGCTCGCCCAAGCGCCCTGGATTGTTCCAATTCCCGGAACCACCAAACTGCATCGCCTGGAAGAAAACATTGGCGGTGCGAGCATCACGCTTACCGAAGTCGATCTCAAGGCGATTGATTCGGCGCTGTCGCAGATCCGCATCCAGGGCGACCGCTACCCCGAGTCTCTCAAGGCTCGAGTCGGGCGCTGACGGTGAAATGCCGTGAGTAACGGAATTGAACCGTATACGCCTCGATGTCTGAAATTGGAGTAGATCAATGAAAATTCGCAAGCTGGGCAACGGCCTGGAAGTGTCCGCTCTGGGCCTTGGCTGCATGAGCATGACCTCGGCCTACGGGCCAGCCGCTGACAAACACAGCATGATCAAGCTGATTCGCTCCGCGCATGATCAAGGGATCACCCTGTTTGACACCGCAGAGGCGTACGGCCCGTTCAGTAACGAGGACCTGCTGGGTGAAGCCCTGCAGCCGATCCGCGACCAAGTGGTGGTGGCCACCAAGTTCGGCTTCGACATTGACCTGATCACCGGCGAGCGAGGTGGCGGCACCAACAGCCGGCCGGAGCATATCCGGGCGGTGGCAGAGGCCGCGTTGAAGCGCCTTCGAACGGATCGCATCGATCTGTTCTACCAGCATCGGGTGGATCCCGAGGTGCCGATTGAAGATGTCGCCGGCACCGTCAAGGATCTGATCGCCCAGGGCAAGGTGAAGCACTTCGGCTTGTCCGAGGCTGGCGTGCAAACCATTCGCCGTGCCCATGCGGTTCAGCCGGTGACAGCGGTACAGAGCGAATACTCGCTGTTCTGGCGTGGCCCGGAGCACGAACTCCTGGGCGTGCTGGAAGAGCTGGATATCGGCTTTGTACCGTTCAGCCCACTCGGCGCCGGTTTTCTCACTGGCCAGATTGATGAAAACACCCGGTTCGATGCGTCCGACTTTAGAAATTTCGTACCGCGCTTCTCTCCTGAGGCACGCAAGGCCAACCTCGCACTGGTCGACGTGGTGAAGTCCGTCGCACAACGCAAAGATGCTACGCCCGCGCAGGTGGCGTTGGCTTGGCTGTTGGCGCAAAAGCCCTGGATCGTCCCGATACCTGGCACGACAAAACAACACCGGCTGGAGGAGAACCTTGGGGCTATCGAGCTGGAGCTGACCGGCGAGGATCTGCGCTTGATCGATGACCAAATGTCGCGGATCCAGGTGCAAGGTGAACGCCTGCCCGAGCCGGCGCTGAAGATGACCGGGCTCTGAAGCCTCCTATAGTCGTCGGCTCACCACCTTGCAGGAACGCTGCCTATGAATCCGTTGATTGCTCCGCTTGTTGCCTTGTCGCTCTTGGCCGGGGAAACCTGCGCCCAGGACTCTAACGAGATCCGCATCACCCACGTCGGCGCTCAGCCCTCAATCAAAGGCGCAGTAGAAAACTTCACGGGCACGGTGCGTGTTGATGGCTTGTTCAAGGGTGACCTGCCGGCTCGCATCAGCGGTGGCACAGTGACCTTCGAACCCGGCGCGCGCACGGCCTGGCATACCCATCCGCTGGGGCAAACGCTGATCGTCACCGCCGGCGTCGGCTACGTACAGCAAGAGGGCGCGTCCCGTCAGGAAATTCGCCCGGGGGACATTGTCTGGATACCGCCGCAAACACGCCACTGGCATGGGGCGACTGCCGACAATGGCATGACCCATATCGCAATCGCCGAAGCCGAAGACGGGAAAACCGTCGCATGGGCTGAAAAGGTTTCGGACGCGCAATACGAAGGCCGAACGCCCGCTCAGGGCCTGTAAATGAAGTATCAGGATGTGTCGGCGCCACTCACTCGACGCGGCGGCTTTGCGGCAACAAACAGCGTGTGCCCCCCGATTTTCCGGCTCTGCTTCATGGTTTCAACGCCCCTTGACGCTTGGACTCATGAGTTATCTTCATGAGTGCTTGCGCAATATTGGGGTTAATCGTCACAACCATCCTCCGTACGATCCAGTGACATCGACAGACAAGCCATCGTTGACTTTTCTCACAGCCTGTCTACATCAACCTCATTGGAGCACTGCCTGCCTGGAGCAGCGCTGTGCAATGGATGGAGCCTTTTACGATGTCCACTGACACACCGATTGCACATCGCAAGACCACCCCCCTCCCCGCGCTGATAGTCCTGTTTCTGGGCCTTGGATTGGTGTCGGGTATTGCCATTCAGAACGCCGAGGCATCGCAAACCATGACCAGCTCACAACCCGTGTCAAAAACGCTGTCGGCCAAGCAGCAAAGCATTCCACTGATCGCAGCATTCATGGCAACCAGTGACATGCCCAAGCTCAGTGCTGCATTGAATCAAGGCCTGGACGCCGGCCTGACGGTCAGCGAGGCCAGGGAAATCCTGGTGCAGCTGTACGCCTATGTCGGTTTTCCGCGCAGCCTCAACGCATTGAATGAACTGATGACGGTCGTGCAAGCGCGCAAACAACGTGGCATCCAGGATGCCCCCGGACGTGAACCCGGCCGTGCCATTCCAACAGGTGAGGCCCTGCTTGCGGCAGGAACAGCCAATCAAACCCGAATTTCGGGCGGCCCGGTCAAGGGGCCGGTGTTCGAGTTCGCCCCGGTCATCAACCAGTTTCTGCAAACCCACCTGTTTGGCGACATCTTCGAGCGCGACAACCTGGACTGGCAAAGCCGCGAACTGGCGACCGTCGGAGCGCTGGCGGCGACGCCGGGCGTGGAATCGCAATTGCGCTCGCACATGCAGGCGAGCATGCGGGTGGGCCTGAGCGCCGATCAGTTGAAGCAAGTCACAGAGCTACTGGCCAAGCACGCGGATGAACCAACCGCCAATCGTGCAAGCGCAGCGCTGACGCAGGCACTGGCAGCGTCTGGAGGTTGAAGATGAAGGTCGGAAAAACTCTGCTGGGCATAACCCTGCTCGGTTGACGCCGCTCTACGCCAGAACCTTGTGATTCGAGGACGTCTGCCAATTCTGGTTTCGCCGCCCCTACCGCGCGCCGCTGAGTAACACGCGTCCCGGACCCAGGCGGGACACAACTACATCGGATAATCCCGCGCTCCTCATGACAGGTTCCCATCAATGTCCCGAGCCAATCTCAACGACCTGCAAGCCTTCGTGGTCATTACCCGCGAGGGCAGCTTTACCCGCGCTGCCGCACAGTTGGGCGTTTCACCCTCCGCCGTGAGCCATACGATGCGCGCTCTTGAGGCACGGCTCGGCGTTCGACTGCTGACCCGAACCACGCGTAGCGTATCCACCACCGAGGCAGGTCAGCGGCTCTATCTCTCCATGGCACCACGCTTTGAAGAAATCGAACTTGAATTGGCTGCTGTCAGCGAGTTTCGCGATACCCCGGCGGGCAATGTGCGGATTTCAACCTCCGAACATGCAGCGAACAACATTCTTTGGCCCAAGCTATTGAAGGTTCTTCCCGACTACCCAGACATCAAGGTCGAAATCACCGTCGACTACGCCCTGTCCGACATCGTCGCGCAGCGTTATGACGCAGGCGTGCGCCTGGGCGATCAAGTCGCCAAGGACATGATTGCCGTTCCGGTCGGCCCTCAGTTGCGCATGGCGGTAGTGGGTTCCCCAGGATACTTAAAGCGGCAACCCTCACCGAAAGTGCCTGGCGATCTCGCGGAACATAATTGCATCAATCTGCGTTTGCCTACCCACGGAAGCCTTCTGCAATGGGATTTTGAAAAGGACGGCCACGAACTGAAAGCGCGTGTTGAAGGACAATGGACGTTCAACAGTAGCGTGCCAATCCTGCGTGCTGCTGTCGCGGGTTGCGGGTTAGCGTTCCTGCCAGAAGATATGGTGACGAAGGAGCTTGCCGACGGAAGCCTTGTGCGGGTACTGGAAGATTGGTGCCAACCTTTTTCTGGCTACCATCTCTACTACCCTAACCGTCGCGAACAGTCGTCAGCGTTTGGCGTAGTGGTTGATGCGCTGCGCTATGAGCCATGAGCCGTCCATCATTGAGGTGCTTTGGCGGCTACAGGAACAGTCGTTTTGTGGGGGTAAAAACGACCAGACATAAAAAAGGGCCGCGAGATAAAATCTCGCGACCCCTTTTGAATAATATGGTCGGGACGGAGTGATTCGAACACTCGACCCCTAGCACCCCATGCTAGTTCCTGGAAAATTTCAGCAGATCGCAAAATACCCAAAAAGAACCAACCAAGCTAGTATTTACAGGGGCTCCAGCACTCCTCTATGTCTAACGTCATCCAGCGAAATCCATCGGTAGCTGACGTCTTTGTGGGGGTAAACGTGGGGGTATTTTTTGGGAGGATAAAAATCATGACCAAACTCACTGCCAAAGAACTGGAATCATTAGACGCAAACGACGCAGGTCGAGTCGTCAGGGAAGACGGCGGTCTCTCTGGCAAGGTCCAACTCAAGAAAAAAGGTATCACCGTCGCGTTCTATTACCAGTTCCGATGGGAAGGGAGATTCACCGGTATTTCGTGTGGGACATGGCCAGGCACACCGCTGCCGGAAATACGCAAAATACGGAACATCGCCCGCGATCTTGTGGCGACTGGAGTGAACCCCAACGATCATAAACGAGCCGAAAAAGCGAGAGCCCGCGCAGAGCTCAACGCTCAACTTGTCGCCGCCGAAACGCTCAGGGCAAAGGAGTTGACCTTAGGAGACATGGCAGAAAAATGGCTGCTGAATGGCGTAGCGAGGAAAGACGGTAACGCTGAACTGCGCCGACGCTTCGCCAAAGACCTGTACCCCACACTGAAAAACAAAACATTGTCTTCCGTAAATGAGCACGACTTACGGAGCGTCGTGCGAACCGTCGTCGGTCGCGGGGCCAATCGACAGGCCATTGGTTTGTTTGCCGATATCACTCAGATGTTTGCATGGGCAGAAAAGCGCCAGCCCTGGCGGGCTCTGCTGGTTGATGGTAACCCGACCAACCTAATTGAGATTAATAAGCTGATCCCATCTGATTACCAAGAGGAAAGAAGCCGTATTCTCTCGCCTGGTGAGTTGTTGGACCTGCATAACCGCTTCCAGCAAATGACTATCGACTACAACGCCCTCCCCGCCGGCCAAAAATACGAGGGCATTCGGCCGTTAAAGAAGGAAACCCAACTTGCGCTCTGGATCAGCCTGGGCACCTTGTGCCGGATCGGCGAGTTGCTGCAGGCCGAATGGAAAAATGTCGATCTGGACCAGCAAACCTGGTTTATCCCGAGCGAAAATGTCAAAGGCTCCCGGGGCAAGAAACAAGACCACCATGTTTTCCTCTCGCCCTTTGCCCTGCATTTCTTTCAGGAACTCAAGACCCTCACGGGAGACTCCCGGTGGTGCTTTCCGAACAAGCAGGATGATCAGCATGTTGATGTGAAAGTGGTGAGTAAGCAGGTAGGCGATCGCCAGGCTCGATTCAAAAACCGCAAGGCTCTCTCACGACGGCGTCACGACGATACCCTGGTCCTTGCTGACGGCCAGAGCGGCGACTGGACGCCGCATGACCTGCGCCGCACGGGCGCGACCATGATGCAGGCTTTGGGAGTCAGCTTAGATGTCATTGATCGCTGCCAAAACCATGTACTGGCCGGCTCTCGGGTGAGGCGCCACTACCTGCACCATGACTATGCCGAAGAGAAGAAGCGCGCCTGGAACCTGTTGGGTGATCGACTCAGTGCCGTGCTGTCCTCAACCTACGAGCACCCACCAACCGTGTCGATGCTGTCTTTTCCAGCGTTCGCGGTTACAGAGACGTGGCCTCCCTCATAAGGGTGTTGCTTCCAGAACTCTTCGGAATTTAACATCCGCGACAACCCGTGTTGTGACCTAAAATTCGCGATGAACAAAGGTGACAGACTTCATGTACAAATTCGTGAGCTTCACCGTTGAGGAACTGTTCGAAAAAGTATGGGAAACGCCCATGGTCAAATTGGCCCACGACATTGGTGTTTCAGACGTCGCCGTCGCCAAAGCTTGCCGCAAAGCCAGTATCCCTCTCCCAGGCCGTGGCCACTGGGCAAAATCTGAAAAGCAGCGACAGCGCAAACCCAAGCCTCCTGCAGCCGAAGGTCAGGTCCGATTCCAGGTTCTCGACCGTGACACTCTGCCCGCCAAGACTGGCACTGATTCGAACTCTATAGTCCGGCGAACGATTGAAGCCCCCTTTGAATTGACCGAGCCTCACGCGCTAGTGAGTCAATGGCTAAAGAGCGCAAAAACGTCGAAGCTCAAGGACGGCTACCTCGATTACGCAGGCAAGCGAGTCTTGAATGTGATGATTTCGCGACATTGATCGAACGCTGCGCAATCCTTTTTGATGCGCTGATCAAAGAGAGTGAGGTTGAGGGTTATTCATGGAAGATCAACGCTGAAGGAAAAACCATTGTCACTGTTAACGGCGAGCCGATGGCCGTGCGACTCATGGAGCGTTTAGACAAACATCCGATACCGCCACCGCCTCCCCCCAAACGACGCCCTGGTGCTCCTTGGGAGCCTAATTTCATGTCCCTGCGAAGCCCGCAATTTGAATGGACCTCAACGGGCGAACTGACTTTTCAAATCGAAGCGCGGATGGATTACGGAGAACGGAAAAACTGGAAGGACACCAAGACCGCAAGCCTCGAGAAAAAACTTTCTAGCATCTTGGCGGGCTTGAGTTCCGCATCAGTTTCTATCAGTGCCCTCCGAGAGAAGGAGGAGGCAAGAGAACGTGAATGGGCTGAAGACGAGAGACGTCGTCTTGAACGCGCCCGCAATTCAGAGACTCAGCGTCGCCTCAGACGTAACCTCGTTAAACATACAGAGCTATGGGAACGCGCCGAGCGCTTAAGAGCCTTCATAAAAGGGGTGGAAAATCGCCTGAAATTTTCCCCACTAGTAGAACAAGAAATGGCGCAGACATGGGTTGATTGGGCTCATAAACAGGCCGACCTCCTGGATCCTATGCAAGGGAATCTGGCACTTATCACCACCTTGGACGTTCAGCTAGAAAGCTGGTTCAGTGGCTCACACTACGGTCAGGTGGAAAAAGGTTGGTGGCCTGAATAGTTGCCGATCCGCGGCACTATTGTCGTCCGTAGTAGGTAACACTGACCCGACTTTCACAGCCGACGCCATTCATTATTTCCATGAGGTAACTAGTGCAAAAAATCATAGATTCAACAGTAGCGATACTAATTAAAACTATTGACTCCAAAAAGGATAGCCGAAAGATTGCTTTGCAATTCATTCTTGAAGAACTCGATGCAGCAAGAAATGGAAATGACTTTGTTAGAGATAGAATTAAAAGCTTTTATTTTAATGAAAATGATTACATTGGCGCAATGGACCAAAGCTGGGAAGATGTTGATGGAGAATCTGGGCCTCAGCAGATTCTAGTTACGATTACCATAGCGCTTTCTCAGGAAGTAGGGGTTGATACGGCGGCGATGGTGAGAATATCCATCGCTGAATATTTAGCCCACCATTATAAATTTGGACGATTTTATAAAAGCTCAGAAGTTAAAGCCGCCTCGAAACCTCTAAACCTTTTTGAAATACTAGTTGATAATGAGAGCCTTCTCCATCCTCACTTCAAATTTTTATTAGAAAAAGAAAACAAGCCTATATGTGATGTATTATCTCGCTGGGCAAGTGGCTTTGAAGACAGAGACAATAAATTTAACTATGAATTTCAAACTACATTTAACTCGTCTTTTTGGGAGATTTATCTATACCAATGTTTTAAAGATTTAAATATGACAGTTGACTTTTCTAAAGCCAGCCCTGATTTTACAGTTAAGAACCCAAATGGGGAAATCATCAACATTGAAGCTGTAACGGCAAACCACGCTCATAATTCTGCCCCTGAGTGGAGCGGAGAGGAATTCAAACGCAATGATGATTTTTTAAATTTTGCTTGTGTAAGGATTTTAAATGCAATAAACAGTAAGCATAAAAAATTTTTTCAGACGTATTCACAATATGAACATGTCAAGGGTACACCATTTGTTGTTGCGATAGCCCCTTTCGAACAATCGATGTTTTTTATACAAAACAACGAAGCAATAAACAGAGTTTTATATGGACAAGGAATTGATAAATACAATGACTTTGTTGACATTGAGGTTCCTGTCGCCATAAAAAATGAAAATGTACCTCTCGAACTTGGAATATTCACAAATAACAAATACAAGGAAATTAGCGCCATCATTTTTTCGACTACAGCCACTATAGGAAAAGCTATCACGCAGACTTCATTAGCTAGAGATATAAGATCCAGTCGCTATCACGAGCAACGAGGCTTGATAATGGAGATAACGGAGAATGCAAAACACTTCGAAACACATCTTGACGGGTTACAAATTTTTCACAACCCTTACGCAATAAATAAACTCCCACCAGGTACTTTTGAACGTTACGAGGTGTCGCATTATCATTATGATACTGCCTCAAAAACTATTGACAACCAGCAAAAAAGCTACACTTTAATTTCAAGAAATATTTGGCCATCCTCATCGTCAGACAGCTAACAAGTTACCTAAACGGAAACAGTCGGCGATCGCCCTGCGATTATAACCAACCATTACTTTCCGCTTAACGAAGGAAATCGACGGTTTTGGCCGATTGCTGCCGATGGCAAAAAATAGGCAATATACCCATTGCGGACACTGCCTCACGGTTAAGCTAAAGGCTGCGGCACGCAGCCCCAATGAGTGCAACGAACTTTTGAAACTGGACGTAATTAATGGCGCTAGGACTAAATAAAAAGGCTATTGCCGCCAAGCCTAAAGGTAGAACTGCTGAACGCGAGTTTAGTGTTAGTCACGCTGGACGTTGGAGTTCCGTGATCATCATCTTATCGCGCGCCCTAGCGAGGGCCGTTGCACTTTCTTATTCTGCCCACTAATAACGAAGGGAAATCTTCTCGCCACAAGCGGGACACGAAACATCTACTTCCTTGAGGGCGCGTCGAGTTGGCTGCTCATAGGTCTCAGCTACAAGATTGGCACGCTTGCAATGCGGGCATTTATAGGAGGTTTTAAATACACTAAATCCGTTACCCAGGCTATGAAAATCGGCCCCTTCAGATGCGGCATTTAAAAACACTTGCTGATTTTTATCCATAGTGTGCCCCTTGCTTCAAGTAAATAAAAAATTGAGCGACGTCATCATACTCATCAATTGGTTGGCCTAAAGCAGTCGGACGTCGAATAGCACAAACTTATCGATCGCCACGCTACCTGCGTTTGCGTACACAATCGAGGGAGTGATTAAATTTCCGGCAGTAGATTTATTCGTCAACTTCGCCATCAGGCAGGTCGAGTTCGCCCCATAGGTCGTCGTCAGAAAGCTTTCTGAACTCAGGCATTAGATTTTTTGCAAGAGCCGAGGGAGCGCCCTCTAAGGCTGATGACGCAACTAGCGCATACCCGCCCCGATCAAGGCGAACTGACACCACACCTAAGTCCTCAAGGGCATCTCGAACGCTCACAACGAAAGACTCGCGCAAAGTACTTCGTCCCGCAAGGATGCGTAGGGTCTTTTCACTAACGCGAGCGCGTGTCTTCTCAGACCTCTTCAACAGCACGGCTAGCCTCAGGGCGACCGTCTCAGGCGTAGGGTATTTAGACCGCATGAAATCCTCCTCCAGAATCCGATTAGATCCCATAGTAGGATCTTAATTACAATCTGTAAAGGCCTCTAATTACTAACCAAGGTTTGAGCTAGCTTAGCTATTGGCGGTTCTTCGTCGTCGAATGCTGAGGGTCAGCGCCATCTGACAGCCCTACGTCAAACCACCCAAAAATTGGTCATCAGCGACAGCCTGCATAAAGCTTTCGTTGCAGATGATTGCTCAAATGGATGTACCGAGCACGACACATGCTTGCAGGATCTAACCTGTTAGCATCTCGACCAGACGCCGGCAAAGCGTCACCACAAGGCCCGCTCCACCAGCACTTGTCCTCTCCTTCCATCCAACCACCAACTCCGGACATCGAAATGTCCCCCCCGAATCCACCCTCCTACAGCGCTGGCGCAACAACGCCCAATCCTGGATCGAAGCCAAGCTCGCCAGTACGCGATAGTCGGGGTCGGGGTCGGGGTCGTGCTCGGCCAATGCCATTGTCGATCGTTGCCAGCGTCGACTATGACGCGCAGCTTCATGCTGCGCGCCCATAGCTGTGGCGTTTGGGGGATAACGATATGATTTGGATAAGCCGGCATCAGCCGGGTGTTGTATGTGAACCAGACACCCAAAGCTTGTAACCCCCTCCGCCGGCCGACGTTGCTCGACAAGCGCAGGCGTTGCGAATATCTGCGCCCCTATGAGCGAAAGTCCGCTATAGGCATTCATTCGGGCTCACACCTCTGAGGGAAATGATCACGTCCTGCAATTGCGATAGCGGAAGGGGGGCTGAGGTTGTCGCACAGGATCAAAGTGGCATCTGTCACCCGAGTGGGTCCAATGCGCCGCACAGTGCCAAGCAGCATATTGTTCTGTATAGCTTCGTTGGGGTACGTGGCCTGCGTGCCATCAGGCATGCTGACGATGCGGCGTAAGGCGCGGACGGGTACCCCATCCTGTGCGTCCTGTTGCACTGAACATCATTCCCCTGTTGGCCACCATGAACATAGCAAAGCCAAAGTATGGGTGAAGGGGCGGCCATTCGGGCGCGCTGACCGCGCTCATTCTACCCACGCCAATCCGGAAAAACGGCCTTCCCGATGCTTTTATTGAATCCCAAAGTTGGGTCGATAACAGAGTGACCCAGCGTCTGCAGCGAAGTCCCCAGAGTAATCAACTCCGCTACCGGTCCTTGACCCGCTCTGGTCAAGCATTGCAGATGTCCAAGGATGATGACCGCCTCACGTGCCCTGGACAAAGCCACGTTGATTCGATTTCTGTCCAACAAAAACTCGACGGGTCCAGAACTGCGCGTAAACAGTAGAATCACGATGTCTGCTTCATCGCCCTGTACGGCGTCAACCGTGGTGATAGCGCAAGAAAAACCCAGGTTGACCTGCGCCAAAGCGTCTTTTATCGATTCCTTTTGGGCTTCATAGGGGCAAATGATTAAAAACTTAAAAGCCTGGGCTTCCTTGCGCTTAGCTAATTGCCGTATCAACACTAACAGAGCTGCCCGTTCAGTACCGTTGACGCTGGATTTCGAAGCACCCACTTTCTTGTGTTTGTAGGACGTCACCTCTGAGAAGTCCAAAAACAGCGTCCGTTTGCGAGTGAGAGTCCATCCTGGCTGGTGGCGACTGGACTGCAGTTGATCGTCGTAAAACAATCGGCTCACCAACTGACCAATGTGTTCATCCATGCGGTGCTGCACCGTTAGCATCCCTTTGTTGCCAGCCGGCAACTGATCGAACCATTGCTGGAACATGTTTTCCTTCAGCAATGCTTCAACCTCCTTTAGAGGTAACCGGTAGCCCACCTCCTCAGAAAGCATTTCCGATGTCACGGTCGGCGGAAGCTGGTTGTGGTCACCCACCAGCACGACTTTATGAGCAACAGCGGCTGGTAAAAGAAGTTCGGCACCGAATGCCTTCCCCGCCTCGTCAATTATCGCGATGTCAAAGCTTGACCTACTCAGCGCGTAATCCTGACGCGCCATCCCGACGCACGTGACGGCATGGATTTTCCTTGGACCGAGCAACCATCTTGACGCACTGGAATATCCCGACGGCTCGTCCAGGAGCTTGAGCCAATCACGCCTTAGTTCGCCGTTGTTTTCCTCTTCGTCGCCCTCCCCCCGCACCGACTTCAAAAGATTGGGTTGCCAGCGCGTCTCGATTGGCGTGCCCTCGATGCGGTCGGCCGAGCCGTAACGGACAATTTCCTCTTCCAGCCAGGGTACTTCCTTGCGCAGTCGGCTAAGAAGATTGTCGACCGCTACATGGGTGGGGGCAGTAATCAGTATCCTTGGCCACTGCGTTTCCAACCCTTGCTTGAAAATGGTTTTGAGCCAATCGACCATCAGGGTCGTCTTACCGGTACCAGGTGGGCCCCAGATCGCAACCACATTCGCCTTGGATTGCAACAGCGCCATTACCTCATCGCGCCCCTTGTGTTGATGCGTAACGACCTCTGGAGACAATCCCATCAGCGTGTCACGGACGTTCGCGGACGCAAATTTCCCCAGCACCGCATTTTCAAGGGCGCGCGACAAAGTTTCCTGTTGATTACCCTCCATGGCCCGTTCAAGGCGATTGAGTGATGAGTGATCAATATCCTTGGAACGCATGCCCTTGGGTAGTTTGAGCTCAAGTCTGCAGGCACCGAGCGGTTGATCAATCCACTCGAATCTGGCTACTTGAAAAGCCTGCCACTGTCCGGATATCCGGAGACGAGGTTCGGCATCCTTGCTATCGCGGGTTAGCCATGAGTATTCAGTGCGTCCAACCAACACACCTTCGACAATTCTCCCTGCGCCGTCGGCACGTGCTGCGACGAAGCCACAGGAATTGACATCAGAGTAATGCTGCTGCTGATCTTGGTAAATTAACGAGAGCTTTCGCAAACGCGAGGCACTTTGCCGTTGTGACAGCATGGCCTTGTGTGCGTCCAACTCGTGGTGAAGCGCCAGAACAAACGGCATGAACAATGATCGGTCGGCATTGGTCTCATCTGCACCACCGATGACAAAAACAGTCAGCTCCGCATGCAAACCTAACGACACTGCCGATTTTGGGAGGTCATACGCAATGCTTTGAACCCTAAAGGCGCTCTTGTGCTCATCAACATGCGTCAAGATTGTGACTTTGCCCAACGAAAAAGCGATGTGTCCTGAATCGGCAACATGAATGCGAAGACGGCGAAACATATCGCCGCTCGCTTCAATCTTTTGATACGCCTCTACCAAAGCCGGCAGCTGCTCATCGCTGACTGCCAAGGGGATCGGTGACCAGCGCTCCCGGGTTCCGCTTACACGCTGGTGGCGCTGTACCCGCAAGCGCTTTGCGCCATAGCGAGCGATGTCCTGTAACCTCCAGATATCTGGGAAAACGTCAACGGTCTGACCCGGTTGCAAATCTTGATGATCTTTCCATCCGCAGACCAAGCTCAACTCTGCTGCCTGAAACTGGAGCACAATGCCATGGTCGTCGCGATCGACCACCTGAGCGCTGATCTGCTGGCCGCCATCGAAAGTAGCAGCCTCGAACAGCGCTCCCGCACCGGCGCAGACCACAGCAGAGCGGTGCTGGTGGTCAACGCTGACAAGCAAGCCGCGACGATCGACCACGAAGGGAGCATCAGTGGCTGTCAGACGATAACCGTGCAACCACCCTTCCCGTACTTGCGCTAGGGTGACAAGCCCCCCCTCGCGAGGAAAGTCTACTGGAAGCGCGAGAATGCCGGTGCCCGGCAAATCATCCGAATATCCCTCCAGAAAGCGTCGTGCGTACTCAGGCAATATGCGCTGTACAAACATAAGGTAAGCTCGCTCAGCCTGTACTTGCCCCAGCGCCAGATCCAGTTCGAACAAGCATTGACGAAAGGAGACACTTTCATCCCCGCCAAAGCGTTCGCTAACAATTTGTACGGCCTTGTCCCGACAGATCGTCAGTTCCGTGGCGATTGAGTTGCGTCCTTCAAGCTCGCCTGCGACCAATGCCAGCAGACGTTCGATATAAGCGTTTACGATCCCTGAACGCTTAGCTCGGTCGGCTGCGCGTATAACCTCAAGTTGGCGCTCCAGATCGGCGATCTCGCGCTTAACCTCCGCGGTGAGTTCACCGTTCCACCAAGTGACGGTCGAGGCAGCCAGCGTGATTCCCATCAGTAGCAAAAGTAACACGTGATTTAACCCTTTCTGAGTTCGACCATCTTTCCCGTAAGATCGAGCAAGACAGCCCGCATCTGGTTCTCTTCGGGAGAAAGCAGAGGGATCTGTTTCAACCGTCCCATCTGCTCATCAAAAAAATCGAAGATTCGCTGAAGGATTTCGTCCAACTGTTCCTGGTCCCTCATCCTGATCTGATTGTCCGATTGGGTCTTGGCCAACTGCACCTTTGCCTTTTCCAACTCGGCGTAAGAGATCTGTGCCCGACGCACCCACTGCGCCTCAGTATCCTTGTATCTGATATAGGCACTGCCTAGTTCCACGAACTGCCCGATTAACCCAATCGCTGCCTGCGCCGTCTGCATTTTGTGTGCGTAGTTCTTGGCGCTCGTCTCGATCGTGAGTTTTTCCAGCGTATGTGCATCGCGCTCAACTGACGCTGTGGCTGACTTCGCGACACTCGACACCTTCGGTAGATTCAACTTTCCAGCCATGCTGTTTTACTCCTCATCATCCTGGCTCAAATTCGACAGTGCCTGACGTAAATGGTCGTGTGCTTCTTCAAGTTGCTCATAGACCCGATCGAAGGCATCCAAATCAGGAAGGTCCGACTGACGGATATGCAGAAGCTCTTCAAAAGCCCCCTTACAACTTATTGCGCAGGCGATGACGAGTTCACTAATCCTACGATTGATATCGGCCTGTCGTTCGATGTCCCGCTTAGCAGACTCAAGAATCAGGGCTAACTCTTGCCGCTGTATGGCCAGCCGGTTGCTTTCACTCGACAAGGTTTTTTTCAATCCGTCGCGATGAGCCTCAGCATTCTTAAGATTGATATATGAGTTGACCGCTTCGAGCACAGCACCTGCTGCCTCCAAGACCATCAAGGCAGGATTTACCCGTGCACCAGCTTTGGCCACTGCCGATTTGAACCCATATTGGCCGGCATAGCGGGCGGTGTGAGTCATGAATATCAGGGTCTGCTTCATTTGATCGTCATCCTGCACCATTGGTGATCGATGCTGTACGGCTCGTCGCTGCAGAATCCGGGAATGAGCACAGAAAGGTCGATATATGGGATCGGGCTGACCACGTTATTCAATAGTTTTTCGTTGAAGGCGTCGGTGTTTTTTTGCAACCAAAAGGTGCTCGTCAACGGTTCGTAATAAACCATCGTCTCAATAAGTTGCCGTTGATTATCATGGGTGTGCATAGCGCACTTGATGATCATTCGAATTATCAAAACCTGTCGGCAACTACGTCGAGGTTTGTCCGCAGACCTCCAGGCACGAGGTCCTAGAGGATCGAAGGATTTCCACAGCCCACCTAGCAACCAATCAATGGGGACGTCAACATAGACTGTCTTCCAGGACTTTTTTCGTAACACGCAAATCCTGAGACGGGGATCATCTTGCAAATACTGCAATTGATCTCTTTGCGCAGCGCTGGCGATACCCTCCAAGACCAACTCGGTTACGGCTTTGCCGCCAAGCTGCGAGAACCGGCGCTCCTGCGTTGCATCGTAGGGGGGCCTGGGGAAACCCACTTGATCCTCGGGGGAGGAGTGAGCGCTGGCTTGCAACACGATTCGTCTGGACTCATCAGCAGCACTCAAAAAGAAACCTGATACCGCATTCACCCTCGACTCCCGCTCCAGGGCAACCGCTTCGACAAGACGATGACCGGCTAGAGTGGGTATCCCTTGCTCAAGCAAGCCGACTTGCGCCATCACCAGACCAATCGCTTGTACGGAGCTAAGCGGGAAACCCGTCACGGCCCCCAACTGTCCCATCGTGACCCCTTCACAGAGTCGCTCCAAAAAAAAACACAGGACACTGTCGAAGTCCGACGGTCGGTGTGCGACCGCTGTCAATTCAAAGGGCACTGCGCTGAAGGGCATTTTAACCGTCGGTACGTCAGGCTTTGGTACACAGGCGCGCAGGCTTCCTTCCAATCTGGTTTTGCGTTTGCGATCCTTCAGCCATCCAGAGGGACACTCCAGTCGCTGGAGGCTTACGGTTACGCTCGCTCCTAATCTCACCACTTCGCCAGCGTGGGAGATCCATTCCCACGACAATTCCTGCATTGGCACCCATATTTCATGAGCGTTCCAATCCAACTTGACGCCAGCACGCAAAATATCGACGACGACGGCGACTACCTGGTCGCCTACACTCATACGCGCAACAACCTGGCGCAAGCGCGCCTCACGAACGGCAGACAAACTGCCCTTCCACTCGCCAGCTTTCTTTTCGCTGGGTGCAAGCAGCAAGAACTCGACGGACTGCCCCTGCTGAACCACATCTTCGCAATGACTGATTCGACTTTCAGCCATTTCAGCTCGGAAGATGACGGCTTTAATGCCATCACAGGAGACCTTGATGAAGGTTTCGGCCACAAAGTCCACCGACCCGCTCAAAATATCTCCTTCCGAAACGCTGCGCGGGGTGTAGGACGGCGTCGATCCAGAATGTCTGGAGTTGCCCGGAGCAGACGGAGCAAACAGGGCACCAAGCAACTGATCTAAAAATGAAGACAACGGAGACTCCTTCCCTGGGATGGCTCATCGACATCAATAGCCTATAGCATCGGCCTCATGCATAAAAGCTTACGGGGCAAGATGAGAGTCGTTACTGCGGCACACTGTCACGGTCAAGCGTGAACCAATTTTAGCTGTAGACAAACCCTCCTCCAACTCACAATCAAAGCTCAGTGCCTCACGCGCAACGCGCGATGCTTGGCGCAACAAAAAAAATGCCGCTCAAATGAGCGGCATTTTTGCGTATGCGTATGGATCGGGAAACGAGACTCGCATCTAGCGTCCAATCCATTGAAGTCTAGGGGTTTTTTCCTGAGCAGGAAAAGACTCAATCCTGGACTTGTTTTTGGGGTATTTCAAGAGCGAAAAAAGGGTCAATTCAAAGCAAGGCTATTGGATTCTATCCAAAGCCAACGGACGAACGATCATCAAGCTGGCAGTGTCATTTTCAGAGGATCAACAGGGTATGAGTCCCCCCGAAAAGAAGTCCCAACCTCCCACGTTCACCAGTCAACTCACAACCGACACATAGGTGATTACGCCAACGATGCGCTACGCCTGTTGCTCAATCATGTGGGCCTTCCTTGTAATAACGCGGGTCTTGCTATCGAGATTGACGCGAACATCGTTCAGGCAAACACTGCACTCAATGTCGTAGGTGACCTGGACCCAGGCGATCTCGATTCGACTCTCGCCGATGTGGAAAACATGCTGCGCGAAAAATGGGATTGGGCGCTGCCGGAGCCTTTGCTTATGAAGTCTTTTGCTTCGATATCACTGGATATCACGAGTGCAATCCATTTCGCACAGCGGCAAACTAATAGTTAAGACCCAAAAGGAAGAGACAATGGAAGTCGTGATTTTGATCCCTGGCATCATGGGCACCAGCCTGGTTCTCCCGGCAAAGAATCCCGGCGATACAGAAGAAGAAGTCTGGCCGCCAACGCCGACCGAGGCGGCGCTGAGGTACAAGCGCCTGGATAAGTTGATGGACCCCGCCCTCAAGCCCGGCAGTCCGATTGACAAGGTCGCCTGTTATAACTTTTACAGCCTGCTGCGAACTCACCTAGACGATCTTAAGTATCCCCACGACGACAGCGCCAAGCGTCGGGTGGAGTTTGGCTACGACTGGCGACTCGATAACTTTCATACCGCCGACCTGCTCGCGCAGCGTATCGAGGCCGAGTATGCAAAGGGCGCCCGCAGTATTTCCCTGGTGGCACACTCCATGGGCGGGATGGTCGCCCGGCTGCTGCTGGAAGGCGGAAAATACGACGAAAGGCCCTGGTTCAAGAGCGTCCGGCTGCTGGTCACCCTGGCCACGCCCCACCTTGGAGCACCGCTGGCACTGGCCCGTATCTTCGGCCTGGATGGCGTCGCAGGGCTTAACGCGGCTGACGTTGCCAAGCTGGCCAATAATCCGGCGTACCCCTCGGCCTACCAGTTGATCCCGGCCCCGGATGAGGCGGCCATTTGGTCAATGGACAGCCCGGACCTGGCCAGCGTAGATCCCTACGACGCCGATAGCGCAAAAGACCTGGGCCTGGTCCCAGAATTGCTGGAGCGCGCTCGCGCCGTGCATGAGGTGCTGGCGCGCGAGCAACGCCCCGAGCATGTGCGATATGTCTATTTTGCCGGTAGCGGCCACCGCACCCTCACGCGAGTCAATGTGGTTCATACGCCTGGGCAAGCGGTTCAGCATTCGCAATCGCGGCTAACCTTCACGGACGACTCCGGCGACGGAACCGTGCCCGTCTACAGTTCATTGCCGAGCAAAGGGCAGCGCCAGATTGTTATCAATGAACACTCAACGGTGTTCAAGGGCTCTGCTTTTCGTCGAGCGTTCTTTCGTCTTTTGGGCGGTGATGCTGGCACGGCCCTGGAAAACGCGGACAACTTGGACCTAGAAGGTAACCTGCTGTCGGGTTCGCTGGACCGTCAAACCTATTCAATGGGCCAGGAAGTCGAATTGACGCTGCAGGTTGTCAATCGAAGCCAGGCGGATGAAGCGCCGCCGATCGATATGATCGCTGGTGAGCTAGTCCTGGAACGCCTGGACGCAGACAGTCTGAAGCCCTTGACTGTCACCCGTCTGCCCCTTGCCTACCAGGGCACGCCGCTGCGGCGGCTGAGTACTCTGCTTGCCAATATCACCTCAAACCCTGGACTTTACCGACTTACTTTCGAAGGCAAGCCGAGCCTGAGGGAGCCGCTGCCGTTTGTGGTCACCGCAAATGACTGAGATCGAGCAGTTTCGGCAACGCCTTGCCGCGGGTGCACTGTCAACGGGCCAGGAGAGTCAACTCGGCGCTGCAAACCTGAGCCCCGCGCGACGCGAGGCCTCCCTTGAACGATTGGCGTCCCTGATCAACGCCCGCGGGTTTAGCGGTGACACCGCAGGCCGTCAGTTGCTGATCGATGCAAGTCGTGGCCTGGATGCGATTGCCCCTGGCGCCGCCGTACCGCTGACCAGCGCCATGCGCGTCGGTATCGAAGCAATCATCCATGCCGACGGATCCCGGCCTTCGGTGATGACGTGCAACGACAGTATCGACGCACTGGATCCGACGCTGGGGTCGTGGCAGGTCAGGCTTTTGCAGGAGCCGGTGCAACTGCGCAAAGTCATAAGGGCCGTGGCCCGAATCAGCATTGTTTCCGCCATTCCGGAGCGGCCGATCCGCACCGTGGGTACCGGTTTTCTGACTGAAACGGGGCTGCTCACCAATCGCCATGTGCTGCAATGCATCGCCGTACCGGACAATCAGGCCCCCGGCCAGTGGCGTTTCCACGAAGGTGTCATCATCGATTTCGGGGCCGAGCGCGCCAGGACCGAGCCCCTGGCACCTCGTGCACTGCCAGTCCGCGTACTTGAATGCGGACCCGATGAGATCGGCCAAACCAGCAATCCGGCCTTGCTTGACCTAGCGTTGATCGAAGTGCAGGCAGACACCGCGGCTGTCGCGCTTCCGGCTTTTCTGGAGATTGAACGGGACAGCGCCAGTCTTCATTCAGGCAAGAACGTGTTTGCGGTCGGCTTTCCCGTCAGGCCCCAACCCGGCACCGAGGGTGGCCAGATTCTGCTGCGATTGTTCGGGGACGTGTTTGAGGTAAAACGCGTCTCGCCTGGCCTGGTGGACCTGGTACACGGTCAATTGGTTGGCGACAGTAATCCCCCCCGCTGCTTCAGCCATGACGCCTCCACCCTCGGCGGCAGTTCCGGCTCATGCATCGTTGATCTGGAAGGTAGTTGGAAAGTGATAGGTCTGCATTTTGGTGGTCGATCAGGTGTACGCAACCTGGCACATGAACTGGCGTGCGTTCAATGAGTGTGGTCATCAGCGACGACGACCGGCTGTTGGCGGAGCACGTCTGTGCGGGCGATTCGGCCTTTGCCGAGTGCTTCGCGGCAGCCCAGGACGGGGGCGACACAACCATTGCCTATGATGCGGTTGCCCCCTCTAACATAGCGTTGAAGGAGCGAATCGCTGCCGCCTTTGCCTACGCGCGCCTTGGGAAATGGCTTACGGAGCTTTGCACTCAATGTGTGGCTGAACGCGTGGTGTCACGCGACTTCATTGCAGCAGCCACCAGGCAGACCCCAAGTCTTAGGCTGGTGGGCTGGCAGAAGATGGTTGAACAGGACTCGCCCTTCAAACATACCGCTTTGCATGCAAAGGGTTTGATCTATGTCACAAACTATATTTGCCGCATTGTGATCGACGGACAACACGCAGGCACCGGCTTGCTCGTGCCCCCCGACATGGTGATGACAGCCGGGCATGTGTTCCTCAATCAAGCCCCGCTGATCCAGGGAGGCGCCGTGGAACCCCATTCATGGGAGCGAATTGAGGTGTTGTTCGACGACCGATTCGATTTCATCGAAAGGGATCTTGTGCGTGTGCGCCTCAAACCCCGCCCATTCAAGGTTGTAGAGAATTGGTTGCTGGCCCATGAGGCCCCCCTGAGCAACTCCGGCGGTGTCGCCACTGCCGATATCGATAAGCCGGACTATGCCCTAGTCCGTCTAGCCGGATCACCGCTCCCCTACGCCCGCCCGCTTCACATGCAAAGCGCCGCCCCCTTCCACAATGATCCGCTACTGATCATCCAGCATCCCCAGGGTAGCGCCCTATGCCACCATGATGGACTGGTCAAAGAACCTATCACTGGCTCAACGGCATTTCTGCATTCGGTCAATTCACAACCAGGCAGTTCCGGTGCACCTTGCTTCAACACCAACTTCGAGGTCGTTGGGGTACACACTGGCGAAGCGATAGGCTCGGACCCGGCGAGGAACGTCGCCTTGGGCATTAGCCTTCCTGCCAAAGAAGTAGCTAGATGGGTTGCGGAAGGCGAACCTGTCAGACCTTATTTTTACCGGTGCGCCAAGGGCACCATCCACCCGATTGTGCAACGGGAAAAGACACTCGACTGGCTGAAACAAGCGACCACCGGCGACAACAGTCGCATCCTGGCTATCAGCCCAGCCCCACGGTGCAAGACCGGCATGAGTTTTACAGCCGACCTCATCTCAGCGTTGCTGCCTAACGCAGAACATCGCGTTGTAAAGCTCTCCGCGCTGCAGTTTCACTCTCAAACGCCTCTGGGCTTTGTGCAAATGCTGATCGAAGCCTGCGGTGCGCCCTCCCCAAGGGATCTTCCTCTTCTCGATGGCGAGACCACCGCCGTGGCCTACATGCGCAACACCTTGGTCCCCGAGTTGATTCGCAAACTGCAGAAAATTCGCGACGGGCGCCTGTTCTGGCTGATCCTGGATGACTTGCGACGCCCGGACGATAGTCACGTCCCGCTGTCGGAGGGCACAGGCTTAAGGGAATGCCTGGATTTAATCTACGAGTCGGTGGCGGGATATGACTGGTTGCGCATTGTTTTGTTGGGTTACGACAGCGTGGCACCCGACAAAATCAAGAACTTCTGGACCAACGAAAAATTTGAGGAAGTGCGCCTGAGTGCATTTGTGGACTACTCACGCGGGCTTATCGATCGTATACCCGATCAAGGCCAGCGAAATGGCTACGGCTCTCTGTTTGACAGAAACCAACAGCAACTTGAAAACCTCCCACCGGAGCAACAATTGCCTATCGCGGCTGACTACGCCCGTTTTTTGCTGATGAATCTGGGAGTACAAGCATGATGGAGACTGAATCAAAAGCTCAATCTGCCGAACTCCTCGACGCATTCAAAGCTGGCCTTGAGGCCATAGGCACAACCGATCAGCCGGGTGACCCAGCCTCGGACCCGGTCGCCTGGGTTCTGGCGCTGGCCGCGCTTTGTGGGCCGTTCGATGTTCATCGTCTGGTGCGATTCGCCCGCGAATCCGAGCAGATGATGCTCGTAACAGAACTGATCAACAGAACCGAAGGCCTGACTGTCAACGGGCGCCGCCGACGCATGTTGGCGATCACCACGCGCCGCCGGATATTGGCCGATGTGCTTACCCGCCCTGGCTTGCTGCAATCGCTGCTCAACTCCTTTGCGCCGGCTCGCGAGGACGCCCAGGGCCGTGTGCTGCGCAAGCTACTCGCGGGCTGGCGGCCGGACCTGCGACGGCTTAGAGCCGAGCGCCTTAGCATCCTTTGCATTGCTCTGGGCTGGCTGCAAGGGCTGGCACCGCCCAAAGACGCCAATGGCCAGGACGGATTACCATGGCCGCAGATCGGCGAGGTCCAGCGCGAACAGGCACGCCGAGGGCGTAACTCGGAAATCCGCAGCTTGCTCTCGGGTGGCGTGGTTGGACGCGAATCAGATCTGCGCAACTTGCTCGCCTTCGTCGACAGCCCTGATAAGTCTAGCGCCATCATGATCGTTACCGGGGCCGGCGGAATCGGAAAGTCCACGCTGGTCGCCCGCCTGGCGAGTGCCTTGGCGACCCGCAAGAACCCGACGCCCGTGCTCAATTTCGACTTTGACCGACCCGCTCTTGATCCCGTTGGCCCAGGCCTGACCCTGGAGCTCACCCGGCAACTCGCCCAGCACCTGCCCCAATCCGCGGATGCGCTGTCCGAGGCAAGAACCCTGATCCGCGAAACCTTCGAACGCGGCGGCGGCCAGTCGGACTATAAGCAGAGCACCGAGACGAGCGCGGTGTCATCCAGCGGCGAGGCCGGCTTGATGATTGGTCGCGAGATCATAGGCACCAACTTTACCGGCAAGTCCGTGCTCGTCTTGCTCGACTCATTCGAAATGGCCGCCGCTCAAGGCCATACAGCGGTCACGGCGCTGCGCGATTGGCTGGCGTATCTGACTCATGACGTCGGTATGCGAGGTGTTCGCGCCATCGTTGTTGGCCGGGCAGCCGAATCAGCGGCGAACCTGTTGCGCATTAAAGAAGGCGCCATCTACCGGCTTGGACCATTGACCCCGCCCAATGCCATACGACTGCTGAAACAATCCGGGCTGGATGAGAAGCGCGCGGTAGAGGCAGCTAGTTCGCTGGGGGGCAATCCACTGGTCCTGCGCCTGGCCAGCCGTTACCTGCTCGAGCATCCCGAGGTCTCAGGAGATGCACTGCTTGAGGGTGTCGAGGTCAACGAAGCCCTGACCCAGGGTGTGTTGTACCGACGCATTCTCAACCGCGTGGGTAATGGCGATGACGATCCGTTACGTAAGCTGGCTTATCCTGGCCTAGCATTAAGGGTGATCACACCTGGGTTGTTGCGGGATGTCCTGGCTCCTATCGTGCTGAAAAACAGCGTCCACGGTGCAAAGGAAAACGCTGCACTGTTTGAGCGCCTGGCTCAACAGGTCTGGCTTGTGGATCAGGAATCCGAGCGCCGTGTGCGTCATCGCCGTGACCTGCGCGAGATCACTTTGCGTTTGCTGCGCAACGACAGCGCCATGGGCCCGCTGGTCGATGAATTGCACTCGAAGGCGATCGAGTATTACACCAACATCCGTGACCCTGACCTGCCCGCGGATCGGGCGCGTCTTGAGTTGGTGTACCACCGCTTGATGCTGTTGGCCCCCGACGAGGATCTGCCGGCCAGTGAGCGCAGTCTCGTAAACGTCACCATGGCGGGAGAGTTCGATGAACTACCACCCCATACAGCCGCCTTAGCGCGCTTTCATTCGGGGCAGCGCCCAACAGTTGATGACCTCAAGTTTTTACCGGAGGTCTATCAACGCGACGCCACCGCAGAGGTCGCGTGGGCCGCCATCGATACAGGCCGCCCCGAAGATGCGTTGGCACTCTACCGAGAGCAGCGTCCAGTTCCCGTGTGGCACCTGATGGCGCTGCATGACACTGTGCAATGGCGACTCCCTTTACGTTATTTAGACCTCGAATACCGTGCCAGGACTGCCAACGAACCCAACACGCAACGTCGCGAGAGCATTGACGAGTCAAGAGCTGTGACCGCTTTTCTACACTTGTGGCGAAGAGAGTTTTATGAAATCGCAAGCCCTGATGATGAAGCATTCACAATCAAACTTTCATCAAGTACGAGAACCGCTCACTTGCGGGCTGCCGCAGCATGGGGAGTAGCCGCTTTGCTTGATGGAGAACTCAAGCATCCGGGGTGGCTTGCGATGCGAAAGATGCTTGGGCCCGAATTCAAACATGGCCAAAGAGATGCGCTCGTTGCCAAAGCAGAGGCCCGGCTGTGGTTGCTACTTTGGAGCGCTGGGCACTTGAAACCTGATGACAGGATTCCGATTCTGGCTGAGTCCCTTGCACTGACCCCTAGTTTTTCGAGCAAACTGGTCAGTCTCTGGGATGACGTCCCCAATGAGCACCGGAACCAGGAAATGCACCAGGAAATGAAGATTCGCTTGCCCGCTCCAGTCGCGATGCTGACCGGAAAACTGGCACGCAATATTGAATTTTCCATTCAAAAGGATCGGGTCAACCAGCGAAGTAACTTGGAAGCTGCTGGTTTTGCTCCTCAGGATTTCCTGCCTGGCCTGATGACAGAACTTCAACCCGCGACCCGTAGATTGCTGCGATTGTTTGTCTCCAATAAGCATTCACGAGAAACCCTCGTTCATTCTCTGCTTGATTACCCCCACTCCCTATTTTCCGACTTTACGCCGAGTGACTTGAAACCAAATCAGTGGTTCAAGGCTGCCTCTGAAGGTGATGGCCTGCGAGCGACCTTGCCACTGATTGAATGGTGTGGGCGACTGGGGCAACTCTCCCAAGTGTGCCGCGTCGCTGGCAATATGTCCGATGAGGAGACCGGACCCTCGCTGCTTGAATTGGCGAGCGCCTGGCGCATGCTCGAAGGAGTCTGCGCCAGGGAAACGAATTACATACGACGGAAATTAACGCCTTAACGATAAGGTTCCAGCTAATTTGGGTAAGGCGCAGGCAATGTCCACTCGGCCTTGTCGACGCCCAGCTCTTTCGCCGCAAAGTACGCCTAATGCGGATCAGCCAAGTGCGCACGCCCCACGGAGACCAGGTCCAGTTGCCCGGCCACCGCAGCGTTCGATTAGCTGGTCAATTAAGCTATCTGAAAGTCGCTCGGCGACACCGGATCAGTAACGCTGTACAACACGTGAGAAGACAAGCTGGCGTCGCGCGGGCTTACGTGACTCACGGCCGGCTACTCAACCGTACCGTATTACCTGAGTGTACAAATCCTGCCCGGCATCGATCTCTTGACGCGCTATCACCTCGAGTTCCTTGGCAAATTGCGTCATGGTTGACTGATAATCCTTGCCGTCGGCCGGGTCTAGGATATAGGCCTTGGTATTGTCGAATGTCCCGTCGCCCACCACTCCGCGTAGCACTCGTACGTGGCGACGCAGCCCGCCGGCGTCCAGACCGGCCGCGATCCACAGCGGCCCGTGCTGCTTGAGCAGGCTCTCATACCCTTGCGGCTTGAAGTTTTGCGGCGCTTCAACTCCCATGCCCAGACGCGAAGCGAAATCTGCAAACTGCGGTCCGCTCAAGCCGGTGCCGTTATTGAACAGGCTCACGTACTGCGGGCCGGCCATCGTCGCCACTTCCAGCTCCGAATAAGCCCTGCCCTTCTTCCAGCTTACCAGCATGGCGGCAGCCGCTGCCCAGCAGCTCCAGCCTGTTGTTTGTTTGATCGGTTTTACATCCAGCATCGTATTGAGTGTGGCCATCACTTTTCCCTCTTCATGTAACAGATGGAGGCACCTGGGCGCCGCCGGAGCGATCGAACTTGACCAGTTCGACCCTGGAATCGGCGCCCGCGACTGTTGCCCAGCGCCAAATAAACAAAGCTCGGCGCCGCACCTGACCCAGCGCAAGGTCGCGCGTCAAATCCTCGAATTCGATGCGCTGCGGTAGCGGCCCCGCAGCATGCAACACCACCGACATCGATTTTTCTTCCGCACCCGGGCCGATCACCGAAAATACGCAGGGCGCCGGTGCAACCACTGCCTGGGCGACGATATCGACCTCCACCACCAACTCATGCGTGGCGTCGTAAAGCATAGACAAGGTCAGCCGGTCACCGGGGAGCAAAGCCGAACTGGTACTGGCTTCTTCCGGGGAGTACAACTGCGACAGTGCAATCGCGTACGGTTTGCCCTGGTCCAGTGGGTATCGTTTGTCGGGGCCGGGCGTCACATCTTCCACCGCCAGTGGAGCGGACAGGACGGGTTTATGATCGCGGTCCCCCGCACGGGAAAAAGTGATGCGCAAGCGCGGTTTGAAATCGCTGTCGTCCTTGGCAAACAAACCGGACTCGCGGGCCGTCACACCGAACGCCAGATACAAGGTCGACCCGACGTCATATTCCTTGCGGTCGGTCGCCAGTACGATGCGTTTGCTGTTCCCGCTGCCTGCGACTTCCTTGGCATGAAACCTGGTGGGGCTTGCCAGTTGCCGGTCGTACGAAGGATCCCCGAATGCGATGGTCGTGGTGCGAACCGGCAGCACGCTGCGGATGCCTGGATCGAGCACCAGCCTGATCGTGCACAGGCTTACCGTCGCTTCCGGCAGCGCGGCCGCGTTGCCGGAAGCGACATTCGATGGGCGCACCCAGAACAACAGGCGGATCGAAGTATCGACGCTGGCCGCGCGCAACAATGCGCGCACCTGCGCCACTTGCGTACATTCCCAGCTGAAGTCAGCGCTAAACTCCACTTTATTGATGACGCTCAGCGCGAACCTACTGCTGCCAATCTCCAGGCTCGCCGCGCGATCAAGCTCGAGGCCGGCGATCTTGTTGCCCCCCTCCACTCCGCCTGCCTTACGGGCGCTGACAGCGACCGACAGCTTGCCATTCCAGTTCTGCCCGATCAGTTCGCCGCCGAGGATGCGTAAGGCCACCCTGACTTGTCCTGTGCCGCCGCCGATGCGCAGGATGTCGACGTTGCCGTCAAAAGTCTTGAACAACGTGTAATGGCCTGCGCTGTCGAGGTCGGCCTCCGACAGGTAGGTTCGTCTGCGAAACGCCAGCTCAGGCAACCCGGTCTTCTGCGCGATCAACTCATCATCAGCATCGCCCGGCAACAGCGGCGAGCGCGGTGAGCGCAACTGGTGCGCGGCCACAGGCCCCGAATTGCCGGGCCGTCCGAAGCGGGCATGGTCAGGATCGAACGACCCCTCGTCGGCCGGAATCGTCAGAGACGCCACCGCCACCTCGAACACACCGGGACGGCGCCCTAGCGTGGCGCGCTCGATTCCCGGCAGCAGCAGCGGCTCGGCTCCGCCGGGGACACCCGTCAACTCCAGCAGGGCGCGTTCGACACTGCTACTGACCGGAGCCCGGCGCCGCACCGGCGCAGGTATCAGATGGCGCGCTGGCGGACCATCGAATGCCAGCGCGGTATCGCGATCATAGGCCACCCGGTTGGCGAAGCTGAGGTAGTACGCCTCGGGCGCGAGCGGCCCGCCGACGCCATCTTCAGGAAAATCTTTACACACCGCGAACGCGGGCCAGCCAAAACGCTGAAAGCGCGCCGCAAAGCCTGCTTCGGGCGACAGCACTGGCAGTTCGGCACCAAGGCTCGGCCCCATCCGCTCCAGTCCTTGCAAGGCGACCGAAGACGGCCAGCCTAGTGCGCCTGAAGGACCGATCCGGGGCATGAATTGGATCTCGGAGGCCGGCCGCGTCAGCCAATCGTCGAGCCGACCGGGAATCGACGCCACTGTGATCAGAGGGGCACCCTCGTCGCCCACTTCCTGGATCGCGATCAGGGCTGCGCGATCCTCATCAAGAGCACGCTCTACCAGCGCAGCATTGAGCTTGCTTCGCGGGCTGCCCATCAGGACAGCCTTGGCAACCAGACGGTATGCCCCAATCCGGCGCGCGCCATCGCGTGACAGCACGACCAGATCGGCAGGCAGCATCGTCACTGGTTCGCGATACGGTACTTGCCGTTGCGTGTCAGCGCGGATCTCGACCCGAATCACGCCCGGTCCCCGGGACGCATCGCCGTCAGTGGTGCACGGGTGCAGCGACGCGACATCCCATCCAGACACGGGCGGCTCAGGAACCGAGTCTACTCCGCCATCCTGGTACCAGCGCCGCGCCACAACCAGCAAAGTTCGCAAGAAGAACGGCGCTCTGGACAGGTCGGCGGCGGCCATCGGCATCGGTCTGGCCTGCTTCGAATCCCATTTTTCAAAAAAGCTTTGTTCAACGGGCAACATGTCGGCCAGGGACAGCCCGGGCGACGGTCCGGCCACTCCTGCTGCAGCAAACCGCCGTGCAACGTCGGGCGCGTCCACATCGGCGGCCAACCCGATCGCACGCAGCGACTCCATATTTGCCAACGAATGTGCCGACCAGATGTCGACGCTGGCGGTATGCCAAACGCCGCCGCGCTGCTCTAGCATGATGTCATTGCCGGGTAACTGGACCCATGGCATCACGGCCAGCAGCGAGCGCTCGAATTTGCCGAAGCGGAACTGAAGGGCCGAGCTGCCCAGAAAAAGCGGAGTGTGGGCGTGATCTCCGGCCAGCCCCTTCCATAGGTATTCAATCATGGAAGCATCGTAAAACCCCGACAGCGCGCGCGACATCGGCGCCAGTGTAGCCCTGATCAACTGGTCATCACCCGCGGTGCGGAATGTGCCGAACCGGTAGCGCGGTGCCCAATAGTAATAGCGTTTGCCAGGCTCGGCCGATACGTCGATGGCCTCCAGCATCGCCGCCGCAGTGGTGATCGAGATGGAGTCGAGTGACTGCCAGCGCGCCTCACGCGCAGGTTTGCCGGTTGGCACGTCGACCTGGATCAGCCGGTGCTCGGCTACAGCGAGCAGGCGTATCGGGACGCGCACGGTGACACGGGTATGGCGTACCAATTGGGCGGCGTCGATGCGATGACGTTTGAGCTGCAGCGTGACTTCATGCCGGGCAAGCCGGGCATCGGGCGCGATGCTGAATACGCGGCTCAGCGGGTTGAGCGGTGCCCCCGCCAGCCCCGGTTCGAACCAAGTGTCATCTTTCAGACCGAACTCGACCTCACCTGGCTTTCTCATGCCATTCAGCGGCCAGGCGATCGCGCTTTTGACGACAACCATTGCGTTGATGTCGAGCACGTGTTCGGTCTTCGCGGGTCCAGCCAGCAAGCGATGGTCGATGGCAGCATCGCCGGCCTTGGCAATGCAGGACACGCGCATCCATACGCTTGTCATCGGTATGCAGGTCGTGTTGTGTGTGAGGGGCCGGAGCGGGGGCCGGGCCGCAACGACAGCCTCGATATTTCCACTCACGACGTAATCGGTGTGCGTGATCGCGAACAGTGGAGCGCCGGTTCCAGTGCCGCTCAAGCTTGCGCTCACCACGCCGGTGTTGTGGTCAACCCACAGCACGGAATTGAGCGCCGCGTCGGCTTTCAGATCCAGCCATTGCCAACTACCGGTGCGAAACACGGCCAGTGCCGTAGCCACTGTCGGGGCAGTCGCGCCGTCTGCCATCACCGCCAGCGCGCCGTCGATACGCAGAGTCGAGCCGGCCTTGCGGATCGAGACGGTTGTGGCGACGTCGATCAGCCAGATGCCGTGCATGTTCGGGTCGTGCGCATCCGGCGCCGGTGCAGTAAATACCAGGTCTATGCCATCACCGACTTGTTTGTACGCCTCGCAAAAGAGGATGGCATCATTGCCGAATAACCGCGCACGCAGCGTGGCGTCACGACTCGTCAGTCCCAGACTGATCGTCGCCGCCACCGGTTTTTTCGAGCCGATGCCCTCGGCCGATGCGGCGAGTACGACCGAGCAGCCGACGTTATCGTCCTTTCGATCCATGAACTTCAACAGCCCGGTCTTGTCGTCGTGCACGCTCGCTACCGCAAGCCAGCTGTGGCTCCACGCGCTCGTAGCGGGATCGTGCTTGAGGGTGAGCTTGAACAGGTCGCCCCCACGGTAGACTTCATCAGGGCCGAAGGGCTTGGCGGCTTCGGCCGACAGTGCCGGATCGAGATCAAGACGCATGCTGCCGACAACCTGAATATCAGTGGGCACGCCATCGCTGTCGAAGCTGGCATGGAGCAGGCGTAGCGGCTTGAAGCGGAACGGGCCATAGGCGATATCGTGGCGCCTGACCTGCTCGGGGCCGTCGGGCGCCTCAAAAAAGCGCCATTCGTGCAGTGAGCCCGGAAAAGCAGAAGGCAGGAACGCTTGCCCGGTAACGCCCCGTGCGCTTTCCACCGGATTTTCGGCGCCCTCAAACTTGCCGTCAGCCAGAGCGAGGTCGCGCACATAAAAACACAAGTCGAGCGGGAAGCCCGGGTCAGCCTTTTTCGCACTGCCCTTTCTGAACGACACCACATCGGCCATCGTGAACAGGTTCCACTCTTTCTGCTTCACCGCTCCGTCTTCGTCCCGCATGCGGTGCGATACCAGCCGGCCTGAGGCCGTTGCCTCGGGCGCCATTCCGAAGCCGCGCGAATCCCAGCGTCGGTTCGCTGAATCGAACAGGCTGGCAGCAAAGCCGGCAACATGGATTGACCCCTTTGCGTCCGGCTTGAGTTCCGTGTCGTCAGCGATGAATGTCGCCCGATCCAGGCCGCCCACTGCCCGCTCGGGGGTGTATTCGACACCGTCGAGCGTGTAGCTACCGTACAGGCTGCTTGTGATGTCCACCTTGAACGATGTTTTCCAGGAGTAAGGCTCCACCAGCCCATCAACGGCAATCGCGGTGGCGGTTCCCCCCACCGTCTGCCATGGGCTGGCGAAGGCCGACTGGGTACGCGTCAAGGCCAGCCGCACCCGGTTCGCGCCCCACACCTTGCGCATGCCCTCCAGGTCGAGCGAGGTCACCGCGACGCTCGCAATCTTCTCGGGGGACACTTTGGTGTCCCGCTCAAGTGGCGGATCAGACCAGGCGAACAATTCGTCCAACTGCGGCACGTCGAACCGCAGCGCTGCCTCAATGGCCAAAGGTTGGCCGGGTATCGGGGGCAGAAACTCGATCCCCGCCAGGGAAGGAAGCAACAAAGTATCGGCCCGGAACTCAGCGCCGCGCTCGGGGAACACGTAATGCCATGTGAGTGCGCTTTTCGGGAGCAGACGCGGCAGTGCCGCATTGGCCTCCAGGCTCAGTGTGAACGTTGCCCCCAGGTTCATCGGCAACAGGCTGCGCGAGATCGATGGCTCGGTGGCCGAGGCGACGCTGCGAGTGAGCGTGTGATTACTGATGAAGGGGTTGGGCCCGGCCGGTAGCCAGGCAATGTGCTGCACCGGACCGGTGTCGAGGTTGCCTCCGACTATCTGTTCGACCTCGAGCTGCCAGCTATCGTCGGCAGCCTGCCAGGTGAACTTTCCCTTCAGGCCTAGTCGTGGGGTGCTGGCGCCCAGACAGATCGGAAGTTCGCGCGTGGCTGCCGGGCCGCGACGCAAGTCGGGCAGTGCCTCGGCTGCGGTGGGACTGGTCTCGGCAGCAAACAGGAAGCCACGGTACATCGCCTTGGCCCCGCTCACGGTCAACTGGCCCCGGCGCGCGCGGATCGGCCCGACGCCCGTCTCCCAGTGCATGGTCAGCGCCAGTGCCAACGCGTCATTAATCCGGATGCCTCGTCCTGCGCCGGTTCCAGTACCTGCCACGATGTTCCCCGCCAGCACCGACGCGGTTTTTTGAACGGACTCCGGCGGCTGCGCAGCCGTATCTTTCTCCTTTGGCAGGCCCAGTTGCAGCCAGCCACCAGCCACCGGGAAATACAGGAACGAGGGGTGCTTGTCATCGGGCGCTTTGGCACGCGCCTGACGGTACAGATTGAGCATACGCCCGGCGTGTTCGAACAAGGGAACGGTCACGCTCTGGGCGCCGGCCGTGCCGGTCAGTGCCGTGGTCCAGCCGTCGTCGGCCCCTTTGGTAAAGGCCAGGCTCAGCTCCGGGTTCTGGAGCGTACCGGCTGTCAGGTGCAAATCGAACCCGGCGGCCGTCTTGATCCACCTGATGCGCTCCACCAACACCGAGGCCAGCGCCGTCACCTCGCCCGGGTAATTGCTGCGTGTACGCAAGCGCACCGAAACCGCGCTGCGGTCGATCTCCATCTCGAAATCACCCGCAGACCCGGCGACAGGAATCAGCGTCAGGCGGTTGCCCTTGAGTTTCAGGGGCCAAATCAAGGGCGGCACCAGCGGCCTGCGGTCCAGACTGATGGCCAGCGGCGACTCCCCCTCAAGCGCCAGATCGGTGAATGCGGCTCCGATCCTCGCTTCCAGGGCGTCCATGGGGGCGCGGTCCGCACCCGGCTCAGCGACCAGCCGCAGCAGATAGCCGCCGTCCTTTCGGACCTTGTCCCGGGCCAGATCGTATTCGAGCCGGAATCGCCCCTTGATGGACGCATCGGCCCGGCCGCCATAGTCGCGGGTGGGGTCGGGCAGCGAGCCAGTGAATTCGATGCCTTCGGCCATAAGCGCCAGCGGCAGCCGAGAAACCGCCTCCGTCTTCAGGCCGCCGAACAAGCTCTTCTTTTCGGCGCCCAGGAGTATGCACAGTGAGCTGTCATCGAGCTGCAGCATCAGTTGCGTGTCCCCACCCTCGACCCGAAAATGCGGAACACTGGCCTGGGCCTTGTTGTGATCGGGATCCCACTTCCCGGACTTTTTTTCAGTGTCCGTCTGGTCCGGCCACTGTGCCGAGGCCGGCGTGACCAGCCAGTCTCCATAGTCGTGACCGGCGAGCGGCAGCACTTTGCCCTCTTTGCCGCCCACTCTGAGCCGGTCGGCGTCGTATTCCGGATACGCGGCTGCATGCAGCCGGAGTAAATAAGGCGTATGCAACTGCACTGTTCCGCCCGGATCGATCTCCACGTTTTCGGTGACAGTCGACATTATGAGCGCCCGCAGGCCCGCCGTTTCCCTGACCACTTGGTCGGTGACAACGTCTTTCAAGCGCAATGCGGCGCGCAGTTCGGCTTCATAGCACGGGGTATCGGGCCTGCCGCCGAAGACTTTTACACGTCCAAGCAGGGTATTCGGTACTGAAGTTGCCATTCGCTCTGCTCCAGTCAAGGAAGTTGCTTACGGCCGATATCGCTCAAAATGGGGCGGAGCGCGCCTTTCATCGCCGAGAACACCAACCGCCGGCCGTCACCGAACAATTGTTGCTTCGCCAGACCGTACAACCACTCACCCAATTCGCCGGACTGTTTGCCGATCAAGACCAGTTCGTCATCCGTGGGCGCGCGTCGCAGTACCACGCTCTGAATGCCAACACCCCAGTCAATCTCCGGTACGTCTCCACACAGTACAGTGAGCGCGGGCTTGACGCTGTCGATCAGATGGATCGGGAGTGCCAGTCTCAGCACAGTGCCAGGCTCTGGTTGCACGGCCCAGGCCAGCAGCGTGCCCAGCGCTTCTGGCGCCCGCTCAACCCCAGCGTTCACCTGCAGCAAGGCAACCACCGGATCCCACACGGCGCTCCAATCGTCAACGCGGGCCGCCTTGGTGAGCGTCACTACGCGCAAGCCGTCAATGGCACGTGCCAGCAACGCAGGTACAGGCATTACTGCCAGCGCAGTTTCCAGTGCATCACTCCACTCGGTGTCGAGTGGGGCACTCAAAGGCCGCGGTAACGCCTGTGCGTCGACGTACAGCGGCACCCGGATACGCCATTCGAGCGCATCGCTGTTTCGCAACGGAACAGGGTCGATACGCAGCGGTCCCGCATCACTGCCGTTGGGCGACAAGCGCAGGCGCGAGCCGCTCCTGTGCGCCAGATACAAGCCCTGGTGAACTGCCGGGGGGGTGCCTGCCTGAGTCGCCGCCGGGGCGGGAGTAGGCGCGGGCAAAAGGTCAACTTCGGTCTGGCGGGCCAGCGGTTCGTAGATGCGCTTGCCGTCCAGGCGGGTCTCAAGTGCTGTCTCGACCGCGATGCGGTAGCTCACGCCAGGTTCGGGCACATGCACTACGGATCGGATAAATTTCCAATGTTCGCCGTCAGCGCCGAACCACATCTGCGCTTCGTCCACAGGCATGCAATCGATGAAGCGCACGGCTGGCAAATCAAGCAGCAGCATCAGGTCTTCATTATCGCCTTCGCGCAGAACTTCGTAGAAAGGCGCAGCGGCTTTCCTGCGCCCTTTGTAGCCGCCCTCTTCATGCGCGAAGCTCAGGGTCGATGCGCCTTCCTCGAAGGTGGTTCCGGTTTGCTCCGACAATACGATGCCTGCCGAGAAATGCAGCAACGCATGCACACGGAAAAAGTACGGCGGCGGCACTGCCGTCACCATGGTCGCGCCCAGCCACGCATCGGGCACGCGCGCGCGCAATTCCACCAGCCGCGAAGCCGCTTTATCGGTGTTCAGCGGCGGCAGAATATGCTCGGGCACCTGCGGCGCGATGCTGCCGAATGGCGCCAGCGCATCAAATGTCACGCCGGTATCGCTGGCCAGCGCGGCCAGGGCGCGCAACCAGTCGCGGTGAGCAAATTCACGCCAGTAACCCACGGACAGGTCGAGCGGCGCCAATTGCGCGTCGTTACGCTGGTTGGCCTGGCCCAGCACCATGTCCAGCCCGTGCGCGACCACCAGTTCCAGGCGCCCGCTCGCTTCTCCATTTTCTGAAAGGTGGCGCATGGCCGACAGCACCACTGGTTTTTCCAACGGCTCGGTGCGTGGCAGCGTGAGGTCGAAAAACTGCTCGGTGGAATCCTGCAGCAGCGCACCTGCCAGGGTCGCCTCCCGCTCGAAACCGTTATTGGCAGCCTTGACCCAGCTTTCGTAACGCCCCACTGGTCGAACCGCGAACTTGCGCCGTGCTCCGCGCCGGCTCATGTCGGGAATCAACACCGAGATGTTGCCCTCCATATCGGGCGCGCAGCGCCACTGGCCCGGATCAGCCACGGTGCCGAGCGAGAAGTAAATTCTGCTCTCGCTCGCTGTGGCTGGCGCGCAGTGCTCAATGAAACGCAGCCAGAAGCGTACAAGGGAGGCAGCGACCTCGGCGCGCTCCTGGCGGGCCTCGGCGGATTCGACATTTACGCGATCTTCCTGCACCACGGCTCCTTGCCTGACGGTCAGGCGGGCAAAGCGGCGGCCTGCGTAGAAGGACAGCGTCTTGTAGGCCGTAACCGGCGCCACGGTATAAGTCTTCTCACCGCCCACCGGCCGGAACAGCGCATCAGCCCAGTCTTCCCCGGACAGCGCGTCGAACTTGCCAAACGCCGGATCGGTGACTGCGACCTCGCCGTCCTTGAGATTCAGGACCCCGAGGGTCAGTTCCTGCAAGCAGAAGCTGCGCGACGTCGCTACTTCTACTTCTTTATCGTTCCCATCAATCAAGCGCAGCTCAATCTGGCGCAGCTCAAGTGCCGCTTCGGCCAGTGCACGCGGCGTGCCGCTGCCTTGGCCGATCCGGGTGGCACGCACCACCGCAATGCGCTCGCCCTTTGCTGGCCGTGCACGCAACTGATACGGCGTAGCATCGGAAAGCCGCTGTGGGTGGTTGGCCACCAGGCTTTCGGTGCTGGCAAGCACGTCGTAACGCATCTGCGGCGCTTCGTTCGGGGTCGGCGCCTTGAGCGCGACGACCCAGTTGGCGATCTCTGCCGGCACCTTGTCGTCGCAAAGAAGCAGTTCAAAGTAATGGACATGAGGTCCGCCGTTCTCCTGCCCGACGCTCATGCCCAACCGGTCGGGCGCCGGCCGCAGGGCAATCTGCATCACCGCCAGCAGCTCCTTGCGGATCAAGTCCTTGCCCTCTGCCCGGTTCAGATTGCGGTAGCCGCCATCGAACCAGAACAGCTTGGCATTGCCCCACGGACGGGTCAGCAGGTCAGCGAATGCCTGGCCGTTGTAGCGTCGCGGCAAGCCCTCTTCATCAAGGTCGCGATAGCGGGCGAGCGCGCGCTCCATCGCGTCGTTGACCGCCGTCAATAAGTCCTGACCTTTGACATACTCGCCCGCTTCTGGATCGTACAGCCGAAAGCCGTACGCCAACCCGAGCGTACGCAAGGCGCCCCAGCCGTGCGGGTCGCGCTCGGGAGGCGATTCGTCGATCCAGTCGCCGAAGGTACGCGCCTTGGTTTCGGGCGCTGCATCAGGCACCAGCGAATAGCGTCGGTACACCTGCCCCGGCGATCCCGCTCCGCTCACAGTTAGCGGCGCATAGGCCAACAGCGCCAGTGTGTCGGCCAGCACCGGATGCAGCGTCGGCGCCAGGTCGACCAGTACTTCCTGAGTAGCCGTCACGGCCAGCACCTGCGACGAGGCTTTCCGACTGGGCAGGTAAAGCGCCTCGACCTTGACGTTCACGGCGGCCAGATAGTGCGGGTCGTCGATGCGCTGCTGGAGCACAACATCTTCCTGATCGTACGCCTTAAGGAAGTGTTCTTCGTTGGGCACCAGGCACAGGCTTTGCAGCAGATCGCGCACCAGTGCGACCGTGATCCGTCCGGGTTGGGATCCACCGTAAGCGAAGTACGCCACCTTGACCGCTTCCGGGTTGTCGGGGGCCACGACCGTCAAGTCCCCGTCCACCGCCTGCAGACTCCCCGCGGGGTTTTCTGCCCTGCGAATATCCCAAGCGCCCAGCGGGTCGGCGTTCTTGAGGTTCCAGGCCGGAATCGATACCCGGATCACAGTTGGCGCCCCACCCGCGAATAGCGCGGCCAGCATGTCCTCGTCGGGATCGGCCATCAGGGACCGGCGGATGGCGGGCCGGGGAAACAGTGCCGTGCTCTCGGCCAGCGAGAACCACGCGGCCTGGCGTACGCCCGACGCCCCCGACGCGGAAGGCGCCTTCAACTGGCGCAGGGTATCGCTCGGATAGGCGCTCTCCAGGTTGCCGAAGTCGCCGAAGCCTTCCTGTTCCAGCCCTGCCAGTGATGGCGGCAACAACGTGACCCGGCCCAGTGGACTGGCGAAGTTTGCCAGGTCCGCACCTTTGGGCACCCCGTCGATATCAATGCGGTGCAGGTCGAAGCCACCGACCCAGCGAAACAGGTTTGACACGGGAGTCTTGACTGCAGTCGGAGTGAGCTGCAAGCGCTCGGGCCGCGCTTTCCACGTCAGACGCGAGGCGGTGCGACGGGTGCGGTCGCGCACGGTCTCGAACGGATCGATGCCTTTGTCGACCTCGGCACGCACCAGCATCGACAGGTCAGTGCCGGCGCCGGGCTGGATGATGTGCAGGCGACCGCTTTCGCCAGACACCATGTCGCTTCGGGACAGTGCGCGAAATGCCACGTCGACCGGCTGCTCGAACTCTTCGACCATCGCGCTGATGTGAGTCTTTTCGAGGTCGGCCACCACGATGTTCGCATTCACGGTTCGCCATTCGCCATGGACTTTCTCGTCCAGCAGTGCAAGCGATGGAAGCTTGCTGGAGGGGGTGCGCTCGAAGTCGAGCCTGCGCAGGAACAGCCGATGAGTCAGGCCCACCTGAGCAAAGTCTGCACCCAATACATTGGCGATGTTTTCCATGCCTGCCAATACCAGCGCGGAGCCGGAAATCCTGTGTATTTCCAGCCGATACCGCTGCAGCGGAAACTTGCCGGGATCTTCGCCTTCCGGCACGTACTCGCTGACCAGTTGTCCGGGCCCAGTATCGCTATCGGCCAGCTTCATCTTGACGGTAATGAGAAAGTCGACGACATCGTCGCCCTGCAAGTTGTCAATGGCACCCTCGTCGAGCCGGCGCCCGGTCGCGTCGATGGCATCGGTACCGTAAGCGCCGGTGGCGCGCGCCGGTTCTGACAGAATCCGCAGTTGGAATACCTGTTTCTCGTCCGGCCACTGAATCTCGTCCACGTTATTTATGGTGACGATGCCGGGACGGGCAAGCAGGCGCAACTGTGGCGTCTGCGGTTGAGCGGGAAACTCCGGCAGGCGGCGGTACACCAACTGCAAGGTCACCTCGCGAGGAGACACAGGCCGCCGTTTGGCCATTTCAAAACCGGTTACAGAATAAGGCCGTCCGAAATCGCATGTACCTGCGATATCGACCGCGACAATCTGGTAATTGATCCGAACATTAGAGAGATCATCCGTTCCAACCTCATTCTTCCATTCTTCATGACTGCCCTGCCCCAGCAGCACGTCGCGGATTGCCTGCGGAATGTCCTCCTCGCCTCGCTCATTCCAGGCACTTCCCTGTCTGCGCAGGTCGTCTACAAACTGGAACGGTGGACGCATATACGTGGCGCGGATGGCGCCCGGGGTATCGGCATCATCGGTGATCGTCACCGGCGCGGCAGCTTTGACCATAAACTCGGCGCGGAACCGCCGTTCGCCAATCCCTTCGATGGTGCGCACGATGCGGTAATGCTTGAGGTGGAATTCGGGGTCGTGATAGATGCCCTGCGAGTTGCCCCAGGACGGCTCAAGGTCCCAGTCGAGCTTGATGCCTTGCGGTTCGATCTTATGAGCCGGGGCGAACGCAGGCTGGGCCTCGCGGAACATGCGCTCAGGCGGGTTGAACAGCAGGACACTGCCCGCTCCTGCGACGTCCGATTTGGTGACGGTGAAGCGTCCACGCCGTGGAACCAGCTCGCCAAGGTCCTGGAATAGCTGATCGACAGCCTTGCGGTTCAGCAAGAATGTCAATCCGAAGTCGCGGGCGTCTATCTCTGGATGACGCTTTGGCCAGACACCCCCTGCAACTCCCTGCTGCGCCAGTCTGGCGGCACTATCAACGACTGCGGCGAGCACAGCGGAGCGCGATTCTTCGATTTCCGCTTCGCGTTTGGCCAAGGCCTGAAGATTGGCGCGGGTGCGGCCGGAACGCGCCAGTTGCCGCGCCGAGGCTTCACGGTCTGTATTGAGTTCATCGAGCCCGGAGGTGATAAGACGGGGCCGGGGCTCGCCATACGAACGAACTTGAGTGTCGTCTTTTTCCCATTCCAGGAACAATCCCATCAGAAGCGTATGGATAGTGACATCGTCGCTACCCTGGCCGGGGCCGGCCTTCTGCACCACCCCCCCGAGATTGACCGGGTGTCCCTCATCCCATCGCTTCGGCGGGGCCAGATCCAACGTCTTCTCGCAGCCCTCCCACAACGCAGGCACGATGATCGCGCCGGTGCCCTCAATGTTTGTCGAGCACTCCACAAGGTGCGCTACCGTGCTGCCCGTGTCGCGCGGCGAGGTATAGAAGCTGGCAGGCGCAGCGCTCCAGTCCATGATGTGGTCGTCGTGGCCGTCGACCGGGGTATGGTCACGCGGGACGATCTGCATCACATACCAGTCCCCCGCCTGGCCGGCCGGCGGGACGGTCGGGAACAGCATGGCCCAGAAGTCGGTTTGAACGATAGGACGTCCGTACAGCTCCTCGGCATCGTTGGCGGCCTCGGTATCAGGCGGTGCGGCAGCATTGTCGTCGACCACCTGATCGCCGATCGCAGCCACTTCGCTGCGCTGGGGTTGCGGCGGCGGGTTGTTCTCCACCCGACTGCCATCCTTACTGCGATCGGGCACCGGTGCCGACAGCCCCATTACACTGTAGCGCGCGACGCGAGCTCTTGCTTCAGCCAGCAAACCGTTATTGAACGAAAACCCGATGCCGATCGAGGCCGAGCGGCCGAAGGCACGGATACCCACCGAGGCATGAGCGCGTCCGCCCAGCCCTCCTTTGGCGGACAGCACGGCCTCGAGCGCGATCGATACGGCCAGATAGAGCGCGAAGCCGGTCGATAAATGAATGCGGTGACCGAACACTTTGAAGCTGAGCCAGACTTCAACACTGACCTGAATCGTCACATCGATTCGCAGTTCACCGTAGAACATCGTTTCAGCGGGTGAACGCAGCGACATGAAGGACAGGATCTTCGCTTCGATGGCGAAATCGGCGTGTGCCACGGCGGCCGCACCAAAACTGCTGGAACCGAAGCGACCTTCCAGGTGCACCGCACCGACGGCGCGAAAGGCCATCCCGAACAGGACCGAAAAATCCTCCATCCGGTGGATCAGGCCGCCGTTGATCTTCATGTAGAAGTTGTCAGTCGGCTTGCCCAGCTCAATGCCCAGCTCGTACGGCCAGCCCAGTTCGAAATGGAACAGACCGGGGCGGATATACAAAGTAGCGGAAAAATCGGTGCCGCGAATGGCGTCGACCAGTTGGGACGGCAATTGGGGATGGACGCCGATGTGGCCAGCCTTATTGGCGATGAAACGGCCCAGGAACTCCTTGCGCGGTACCGAAAAGTACAGGTAGCCACGCATGGTTGGATTGGTACGCCACACATCGCCTGGCGCAGCGGTGGTCCAGTCGTGGTAGTTGACTGCAATCCAGGCCCGCACATTGATCAGGAAGGTCAGGTCGGTGCGCAAGGCGGCCACGATATCGAGCAGCAGAGGATTGGGGAGATCCTTCTCCTTGTCGGCGTTGTAGCTTCCCCGTTCCGACGCTGCCGCCATCGAAAACATGCCGCGCAGGGCGAACGTCAGATCGGCGTTGTCGTAAGTCGGCTGCCACGCTTCGAAGCGATCCAGACTGCCCTGAAATCTGGACACCTCATCGAGGATCTGGATCAGTTCATTCGGACTCTTGGCCGTTTCGGCCCGGGCGATGCCGGCCAGAGTGTAGCGGTAGCCAAAACCGAAGCCGTATTCGCGCAGGTAGATGCGCCCGACTGGCGTGTCGATAGGCTCAGTCTGCTTTTCAAGCTGCCCGTAGATAAAGAAGGCATGGCGCGGTGCGCTGTTCTTGTCGTTCTTGTTGCGCAGCTCAAGGAAACCCATGGCTGCCGTCATGGGCGACCAACCGGGAAACTCGATCTTGCCGGACGCGAGAAAACCGTGCGCCGTGACATTGGCCGGCAGCACGTCGGGCTTGTACAGACTGGGCAGGCCGCCATCGACCGTGATCGCAGTACCCTCGACCTTGACGCCGCCCAGCGCCAGCCCCACGGTCAGGCCGTCGCAGCGAAATCGCGGCTTGCCGTCACCGAACGAACACCAGAGGTCATGGAAGTCCATGCGGACAGTGTTCTTGTCGCCGCTCTTCATGAACTTGATCTGACCGCCGATCGAGATGGCGGGATCGCCGTCGAAAGCGGGCGACGCGGGATGATAGCCAAAGGAGCGCAACTCAAAGCTGAAGATGTCGAATGCCTTGATGGTCTTGACCGGGTCGACCTTGACCTTGAACGACATGGCGCGCATCAACACTCGCGGGTCGGCTGCGACCGGGGCCTTGTCGAGCTTGATTTCGACACCGCCGAAATGCTTGAGCAGCCCGTTGGTGAATTCGCCTTTACCGGGATTGAAGCTGGCGCTGCCCGTGACCTGGAAGAAGAAATGGTAGCTGCCTCCTTCGCGCACGAAGTCGAAGCCCAGTTCCGTAATCTTGAGGTCGAACCGGGTTGCGGTGCAGCGAATCGGATCGCCGCTCTTGTCAATGCGCGCCGTGGCTGCTTCCACCACAATGCTGTTGTCCCGCCCGGCCAACGTCAGGGCGATCGAAGCGTTGGCTTCGCCGATCAGCGACTGCGGTAGCTGGCCGCTGCCTGTGAGTGAACCGCCGCTGAAACGCGAACCGCTGATGGCAATGTGGCCCGCATCGAACTTGAACGGCACATCCACCCCGCCGAGCGTGACCGGATCCGGCTTGATGTGCGCTTCCAGATCGATGCCGCCGCGCCCCACCCGAAACACCGGCACCCTGAACTGCAAGCCCTTGCCACTCGACGACACACTGCCGTAGGAAAGCTCGGCCACCGCTTCCGACCCCAGCCCCATGCTCTCGCCGCCATGGGCCAGGTCGAGGTAGAACTGTTCATAGTCCTTGTTATCGGGCAGATCAGCGTTCTGTGGGCGGACCAGCAACTCCACCCCGAACGGGGTGTAGCTCTTTTTGCCCTTGCCCCGAATCGCAATACGGTCACCGCCGGTGAGCTTGACGGCCAGGTTGTTCAGATCGACCGAGACAATCAGCTTGGTGTCGGGTGCGAAATGGGTATCGAGGTGAACCTTGATTGAAAATTCAATTTCGAGGTTGCGATCATTGAAACGGGGTGTGACTTCGATGATCTCGATTTTCTGTTTGAGCTCGTCCAGAACCCCGCCGCCACTTGTCGGCGCACTTGTGGTGTCGGCCTTGGGCATGAGGGCCAGCACCTGCTCCTTGAGTTTCGCCACATCGGCACTGTAATCGACGATCAAGTCGTTGCTCGCGCCCGTACCGATGGTGGCGTCAACCAGCGGGCCGGACTGGCTCAACGAAATGACCGGCGCATTGGCGCCAATCGGTAACTGGATCTCGGTAGGCGCTGCGCGCTGCACGGGTGACTGGATTTTCTGGAACAGGCGCAGATTGCCGCGCTGGACCGCAATCACCACCAGTTCATGCGCTTTGGCTCCGCCCGCGGGATTGTAGGCTCCTGGTTTCGCGCGAATCTGAATCAGCCGCTCTTTGGCCGCCCGTTGTGGGTTGTCTACCGTGCTGACTGGCTGGCCAGGGCCTGTCTCCCGGTTCAGCCACAGGTCAGTCCCGAGCGTAATTTCTGCGCCCACCTGCGGCTGCACCACCAGACCGAACCACTGGTCAGGACCGAAATCGATCACCAGCGACGGTTCCAGACGGGCCGAAACTCGCAGGTCGAAATCGAGCGCACTCAGGTCCAGGTCGCGATCAAAGGCTTTCCAGCCTGTCGGTTGCAGAATGATCTGCCGCAGCTGGTATGTCTTGGGGTCGAGTCGGACTTCGATGATGACGTGGCTGAATGCCTGTTCGCCTTCCTTGGCCAGGGTCTCGATCAGACTGCCGAGGGCTTTGGCCACTGACTCCAGCAGTCCCGCCAGCATCCCCGCGGCGGCGCCAGCCTGACGTGCCAGCCAGGTAATGGCCGAACCGAGCATACGGCCCAGGTGCGCCAATAGTCGTTTCAAAGGGTCGGCGCCCGGCGCTCCCGCCTTGGGCAGCGCGACCGGACCGACCAGCCGGATCAGTTCGCCCACGGCATTAGCAAAGTAAGCTGAGCCCTTCTTGATCAGTTCGATCGGATACGGTGCCACCACTTCCAGTGTGGTCACACGGGTCGCCAGCATGCCCTCGCTGGAACTCGTCTCTAGATGGAGGTCGAGCGTTATGAACAGATCAGGCTCGGTGCGCGATACGATTTTCAGACCGCTGAGCTGGTAGTTGATCTTTATTGCAGGAGCTTTTGCATTCGCAAGATCGATGGCGGCGATCTCTGTTGTCACTGCCAGCTTTTCGACATTGAGCAAAAAGGGCAGCCACGACTTGTCAATGGTGACATTGTCCCGCATGTATGAAGAGGTAAAGGGTTCGATCGTAGCGGTGAAATTGAGACGGCCATTTTCGAGCAGCAGCGTGAGGTCTGCGACGCCCAGCATTTTTTCGACGCTGCCATCGGCCTTCCTGGACTGGAATTCACCTGCACCGGGCTCCGCCGTGGTGATTCTGATCTGGCCATCGCTCGCCGCGATATCGAACCTGGGTGCCTTGGTGATTTCAAACAGCATGTCCTTGCCGAAAGAAGGGAACGCCAGGTCGAACAGCGACGGGAACCAATTCTCTGGCACCTTGAACCTGAGCCCGTCGAGGTTGAGATTCGGCAGCGGAATCGCGTGCAGCTTCAGGTCGAACCCCGGGAATGCCGGCATGTCTACATCGAGTGCAGCCATTACGGCTTTGGCGATGTCTTCCAGCTTGCGCCGCCGCACTACAATGTTCAGGTTCAGCCACCCGGCAAGCTCGGGGGGCGCCTTGTAACTCTTCAGTGCGTAACTGAATTTGAGTTCTCCGACAGCCTTCAGCTTTAAAATCCAGTCATCGAGTTCGATGCCTTCCAGGCCATCGAGAATGGCAGGCGAGATTAAGCATGAAGCCTTGATGGCAGCTGCGCCGCAAGCGCGCACGCCGAAAAAATCCTGGGTGGCGTCGCTCAGCGAGAGGACAAATGGCTGGGCCAAACGCTGCCGCACCCGCTCGCGCAATGCCGACAACTCGTCCTGAGGCAGCTTGACCAGTTCCTTGCGAGACGCCAGGGAATACTCACCGGTCGCTTCGTCTTTTTTCAGCAACTTTGCTGGCAGAACCAGACCCGTGGCGACTTTGGAATCAATTGAAAACGAAACGTTCTTCCCGCTCGCCTCAAAATGAAGTCTTTGAACATGAAGATCGTGCATGTCGGCGTCACCGCCAACAAGGGCGGCGTCAGCAGACAGCTGAACGGTGTTGTTTTTATCGGCAAACAGAACGAGCTTGGCCAAGGTAATCCCCTTTGCATTGCGACAGGGACGACGATGGACACCTTCCCTGGCGCTTCGGATTGACGCAAATGTTCAGAAGCAGATGTTCAGTAACATGCAGACAAAAAACGCAGGCGAAATTTAGTGTAAGGAAACTTATCTTAATAATATCGATGCAGATCAAATAATTATTTAACAAAGGACATTGTAGTTAAGAAAATGGCCAGCGCTTCACAAAACCCACTATTTGTAGGTGGAAAAGTGTTCGGAGCAAATCCATCGCTATCGCGATGGCTGAACCCGTCGGTGCCAATCGCCGTTTTTCGTCTTTTCAGTGCAAGCTCACATGTTCATCGGCTCGGTACCTAACCAGATCGAATCTACGGAAATCATCGCAGCATGGACTCGGCGCGCTGGCGCTTGAGTATCGCTGCAGGCGCCCGAGAGGAGAAATGCCCCGCTTTATAAGGCGCAAAAATATGCTTGCATTGACCTCTCCAACATTGAGTTCAAGCCGTTTGAAATCTTCAAGCTCACTGGAGAATGTCAGCCTTAAGCGGCAGTTGAACATCGGAATTACTTGGCATGCTCGCTTCAGAAGATGTTTGGCGCGAAAAATTGAAAAGCAGACTGATGAAGATTCCCACAATAGTCTTGCGGGTCAACTCACTCAAAAGTGGTTGGCGTCAGAACCTTTCATTCTCCTGCGATCCGGTAACTGAGCCATAACTGAACATACCTCCTGATTCGGACGTCACCCTGGTAGTCAAGCACCGAGCCAGGCAGCAACTCCTCCTCTTTATCCAGAAGTCTCTGTGCAGGATGATCGACATCTAGCAAGTCAAGGAGCTCAACAGCAACTGCGCGATCACGGCTTCCCTCCTCCAACATCGCCGTGTTCGACGAACTGCAATCGCATGGGTTAGTCGAGTCGACCCCAGAAGGCAAAGCCATCCGGACCGCGCTTGTCGCTCAGGGAAACTGGCAGCAGAGCTTTACCTTTCTGCGCCTTCAATCGGCGTTGATTTGGGGGAGCGAAATTCGGCCTGAGGCCTTCAGCGGAACCGTGGGCGTTATAGCTGATGACCAATCGAATGACGCTTCGGCATCACCACCGGCGCCGAAAATTGTCAGTACAGGATCGCATCAGAGCTCTTCGCCGAGAGATCCCATGGCGAAGGAAGATACCGACTACCTCGGCACTCTGCTCGATATGTTCGAGTTGGAGGGGCCAGAAACCAGTGACTCGCCGTCAGAAAGCCCGCCCGAAACTTCCCCCTCCCATCGGATAACCCTGGCCAGGCATTCCTAAATTGGGTCAAAGAAGGCATCCAGAGCCACAAGCTGATCATCAACGACAGCAAGGCTAAAATCCACACGGTGAGCGGTAGCGTATTTCTGGTCACGCCGGGACTTTTCCAGCGCTATGTTCAAGAGTGTCCGGCATCTCACAGGGTGCGGATCAAGAGATTGAATAATGGCGCTGTGTGCAGAAGTAGGTTGAGAAACTAAAAATCCACAGGAAGCGTGAAAATGGCTTGAACATCTGGACGTGCCAAATCGAAGGTCCGCGGAAGAGAGCGACACTCAAAGGCTATTTACTTGAAGAATCAAAACTGCTGTTCGAATCGATACCATCCGATAATCCCTTTCTTAAAATCGAAAAACCTCCAATGGCATAGCGCCAAATAAGCCAGGCGCATAATTCGGTGGGGCACCGCGACTTACCTGGGCACGGACGGGGCCGTCACATACATCGTCTTACTAAGCTCATGGTTGGCGAAGGACAGTGGCAGCTACATTGACAGCATTATGTCTTTTAGCCACTAATACAAATAGATGGAAATCATCAATGGCCACCGGCTCTGCGATCAAGAAGATCACAAGGGAACCCACATGACATCGCTTACCAAGGTAAAGGCCCCCAAGGGTTCACTTAAGACTCTACTGGAGCAATGGACGGCGATGGTGGAGCGTTACGCGGCGATCCATAAGTATGTCGATAACTGCTGGTGGTACAACGAGCGTGCCACTCTTAGCTCGCTGGCCGGCGCCGCCTGGTCCATGGAAAACTGGGTGGCCTTGGAGGAGTTCTCCACGGGCAAGCGCCACAAAGTTAAAGCAGATGGCGTGGAATCGGGCGACCTGCGCCCGGGACGATGTGATCTCTATGTCACCAATCGCAAGGTTTGCTTCGGTTTCGAGGCCAAGCAAGCTTGGCAACGGGTTGGGCCACGCTCCAACCCGACACGCAATGTGCACAAGGGCTTGCAAGCTGCCTGGGAGGACAGCGGACATCTGGCTAACGATACAGACCAACGTTTCGCCGCCACCTTCATCGTGCCTTCGCTGCCACTAAACGCCGTCACCGACGAATTAGGGAATGTGGACCCGGAACAAGTCATGGCGCTGCTAAATACCTGGCTAGAGGGGCAGCGGGGATTTGTACGCCCCGGAGGCAAAGAAACCAGTTATGCCTACACCTTTCCACACCTCGGTCATGAAGGCTTCATTTCCGGTCCCAGGTATTACCCCGGTGTGGTGCTGGTGCTCGAAGAGAGGTTCAGGGCGGCTAAGTTGTTGGATGGGGAGAACTGAGTTTCGGTGCAATGCAACGTTACCGGATTAGCACCTTTGGCACGGGATCGCCTGACACCATGACCTGCCTTGCTCACTCGATACATACGCCTTGATCAGCGCCCAAACATTACTCCACCTCAGTATCTAATTGTATCGACACGACTAACGCTCGACGATAATGTAAAGGCGATGCATGCAAATCAACGACCAGCACGTGAGGTGCAACGGACACCAATGTCTTTATCCGTTCCACAGGAACTGAGACGTAGACCGAGAGCAATCGACCATTTGCGCTCATCGAGCCAATACTTGGAGTAACAGATTCTTTGGGGATAAAGGCAACCCCTTCCACCAATTGAATCTCTATCTCCGGATACTTAAATTCCTCCGGACAAACCACAGTACCTTTGAAAATGAGGACAGCGAATTCTTGGATAGCGTCCTCCCCAGACGATACTTCGCGTCGGGTAGCCATTCGAAATGACCACGAAAAGTCCCAAGAAGTAATCTTCGCTTGGTACCATTTAAGAGAATATGGTGAACGAGTCTGAGCACGTCTAGCACTTTTACATCGACCGTTGTTAGGCTTGACCATATCCACCTCCCTACAGGGCCGAGCTAGACAAGAAAATCAACCACCAAACTCGACAATGAAAGGGTAGACCTATCCAGTGAACTACACACTGCGCATAGTTCTGCTTTCTTTACACGAGAGTGGTTATACCTCCGGCCCTCTATAAATACATCCACTTGTACATGTCTCGTGAATACGTATTGCGGATAGCTCTGGAAGCAGTGGCTTTAGTTCCTGCCAAACCCAAACGGCTAAAACCTCGCTCGTCGGATTTTCCAGTCCGGGAATTTCATTAAGATAATTGTGATCTAAGCGTTCATACAGAGGCGCGAAAATTTCCTTTATCTCGGAAAAATCCCTGACCCAACCCGACGTTCTATCGACAGGGCCATCAATATAAATTGCAATACGAAAGGAATGACCGTGCAGACGCCCACATTTGTGCCCTTTTGGAACATTGGGCAGTCGATGAGCGGCCTCAAAAACGAACTCTTTAAAAATCTCCACTGATTCCTCCCGTATCTCACGCGACAAAAAACAAAACAGCTAGACTAAACCTTCCAAGACTCAAGATCGACGCATAACGTTTCAAACAAAAACTCTACAACTTTGGCTCGCCCCTCACCCAGCGCTGATGCAATGGTGATCACGGAAACCAAAATGGAGTTAACAGTGTGCAAATCGGTTACATCACTCAAACAATTCAATATTTCTGCGAATTTCCCCAACATAGCAGTTTGGGAAAAATTTAATGCCTGCACCACATGGGTAGATGGCGTCAGGTAGAGAATATTCGCACGCGTCCGCAAACCGTAGGCTTCAGTCAGCATGCCATACCCTTCCGAAGGGAAAGCTTCGTCCTGCCCTGCGAGCCTCCTCAATGCCTCCTGAAAAGCCATGGATAGATGAAGAATGACTTCAGAGAACTCTTTTACACTGGCGTCACTGGCCAGGGCTGGAGCCAGATCCGAGGAAACCAAAGTAGTCATAATGCCTCCTAAATATTAGTAATGAGCACCAGTTAGCTAGATACGAGTTCCGAACTTCGAACCACCCTGGTCAAATGATCAGTCAAAAGATGAATATCACCATGTAAATTCTGAACTCCATTCCACGGCCGGTTGCCTGTTTTAAAGGACCACTCTCCCGAATCGAGCGTCCAAGCTGTATATCCTTGTAGCTTTCTGAGGCCTAACTTGAATACTGGGGCCAGTGGCGCTCCTGTAGCACACAACTGTTCCATGACGAACCCCATGGAAATAATCCCCGCGCTATGGACGAGACGAGAGCTTTTAGGTGTATGACCATGCCAAGCATTTCCAAACACCTCCTGGACCGCCTGGAAAAACTCACTGATGGCCAAGAAACACCGATCCTCACCTCCCGACGATTCAATCACCTCCCGACAGTAACCGTCGGATAGGGAATTCATTACCAGTTTTTGGAGCGACGTATCGCCGATGACTCCTGAGGGGTTGGTATGCTGCTTAATCTGACCTTGCAAAGAAGATCGATCGTCATAATTCAGCATTTCTACGATGCGGGCTGCGCGGGCGCGGGAAGTCATTCTGAATGGAAGGCCGCTGACAGACGGGAGCAGTTCATATACCAGCGACTTCGGTAATGGGCTGGTGTTGTTGACGAGAATAAATTGCCGGCGAAGTTCTTCCTGATTTTCACACACGAGAGCTGACACCAGTAGCTGGAACGAACTCCCCTCGAGCCCAGCTAACGCAGATAGGCGCTGCTGGCCATCCACAACGAACCCAGGAGGGCCGGATGAAATATCCACCTCAATTTCTGCATAGGCTCCATTTCCTTCCACCACCCGGACTCCACTGGTAAACGCTAACACCACAGCATTGGGCATTACCGCATCGGGACGGGAGAGGTAGTCGCGGATCTCTCGTATGTGCTTGGACACCTGTGGCCGCTGAAAGCCATGAAGGGCGCCACGATCGTCACGCTTGACTCGGTCGATGCTAGCGATCGCCAAAATCTGCTCAACGGTAGCCGCAAACGATACCACTTGGTGGGTGGGGCTCTGTAACGCCTTGATTGCGCTGAACTTAAGCAATGAGTCTCTTCCTTCATCGAACGCCCCCCCCAGAAAGAGGGGCAGCAGCAGTATTGAGGCTCTTATACCAACCCTTCCGCATAAAAACTAGCCTAAGCGCATTGGCCCATACAGTTATTAAATGGTAAATTGTCAGCCTCAGATAAATGCAACACCCGTCAAAACAGGCCTACAGTTTTCCCATGAGAACCGTCATCATCACCAACTGCACCAATCGAAAACGTCTCGACGGCCTGCCACCGGTGGTGCTGAACGACGAGTGTTATTCATCGATTGCAGCCATGGCAAAGGCGTGGAAGGGGCAAATAGACGAACGCCCCACCACTCTGATGGCATCTTCACTTTATGTGGGCAGAAGCGTTTCTGACGCGAGGCGCGTAGCAACGAAGTTGGACGCGAAGCTAATGTTTGCGTCGACCGGCTTAGGGTTAATTGAAGGCGATCAGAGATGTCCACCGTACAACCTGACGGTGGCTCAGGATCCGAATTCTATCATCCCACGTCTCGAAAAATTGGGTGTGCGCGCATCAGATTGGTGGGAAGCCGTGAATGTCACCCAATCAAAGGGAAGCGCCCTCGCGGACCTCGTCAGCCAACCCGACATCGACTTGGTGCTCATTGCCCTCTCTTCAAACTATGTCCAGTTGATAGGCGAAGACCTTGGAAAAATCAGGGACACGCAGATCGACAAGCTCAGAATATTCACTTCGCGCCCAGGCATCGAGATGCTTCCCAGCCATTTACGACGCATCGCGATGCCCTACGACGAACGCCTTGAAACCTCAACATTACCCGGCACTCGCAACGATTTCCCTCAGAGAGCCCTGCGTCATTTCATTGAGATTCTTGAACTGTCGAGTGCTCCTGCTGAGATCGCTCGAAAGAGCGTCAGCGCGGCGATGGATCTTTTATCCCTAGCAAAAACGACCATCCGGCGGCGCGCATCGGACAGTGAAATTGCCTACATGCTTGAGTGTGTGTGGGCTGACTACCAAGGCAGTTCCACCCGATTGTTACGCTACTTAAGGGACGACGCCCTGGTGTCGTGCGAGCAATCGCGCTTTCGGAGGATCTGGCAGGACATCAAAGGTCAAGACAGCATAGAGAGCAAAGCATGACGAGCGAAGATGCGATTGTGGTGCGTGCACTACGCACCACGCAAGGCGACAACCTTGATGTGTATGCATTATTCATCAGGGGATCTGACCTGGTCCGAATTGCCGACATCAGCCGCCTGTCGCGCGAAGACAGCAGCCCCCTCAAGGGTTTTCAGCGCCCCGAGATTAAGAGTCATGTCAAAGGGATCACTGAGTACCTCAATCAGGGAAATGTACTTTTTCCCAATGCAATTATCTTAGCGCTGTCTCCTGACCTGCGTTTTGTTGCAGCACGCGGAAGCAAGCCGACAGGCGACGCGGGGCTTTCGCAAGCGGGTACGCTGACGATCCCTATTAGGGAGGAAGGAATGAGGTCTGCCTGGATCGTGGACGGGCAACAACGCTCATTGGCGTTGGCGAAAGCGGCCAATTCGGATCTTCCTGTGCCAGTGATCGGTTTTGTATCCGACAGCCTGACCACCCAGCGCGAGCAATTTATTTTGGTCAACAAGGCCAAACCCTTGCCCACTCGACTGATCAACGAACTACTGCCGGAGACAGGCAGCATCCTTTTGCCCCGCGAACTGAGTGCTCGCAAGGCACCAGCTGAGTTGTGCGGGCTTCTTAGCCGCGATCCCAACTCCCCTTTCCACAAACTCATAAAGCGGTCGTCTGAGCAAAATAGCAAAGCAGTGATCACTGACACCGCTGTAATAACGATGATCCGCAATAGCATCAGTAATCCGTTGGGGGCGTTGGCCCCCTACACCTCCAGCACCGACGGTGCGGCGAACGTTGAGTCCATGTACAACCTGCTGACGACCTTCTGGCGGGCAGTGCGTGATACGTTTCCAGAGGCGTGGGCACTTGAATCCAAGAGCAGTCGACTCATGCACTCAGCGGGGATCATCGCCATGGGAGTGCTTATGGATCGGATCTACGCCAAAATCGGTGGTCAGCGCGAAACCTACGAAGCCGTGCTACAAGAACTGGCCAGAGTAGCCCCTTACTGCGCATGGACAACAGGTCAATGGCCGATGATTAATGTCCAGTGGAATGAAATCCAAAGCACCCCTCAAGATATCAAGGCGCTGCAAGAAACCTTGATCCGCCTCTATATGACCAGCGCTCACCAATGAAATTTTTATACGCCGACACCCAAGACTACGTAGACCCGGACTACGATTTCATCAACGATCGAAATGCGCCGGGCCGGAAGAGATACTGGGATGACCAGTATGCGCACGAAATGATGACCCCCGTCCCTTATGATGGGCTCTTGGTCTCGATGAGCGCAGTGCGACCTGCAAATGGCGTCGCTAATTCAAAGGTTCGGTACTCGACTTCCGAGCAGCAGCGCTTCCTCAGAGAGGGCGCGCGCAAATTTCTACGACTCGATGGCATTCAGTTCAAAGATACGATGGTCCTAGGCGACTGCGGGGCTTTCGCCTATGTAGAGCACCCTACCCCTGCTTATAGCCCAAGCGAAGTAGTAGAGTTCTACTCAGATGCGGGATTCACCCACGGTTGTTCGCCGGACCACATCATATTCAACTGCGACTCCAGCAATCCTCCAGCGCTGAGCCAGTCGGAAGATGTGCTGTTTCGGTACGAAATTACGCTCAAAAATGCGCAAGAGTTTCTGCGTTTAGTGAAGGAGGCGGAATGGCCTTTCGAACCTCTTGGAGCGGTACAGGGTTGGTCTCCACAAAGCATGGCGAACGCCGCAAAACAACTCGAGGACATGGGTTATCGCTACTTGGCGATCGGAGGTCTAGTACCTTTGAAAGTCGATCAAATCCATGAGGTTTTGAAAGAGCTTCGAGCGGTCCTTAAGCCCGAGACAAATATTCATCTGCTGGGTTTTGCTAAAGCTGAGAACATCCATGAATTCACCGGATATGGCATTACCAGTTTTGACTCAACCTCCCCCCTTATACGCGCATTTAAAGATGCGAAGTGTAATTACTACATGGGCAACAATACAAGCAAACTGGATTACTACACAGCTATCCGCATTCCTCAGGCGATTGAAAATCCACGCCTGATGCAAGGAATAAAAAAAGGCACTTTGAGCGCAGAAGAGTTACAAATCAAAGAAAAAGCGGCGTTGCTAGCGATCCGCGACTACGATAAAAACCTGCTCGACTTTGATACAACTTTAGCTGTGCTAGTAGACTATCTCCGACTGACTCTTTCCGGAACGATATCATCATCAATAGAAATGGAAAAAGAAATCGCCAAGCATGTCCGACTAATCTCACCCACGCTGAGAGATAAACCGTGGCAAAAATGCCAATGTTCGATTTGTCAGTCAGCGGGTATAGAAACTATTATCTTTCGAGCCAGCAATCGAAACAAAAGACGCGGATTTCATAACTTAGGCGTGTACCACCGCCACCTTCAGAAAACTCTGGAACTTTCGAAACAATGATCTATCGATTTAAGGGTGTGCGCGCCCAACAGGCCTCCGGGCATGATGTATTTTCGTTTGCGGCCACTCCAAATGAAATTTTAGAGTTTTCTGAAATTGAGAGAGTCGGCCGCGATGAAGAAGGCCACCTCAAAGGCTTTCAGCGCCATCAAGTCGCGTCGCACATCAGAGATATTCGTGACTATCTTCAGCGCGACGATGCATTGCTTCCTAACGCAATTATCTTGGCCTTTCTGGATGGGGTAACGATTAAAGACCTCGGCGAGGGTATTGTAGAAATCATTATTGATGCTACCGAATCAAAACCAGGCTTTGTGGTCGATGGCCAACAACGACTCAGCGCCCTTGCGACGATGGAAAAGCCTGGATTTCAGGTATTTGTATCTGCATTGATTTGTAAAGACTACAACGAACTGCGACAGCAGTTTGTGCTCGTCAACAATACGCGACCGCTGCCAAAATCGCTGATCTATGAACTTTTACCGACTGTTGACGGCCTGCCAGAACGGTTCACCAGTCGTAAATTTGCTGCTCGCATTATTGATTTGTTGAATTTTCTGCCTAACTCCTCTCTATTTGGCGAGATCAAGCAACATACGAATCCTAGAGGAGTACTAAGCGACATGGCGATGCAGAAGTTCGTGATGCACTCTGCAAATGATGGCGCGATCCGTAGCTTCATGAAGTTTGATGACTTTGAGGGACGCAGCATCGAACTTATCAACAACTTCTTCCATGCAGTGCGAGTAGTTTTCAAATCAGAATGGGAAGGACTAGCGCCCAGGAATTCACGCTTGAAGCACGGGGCAGGTCTGGTTTCTTTGAGCTTCGTTATGGAGTTGCTTTACTCCGATCAAGGCACAACCAGCAAGGAAGGCTTTATCAAAGGTCTAAAACTTTTGAAACCTCATACGGCATGGACAAGTGGCGATTGGCACATTTCTGAAACCGACCGCCGCCCCTGGAATGGTATCCAGAACACGCCCACTGATATCGGATTGCTCACTAAGTATCTGACCGAAAAACTCAAGCAAGAACTGAAACGGCGCTAAATCAGACCCAGTTCCGAGGAGAGCAGTATGCACACCAAAGCCTTAGTTCTTTTTTCAGGCGGACAAGATTCAACCACCTGCCTTGCCTGGGCGCTGGAACGTTACGAGCACGTCGAGACCATTGGCTTTGATTATGGCCAGAGGCATCGAATCGAACTCGAATGTCGGCTGAATATCTTGCAGGAGGTACGTAACAGATTTCCAAACTGGGCCAAGCGACTCGGTGAGGACCACGTGCTTGACCTCAAATTACTCGGCCAGATCAGCGATACGGCGATGACCGCTGAGAAAACTATAGAGTTTGAAAAGAATGGACTTCCCAATACGTTTGTACCCGGGAGAAATCTGCTGTTCTTGACGTTCGCAGCCACTATTGCCTACCGACGGGGCCTCACAGTGCTAGTCGGGGGGATGTGCGAAACAGACTACTCAGGCTACCCAGACTGCAGGGAAAACACGCTTAAAGCCACCCAGGTGGCCTTGAGCCTCGGGATGGATGCTCCGGTGATCATTGAGACGCCCTTGATGTGGCTCAACAAAGCTCAGACCTGGCGTCTGGCCGAAGACCTAGGTAATCGAGATTTTGTCAGCCTGATTCAAGAAGAGTCCCACACCTGCTACCTCGGGATTCGACAACAGAAACATGAATGGGGCTACGGGTGTGGAACGTGCCCAGCTTGCGAACTGCGCAAAACTGGATATGAGCAGTACATTCAAGAACGAGATTGACGATGGTTCAGCGGTGGCGGATCAGTGCACTCGCCACCTTTTTTGAATCAGATGAGTAAACCAAATGACTTACAGCATCAAAGAAATGTTTTACACCCTTCAAGGGGAAGGCAACCAAGCGGGTCGACCCGCGGTATTTTGCCGATTTGCTGGATGCAACCTCTGGTCCGGACGGGAACAGGACAGGGCTAGCGCGATCTGTACTTTCTGCGACACGGACTTTGTGGGAACGGACGGGTTGGGTGGTGGAAAGTTCAAGGATGCGAATGGCCTTGCCCTCGCAATAAATTCATTATGGCCTATCTCCGATCAAGGTCACAAGTATGTGGTATTGACCGGAGGAGAACCACTGCTGCAGGTAGATGATGCTTTAGTAGAAGCACTGCACAAACATAGTTTTACTGTGGCTGTGGAAACAAACGGCACAATAATACCGCCAAGCGGAATTGACTGGATTTGCGTCAGCCCTAAATCCACAGCCGAATTAAAGATTACTCAAGGCGATGAATTAAAATTAGTTTTTCCACAAACTGAAGCACAACCAGAAAAATTTGAACACCTCACCTTCAACCATTTCTATCTCCAGCCAATGGATGGACCAGAGGCCCACCAAAACACTGAACTGACCATAAAATATTGCAAGTCTCATCCAAAGTGGAAGCTCGGCCTACAAATGCACAAAGTACTGATGATCCCTTAGAACAAGTCTGACTGAAATATCAGTTCACACCAGCACCTAAATAGCCTTCCGCTTTAACCCTTCTATAAACTCACGAACTATGCTTGAAGCACCTTTACCATACGGGTAGATAATATCCCTTCTTACATTTATCACCGGATAGAACGCCTGATGCTTTGAACTACGAGAAGAGAACACAAAATAATCGGCCGTTTTGGCCAGATGGCACAAGGCTGGAGTAGCGGTATGATCACTGTTAATCTCGACCTTGAGTCCTGTGAAAATTATTTCCAGTACGTCCCGAGCGCGGCGCGCGGCACCTTCTGTGAGAGTGTAAATACCCAACAACTTCCCTTGTAAATTAGGGGCTAATTCTATCGCTGAATCGATGTCTGATTCAGACTCCGTGCTATTGCTAAAATCTGGGACTGGTTCACCCACCTCAAAAATTTCTTGCATTAGCGCAAAGGTTAAGTGACGTATTGCTGGATCTTTTATTTGCCTCCAATGCTTTGTCGCAAAATCCTGTAGCGACTGCCAGACTTGACGACGCAATGGTGCTGCTGGGCAGGGCGCGTCCAGCAGTACATCCATCAACTCCATCATTCTGATATACGCTTCAGGTCCTTTATTGATATCCCATAACATCAGTATCGCGTCAATCAACCTCGTATACTCATCAACTGTGAACGGTTGCTCCAACATCAACTGCGTCAGTTGTGCTGCCAGTGACAGCAATGCGGGGTTGACTATAGAATCAAGAGCTAGCAACTCCAACAACTCTAGCCAGAGAACTCCCTGACAAGTCACGTCCCGTTCCTCCAACCAATCCAGCAGCAACGGCAGCGTGTTACGAAGAATTGTCTGCCCCGCAGGAGATCCAGCCTGAATGCATTTAAGCAATCTGTCCGAGCTAAAAGATTCAACTGTCCAATTTTCGCAATACTCTTGTGCCCTTTTCTCCAGCCCGTCAGTTTGCGACTCAGTATCAGTCAAGCGCTGAAACCAACTATCCCAGCCACCCAACTGTTCTCTAGAAAAGCGGTTTTTCATATCTTGCAAAATTGCAGTCATCATAGGCAATGATTGCAATGGCTCAAACCAAGACGCAGGCATGGTCTGCAATTGCTGCCATAACTGCTGCAATTCAACTAATGACACATCCAACGAGCGTTGCAGTAACGCCTGGACCGCCCCGGGCCCCTCCTTCTGATCTTTCGGTTCATCAACAACTGGCTCTATTTCAATTTCAGATTGAACTTCCTGAGCAAAATCTGCCCAATGTAGTAGTTTTCGCAACCAGTCCGACTCAATAAAATCGGGCATTTGCTGCCGAACCTGTGCACTCCCTAAAGCAGCGGCACCAGCAACCCACAACTGCCAATCTTGTTTAAAGCTTTCGTGAACTTCAAACAGCGGAACCGTTATAAATAGTGGACTTAACGGGTAGCACAAATCGGCCAACTCGCCCCTGCTTTCCTCACTTATGAGTTCAGTAATTAGCAGCCGATTAAGCCCTAACTGCCCCAGCGCTCGAAGCAATAGCCGAACTAATCGTAACGGAACACGACCGCCGAGCAAACTGGGCAGTCGTGAATGGTTAATGATTTCCTGCCAACGATCTGCTGAAGCCAAAGCCTGCAACTCCAACGACAGCAGATTAAGTGGACTGAAGCCTCCCAAACTCTTAAGCTCTACGTAAAAAAGCCAAGCATTTTCGCCATCATGTAATCGATAAGCCAGCATGAAATCACGCAACACTCGACCTATTGGTCGTTTGACCAAAGATGTAAGCACGGGGCGTTGACGATACAACTTCAGTACATTAGCAAGTACTGTAAAGATTCTATGTTTCTGCTGCTCGCACACCCCGTAGAGCAAATCAATACGCAACAATCCTGAGGGGGCACGTGCTAGCAATGCACTTTGCCCCTCGTTACTTGGAGTGTTAATCAGTCCATAATCAGGTGAGGTACCCGCTGTCCCTAAAAACGCAGAGAGCACCTGACGTAACTCCTCCAGCGCACGGCGATCCTCAGCGGCTGCGTAGAAGCATAATTCCGGCGGACAGCTATACGGTAACAGTAACGGCCACTGCCCCGCACAGGCGCTTTGCACCAAAGGCTCCAACAAACTCTGATACGGCTGCGGATATTTTCCGGCAAACACTTTGTCTGGATCGATCTGGTTGTCAACTGCAAAAAATGGCTGCAACCATATTGGCACTGTGTTCATGAATACGCCTCGAAACGGTAATGATCTTCAAACTCCAGTAACGCTTCAGAAATTATTTGAGAATTACTGGTCAGCATGACGTGCTCGTCATTACGGTTTGTTCCACTCCAAGTGTAGTTCATTGATCCCTTCAAAAAACAACTGGGGGTAAGTAAACCTTTGGTATGAACCTGCTCACTAAACTGGTAACAAAAATCATGACCGACAACTAAACGACCGTTCAACTGCTGGACAAACCGGCGACTGTACGCGTCGTTACGAGTCACCACCCTCAACCGACACCCGCCGTTAACTGCTCTCGCCAACACTTCATTAAAACTTACGTCTCTACCGCCCCAACCAGGCTCAAGTACATCCCACTGCCCAGAACAGTTATCCAGAACAGGAAAGTCACTTAGCCAAGGCGACACTAACCATATGGGCTCTGGGTGGAGCAATAGACCTGCCATTAGCCCGCCTAGTACTTCACGAAATTGCCTACGCCCCAGTGGGCCATGTAAAAAAATTTGCCGCTGATCATTCATGCTAAAACTCTTATTAAATGGCCTCGGCCAGTTCGACGCGCAATACCAAACCATCCTGCAACCTAGTTATAGCCCCAATGCGCGGATATAACCAAAGCCCTGAGTGATCAACAGGCTGTAACTGAATATCAGAAATCAGTTGCGAGATTTTGGTGATCTGCGCACGCGGCAGTAACAGGTCTGCTCGCCCTGCTCGGCATAACACTTTGTGTAACTCAGCCAAGTAATCAGGAGAAAATTGAACATGCGACTGGGTCTCGGCAAACAGCAAACTGCCAAGCAAACGCTCGGTGGTAGCAACACTATTTTGGAATGGGTTGTAGTAACTCATTTCAGACTGGCGAATGGCATTACCACGTGGCCACAACAACCCCTGATTGCGACAAAGGCCTTGGAACACCTCAACGGGAGATGCCTGCCTACCCAACTCTTTGGTCGCTAGTGCATGAGCAACGATATTCAGACCCCACTCAAGGCCGCTATGGGCCTCCAACGCTCGCCAGTTGCTCAGTAAATCAAGCAAGTTTGCGTCAGTGGAGTCACTGCTACCAGGTCTTAAAACTCTCGAATGCAACACACTCAAAAAACTGTGACTCAGGGTAAAGCCCTCGCTGAGCAGAAGCCGGTGCAACTCTGCATTGGCATCACGACGCTGCTGCAAATCACCGGCCCCTCTCACCGCGGCTAGCGCATCGGCCAGACTACCCCCTGGGGCTACCTGCTCCAGCAATTGGAAAAGATGAAAATCGATCTGCTCATAGTCACCTGGCTGCAGGCTACGCGCGAGAGTATTAAGAACGCGAAGCGGATCCTCGAAATATGCTTGCTCCAGGCGACTTATAATTCCGTTGCCCCCAGCCTCCGCCTCATTCAACCAAACTTCTAGGCAGTCCTCCAGCCAAAAAGCATCGGCCACCACCACCCGTTCATCAACATCTGGCAACAGTACGCACATTGCTCGCTGGGCAGCGCCAGCCAGGGTATTGGCTAGCAACGTGCGACTCCAGAGGAGCAATTCAGGTAGCAAATCTACATCAACCCACAATGCACGGGCGCACTCCTGTAGGCCGTTGAGCAGATCATCTCGTGCTAGCAACTCACGTAAATCTGTTTGCAGTTTTTGCTCTTGAACAGAGTCCAACTGCTCATCGGGTTGAAACAAACTCTGCGGAATTATGCGCAAACGCTCAATACCGGCAGCCGTGTGCAACCGGGTGAGCGCACTGGTTATTGGTTGAGGTTCTGTAGGATCCAGATTAAGGAACTCTCCAGCCAGCGCAGCTAAATAACACTCAGCAACCCAATTTGCCTTGAACGAATCACCACCAAAAATATCTAGTTGATCAACAAGATGACGGAAGAACACAGGGCGGAGTCCATGTAAAACCTGCGGATTTGCCAACATATCGACAATCACTTGATCACTAATCCGAAATCGAATACGCATACCATCGACCCACTGCCGAGCACCGATAGCAACAGGTTCACCACTGCGCTCCCAATCAAATCTGACTCGGGTACTTGCACCGTTGGTAAACCGCAAAGTGGCTTGCGCCGCTGTGCTAAAACGCACCACCTCCAGAGGAGTCATTTGCTGGTGCAAACAGAAGGTCACATCGGTAAGATTTCTCCCCCAACTGCCAACTGGAGGCTCATGTAACTCAGTCAGTGACGGCACACGAAACTCGGCCTGCCACACTAGTCGCGCGTTGCTTTTCTCAGTTAAATTTAACTTCGGCTCGAGACGGCGGGTATAGACAGCATTAGGACGCAGTACTGCCAAGGACTGAGCAGCGCTACTGCCAACCGAGCCTTCATCGAGCAACTGCTCGCCAAAAGCCTCACAGACCTCAAACCCAGACTGTTGGATGGAGTCAGGTTCAGGAACAAAATTTACTGGAATTAGCCAGTCAGCATCCAAGTTACTGTCAATGGCATACCGCTTTGAAATCCGTCCTGGGGCAAACTCGCGTAGCGCTTGGAAAATTGGCAAATCTCTCCACTCGACGCTCAAATCTACCCCGCGCACCAAGGCGATAAACAGACTAGGTAAGCTGAGTTCGCTAAACAGCGCTTCGGGGATAAATTCGGGCAGCGGCGAACTCCCTTTAGCCACATCCTCCCACAGTTGGCCATTGGCGCTCCAATCGGTAACTAGTTTGCGCTGCAGCGCAGGTAGTAGTTCAAACATTACCGAACGCGGGGGTGCCCAGAGAATGCGCAGCAGAGTACCGTTATCAACCTGGAGGGCATCTTTTAGATAGGCGGTAAACTGATCTTGCTGGCTGCTTGGTTGCAGTAATTGCTCAACCAAAATCAGTAGTCGCTTGCAACTACTCTTATTAGCCTGAGGCTTGCGAAGTATCGTCCACACGGCACCACTACCTAATTGCGCACTTAGCCAGTCGAGCAGTGCCATAGCCGCCTGCATTTTCTGAATATGGCTGTTGTGCAGCGGTAGACCCTGCCGCTTAATTTCTGGGCTAAGCAACTCTTCGTAGCGTTGAAATGCAACTCGATCACGACCGAACTCGGAGAGAACTACCAACATCCAAGGACGCATGGTGCGAGAGCGGCCTGCACGACCCTTGCGCTGCAAATAGGATGCAACATCACGCGGTGCCTTATGCTGCAGGACTGCCCCCACTGCCGGGTCATTGAAGCCTACCTCAAGTGAAGCCGTAGCAACGACAATCTCAGCGTCAGCATCGACCCCTGCATCCTGGCTCGACGTACGACCGACTACCGCCCGATCATCCTCACCGAGCAAATGGCCGATATCTGTGCCCACTCGCCAGTCTTGCCCCAGACGGATACGTTCTAGTGGATGCGTCGCTTCCTGCTCATCTTCATCCTGCCGATCCCTTGGACCACGCAGGCTAGCCAGTGTTGGGTGATGGGGTGTTAGCCCCCACTTATTTGTGCGCCATCCTTCAGCATCTGCTAGCTGGTGATAAAGACGATTGTTCGCGTCCAAGTCGTCGGTAAAGACAAATGCTTTACTTCCCCACGTCCCCTTAGAACAGCTCTTGCGGGCATCCAGAATACGCCTAGTTAGCATGCTGGCCTGAATGGTGGTCGACAGCAAAGCAGTCTGCGAGACCGGATCACCGCGCAGTACCATCAGGTACTCCGCGCCTTCATCAATCATTTCATCAGACAACGGTTCAACCAGTTCAACATGCTCGTCGCGCGCCCCGACCAGTTCGGCAAAAAAACGTGCGGCATCGACTAAGGTTGCAGATAGCCCAACAAAATGTGGTCGGCATTGAGCGCGTTTCATCCAACGCCGCAGTAAATAGGCCGTCTGAGCTCCGCTACCGCCACCGTAAGTGTGCACCTCATCGAGTAACACTAGCGTTGGCCCCGCTTGCGGGCCAACACCAAACAGATGGTTACAACTGTAATCCCCAAGCCTCCGATTGAGCATCTCAGTGGTGGTAAACAAAATGTCCGGCGGAACATCTGTCTGGCAGCGACGAGTCAAAGCCACCTCGTCATCGGCTACATGGTGCCCGCAGCGATTGCAGTTAACCTCTTTAAGGTTGGCACGCCATTCCATCTTTCCGCCGCAACTGCTGCTCGGGCAGCGTAGTAGGTCAAACGCCAAACTTGGTTTCTTCGTTTTAAAATCTACCCCCGCCCATCGCCACTCAGTAGGAGTATCTCCGTACAGTGCACCGATGCGAATCTTGCGGCCAGTTCCGGTTTGCATCAGACCATCGAGTTTACGACACTGGCTCCATGCTTCCATAAACTGGTCTTTGAGCAGTTCATTGCGCGGATAGATGGCTAGAATCCGCACCCTGGGTGTGTGATCACTCAGCAGGTCTGCAGCTAGCGAGGCTAGGCCTGGTAAATAGAACGACAGCGTCTTACCACTACCAGTACCGGCACAAACGATGGTGCCGGAGGCATGAGTCGGTCGGTAGCGATGCTCACTAAAAGCCTGCAAAATACTTGATGTGGCGCGGGACTGAAAACCGGCCAAATTCCGCAGATTGCTGGCTGGATTGAGTAACAACTCAATGGCGGCCTTTAAATGTTCAGGATCACACAGTGTCGACAACTGCAACCACTTCGGCAGCAATTGCGCCACATCATGATCGCGTTTGGGGTAACTACGAGGCCGACGCAAAAATCGGAAATCCGACACTAACGTACGAGCGCGATCTATCGGTTGGTTGAGAAACCATTGCCGAAGGTTGCGGTACAGGTGCGCCGCCTCGCCCATACGCGTCCGGTAAACATTTGTGAGCCCTTCAGGATGGGGCACCTCGATGAGCATCGCGTGCTTGCTCAACGCAATCAGCACATCATAGGGATCGTGATCGGGCAGTACTTCTTCCAGGATTGTCAACACCTCATCTTCGCTGAAGAAACCACCGGTATCGCCCCAAACCAACAAGCTGGTTTCCTGCTCTTCCAACTTGTCCAAGCAAGCGTGCAACTGCTCCAGAGTAATGGTCATCAGAAAGCTTTCCGACTAACTGTGAACTGCTCCAGCAGATCGTGTTTTTGAAGCCACTGAAAAGCCTCCAGCGTCATCATGGACAGCGGTGCCCGCCCAAGACTTGCGAGTTGATTAAGTTGATTAAAAAAGCGGCCAACATCTGCTGGCAGATCGAAATCCATCTGATCCCGCACCTGCTGCATGCGTTCAGCCAGTTTCTTTAACTCTTGAATAGACCAAACGGTCTCAGGCATCTGTTTGGCTTGTGCCAAGAACTGCTTACGAAGAGCGACGTATTCCGTATAGTATCTCTCGACCCCAGGAATACCGCGCTGGGTATCGAGCATCACCTGTTCAACCCGGCATAAGCTATCAAGTTGAGCAGTCCAATTTTTCCAACACGATATAACTTTTTCTTCTAACTCAGTGGTTAGTTTGCCGAGTGCTACCTGAGCATTATCAAGCGCATCATCCTGACGGGCCGCAGATTTTTTCTGAGACCAAACGTCAGTGAAAGCTTTAAGACTTACAATTGCTTTTCCGCATTGCTTCTGTAGTTCAGTACTTAATTGCATCGACTCGGGAGCATCTACCGGAAGCGCCTTGAGCACCGCCGCATTGGCCACCATAACTTTAAGACTACTGGCGATATTTTGGAAGCGCTCATAGATATGCTTACAATCCTCGATGGATTCACGGGACTGTCCAGCAGACTGACTTAACAGTTGTTCACTGCGCAGACTTTGGATCTGCTGTTCAAGCATGCTCATGATTTTCGTCCCGCAGATCAGTCACAGTTTTAGCCATTTCATCAAGTAGACGGGTCACACTGTCTTGAGACTGCTTCAAAATGTCGCCTCCCCACTTCTCATTTTCCGACTCCAACCTAGGCAACACGAAACCGTAAAATATGTTCCAATTGGTTAGCACCTTCACTACTAACTCCAACCGTAGACCATCAAGTTGGTTGACCCGTTGCAAGCGCCTAATCACATCCGTTTCTTCACGGAGTGCAAGCAGGTCTTTAACCACTCTCCAACTCTCACTGTCTTTCAAGGCAACCAGTGAGGCCTGCATTTTCTTAGCATTAGGGAAATCTGGCAGTGTTGGATAATACTGCCCACCAACACTGATATCACGCACCAGGCCCGCCATCTCATCTAGCAAAGAACAGAAGGTATCTTGTCGAGTGCAACCATCTAACACTTCAACAACATTGATTGACGGTCGCAGAGCTTGAGTTATTGTATTTGACAATTTCACTAGTTGAGGGTCTTGATTGGTCTTGGCGACTTTAAAAGCGTTGAGTGCTAGATCCCCATCCATCCCATGATCATTCGCGGAAACTAGTTTCAACCAGGCCTCACGCTGATCATCCCATTTCTCAAGCACTTGCTCGCGTGCTTGCTTTAGCTCTGGCACAACTGCCGACATCTCACTCTCACGAATCTCCTCAGCGGTTCTGAGTAATTCGTTTAAGCGCTGACGGTCATTATTGCTGTCCGTCAGCAAACCCAGTGTCATGGCCGATTGCAGTTGCTTACCTAGTACGCCTGGTAAGGCTTGCCGCATCTCGACCGCCAGTGTCTGCAACATGTCCGGCACCCAGTAAGCGGCGAAACTCTGATAGAGGAGATAATCCCCGAACCCGTTGGGATACCCCCACCCGATGTCGCGGTCAGACTTGCGGTTAAAGTATTCGTAACGGAGCAGTGCAAGTGCTACACCCTGCAGAAATTCTGCTTTCTGCGGAAGCTTAAAATCCTCTTCCAAGCAAAAATGCATCTTACTTCCCGCGTTATTACCCATAGCATAAGGAAGCTCGATAAGTATACGACTTGAAATCTTCAGAGAAGGCTTTTCCTTTAGGCCAATCCAGTCCAGGCGTGCATACTGCTCATACATCCCCAAGAGGCCTGCACGCAGAATACGAGCCTCTTCTTGCCCAAGCTTTTGCTTACGCTGAAACCAAAGGGTGACAACCTCTTCTAATAGGTGCAACTCTAGCTGATTGGAGTCAACCGTCTCAGGGGATAAGTCTTGTAAGGCACCCTGTTTTACCGCTCGAATTGAGGTTTCCGAAACTATGGATCCACTCGGGGCAACCTCATAAATACTCAATCCGTCCTTGAGCATTGCAGCTAGGCCGTCTAAACCAAAGATCCAGGCAACCCGGCAATCCATCTTTCTTTGCAGATCTTCGATCGAGCGACTGTCATATCCCCAGATCGCGGCTAGTGTTTTGCATCGCTCTGGCTTTTCAAGCTTCTGCAAAGCACCTGACAATCCAGCCTTAACTTTAATCCCGGCAAAGTCAGCGGGCGGAAACGCCTTCGACAAACATGTTTTCCGGTAATTGCTTAGCGTGCGCAAGAGAATCTCGTTCAATACCTGGCGGGGATTAAACTTGAGTTCTTCATCGCCTTTACGACAAAAACTATCTGCCAGTGCAGCAATGGCATTACGATTAAAAGGGAATAATGGCACTCCAAACGTAGCATACCCGAATGCTTTTAAGTCATCTCTATCGTCATCGGAATCTGACCAAACTGGCGGCCACGAATCAGATTTTCGACCTAACCAAGAAGATTTCAGCGCCTCACTGCCAAAGCGGGCGGCATTCAGATAGCGTCCGCAGAAATTGACAATTCGCTCTAAGGTCTGCTCAGGGCCTTGCCCCTGCTCACGAATATGCCACTCATATTGCGCACGGGTTTTAATTGTATCCTGACGCCGCAAATAGCCTTGGTAGCCATCGGTTACCGCAATCGCCGAACGCAGCGTGCATAACTCCTGCTCACCATCACGCACCGATTCCTCTAGCAAACTGTCTATCAGGACGTCTTCAATAGCGGAGATTGCCGCCATGTCCTCTACCAGTACCACCAGAGTGCGGTTTTGTTGTTTCAGTGAGCGGCGTATCTCTTTGAACAGGTCTTGAAAACTGCCACCATTGAATTGAAAAAGATATCCAAAAACCGTACGTGTAGACTCACCAAGAACTTCATTCAGTACGCGGGCCGCACCCTCACGCGCAAGTTGGTTGGTGTTCAACTGGGTCTGACTGACACACTGCCGTGCGCTTAGGCACAAGTCATCAAGATTGAAACTAAAGTCAAGATCCCCGTCCTTGATTTGGTAATCGTTACGGAGAAGTTCATGATCAGTTGCCCCCTGCGTCAAACGACTAGCAAACTGGTGTATGCAATGCTCTGGTTTAAGCAGGCTTTTTTTGAAGTTAGGATCAGTAATTAACTCTGAGAGACCCCGACCAGGCAGTGTATAAGTTTGAATATCTCGCAAGCGCTGCGCCTCTTCAGCCCTCAACTGCTGACGTGCCGATGGATGTTCACGGTAATACGCAACCTTCTGAGCAGCATCTTGGTGCAACTCATTCAACTGCTGAGACATGAATGTTAGCAACAGGTCCGCAACCGCCTCGGTCTTTAATTGCTCACCAACCGAACTTATCCTACTACGAGCCTGCTCGAAATCCTCTCCCTCAAGTCCAGCCAATAAGAGTTCCAGTACCTGGCGCAGACTGGCATTTTTCGGAATGCGCACGACATGCCAACTCTGGCAATCAGAGTGTAATTTTAGTTTGGCATCCAACCAGCGAATCAGGTGGGATTTACCTACCCCGGAACGTCCAATGATAGGGATCGGTCGTTCTATCGATAGAAAGTGTTCAAGCAGATTTTCTTCGTCGCATAATTGATCCGCACCAGAGCCCACACGTAGCAACTGCATAGGCTCATGCACCGCCAGCAGTACATGCTCCGCCAGTTCTTCGGCCTCCGTGCGAATGCATTGGGTGACATATTCAGGCTGAGGCCAGTAATTAATCAGGCTCATACAGTCACCGCTGGAACGTAGACAACCTCACTAACAAAACGATGGACTCCGCCAGGAAGTTGTAATTGCATGCTAGTGGTGTCGTCGGAGGCCTTCTCAAAGCGCAGGCGAAAAGCACTCTCCAAACGCACCAATGCGTGGCTTAGTGCCGGACTGACCTGATGAGCCTCCCTCGGATGCCAACCTAACTCCTGCATCAAAGGTTCGAGTAAACAACGGAAGTGACCCCCGTCCAACAGGGGTATTTGCTCGGCCAATCGCTCAATAAAAACCCTTAGCGACAATTTGCTTTCACCTAAAAACATCGTTTCTAAATACGGCACAATAGCTCGAGTTGGATCGACAATATATCCCGCACCGAAAGGCTCGAGAAATCCAAAAAAATCACCGTACTGTAAAAAAATAGGTAACTCGTTAGTGAGATTAAGGCCCCGTTCACCAGGTAGCCAGCGATTTACCGCTTCTTGTGCATTGCTAGACAACAACGGTTCTCCCCCCATAAAGGTATAGCCCTGCTGCACCAGCAGACAGGTCATAGCCCGAAAAAAAGGTTCAACTCGTCTATCATCCAGAAGGGCCTGATCAGTATTTTTTTTGGCATTGCCGATTATTAATGCCAACACTCTATGTGCTAAATTTCGATCTGTCGCGCCCTCAGGTACAGAGATCATGCCAGTGTCATCTTGCAACCAAAGTCCTTCCTTTAGCCAAAAATCCAGATTCCACTCAAACCGTTTTTGAGCATTTGCGGATTTAGGTAAAAACTCAGGACGAAGAATCTCCAATACATCGACACGAGATATAGATTTACCTTTTCGCACTAGCACTCGATCAATGAGATTCAGCAACACCAAACTGCTGCCTGGATTGGCATTATTCACCATCGACATTATTGAGACTCCTGTACAAAATTTTCCAAAACCTTGCTGCCGGGGTGACATTCCCACCACGTGCGATATGGCAAATACGGGTCAGCCAATCCTTCAGGTGCGACAATAACTCTTAGCGGATCATCAAAACTCGGCAATGGCAAATGAGTTTCTCCAGGCATCAGTAGCACCAACTCCAGCCATCCCCCAGCACTATCTTGAGGTGCAAGCGCACACCAGAATGGTAGCGTCTTAAGGGCGTCGTCTTGGTACATCTCATCCAGCACTACCTGACTGGCGCGTACAGCCTGAACTTGCCTGGTACGCAGTAAGTTCTGCAACCAGAAACGCCAATTGTGCAGCATCGCTTTGGACGTAACCCTAGCGTACGACTCAGGTCGGTAGCGGACCCGCAACAACTGTGAAGATGGCATCCAACTCGGAACAGATAATGGCTCCACGCCGCGCAGATGGAATAGATGCCCCAGCGTCGGGGTAAAAGCGCCTCGTCCTTGATTACGACAGCCAGGACATCCCCCACAGCTACGTTCAGGGGCGATGCCACTAGGGCGATAAAACTCATCCAACTGCCAACATAGCGGTTGCCGCGTGTCCTTTAGCCATCTGGTTAGACGAGAAAAACCATCAGCCCTGGCCTTTTTTTCCTGATCGCGGCGCGGGGCTACCTGTTGCTGCCATACCTCAGGAGCCAAATGGGCGTCAATGAGGATCTGAACGCCAATACGGCTGAAATAATCCTCAAAATAATCATTAAGAACCTGCTCATTCTCTGGAGTTATCTCACCCTCGAACTGTGGCGGTTCGGGTGGAGTAAAAAACAGACGAATAACCCCCGCACGCTGCATCAACTGCAGGGTACGCAGGTTCCATTTTTCATTACGCTTGCTATGTCGTGGCAGGCCGCGATGCAGAGCAGATCGAGAAATTGTGAAATATTCACCGCTGCTCTCCCTGCTTTCCAACAACATTTTCCAGCGCTCCACCCCCAACTCCGCAGAGATCAACTTCTCCTGCGAAAGTCTTTCCGCCACACTCAACTGTCCTGGGTGGTAGATAAGCCAAGACCAGCAGGCTGTACCGTCACGCCCCCCTCGACCAGCCTCCTGATAGAACCGATCTAAACTCTCCGGTACAGCCGCATGCAGTACCGAACGCACCCCGGACTTATCCATGCCTACACCGAAGGCGGAGGTAGCGACCATGATGTCTAGTTCGTCATCTCCCCACTTGCGAATCAGCGCGTCGCGCTGATCTGCGGCTGTTGAGCCATGGAATAATCCGACTCTAGTGAACCCATTGCCAAGCAGTAAATGTTTCCAGTTTTCAGCCTCTTTTTTCTGTGTGGTATACAAAATCAGTGGCCGAGGTAAACACCGAAGCGCGTCCAATACAGCAAGTTGATGTTCTGTAGGGTCCGCAGTTTTCAACACATTAAAATTCAATTCTGGGCGTAAAAAGCTGCCATGAATTTCAATGGCTTGTTTGCCTTCCAGAACAAAAGAATCTTTAAGCAACTGCAGCGTCGGATCACTGAAGGTTGCCGACATCAAGACTGTACGTATGCCTTTCGGTGAATGCTCCCTCAGCGAGCGAAACAGGGGTGCCAGCAACTGGAATTCAGGACGAAATCCTGCCCCCCAGTGGTCAATAATATGCGCCTCGTCAACAACCAGAGCCTCCAACTGCCCTTGCTGTGCCAACCGAAAAAGCGCCGGCCGGAGTTTGCCGCTAGCTAACTCCGGCGAGCAGAACAAAATACGCTGCCCCCCGTCTTTCAAACGCTCGAGGACTTGCTGGTGCTCAGCATCCGCCTGGCCTCCATACAAGACATAACTACCTCCATGACCACAGTCTGCACGGTTAAGTACCTCAGCGGCACGGGTTGCCTGCTCCAGCGCCAACCCTACTGTTGGTACAATGACCAGTACCAGTTTCTGCTTGCCCGAAAACAGGCTCAGCGCATGAATGACTAGGGTCTTTCCGCTACCGGTTGGCAGGTTGATGATCAGCGTACTGTCAGGAGGGGATGTTAAAACTGTACGTATTGCTGCTTGCTGCCCAAGCCCCTGGTATGAAGCGAACTGCTCATTTTTGAGCCTTTGCCGCAGAGCTACATCCATTGGCACGGCCTTCAGATGTCGACGGGGATGATGTCCATAAACATCAAGCGCATCATTATTTTGAACATCCGCCATCCGCACGTAACCCGTCATGGCATCCCGGACTACTCCAGCACGAGAAAGATGCATGTCACTAACGGCATTGGCAGGTAGTCGCAACACGGGGTCGACGATGCTGTGCGCTAATGCACAACCCAAAGCATCCCGGCACACCGCCGCGCGGTCCGCCGGACCTGATTTAAGATCCCGAAAAACCTTTAATAACCGAATAAAAAACGATTCAGACAGTGTGCTGGTCTCGCAAACTAAGCCTGGATTCAACAATGCTGCTTGTAGGGCGTTCCACTGTGCTTGCATCAAGCCCCCCTCAGCATCTTGTTTGTACACACAACTACCGCATGCATCGATAGTAGTTGCAGTTGCGGCTCAAACGAACAGATTTGCACCTGGGGCAGGTCAGCCAAAATCTGTTGGCGACTTCTAGAGGCGATCTCCAAGATCATTCGCTTCCAGTGCTCTGCAGGTAACAAGGACTCAAACTCAGGCCAGGCGTCACTGCGCAGATTGAAATCTTGAAAGCTGGGATTAGCTTTGTCATAAGGCCACTCCAACGACCTCAACATGCTCTCAGCAACCACCAGACTGCCATCCTCCGCCAGCCAATGGCTCTGCACTGAAGGCATCAACATCTCATCGCCACAAACTTGTTCCAGACGACTAGACCCAAGCTTCACAGCGGTTACCAACCAATTAAGTCGGAAGAATATTTTCGGTGCGCTCAAATTGCCTTTTTCAAGTATGCGCAGAAAAGCACTGGTTGCTCCTCGCGAATCAACAGTAATCAAATTATAAACTGAGTCTACAAACGGCTGACCATATCGAAATGGATACACACCGGACTGACCAGCAACCTGGGTTCTAGAAACACTCATTGGCGCAGTTGCCGGGGGATTGCCACTTTTGGGATCGATACCGGTTAGGCAGGTAGCAACAAAGGTTTGGACGTCCACTAACGTCTTGGTGCCCTCACGTGATCCCTCTACGGCGAACCTGAGTCTAAATGGACTTTGCAAGTCACCCTCAAAATTGAAGGACAGCCCCTTAGTCATCCATGCGCACATGCGCTTGGCTTGCTCTTCTGCGGAGTCGTCGGCGTTGGCTATTTGTTCAGCGAAGTCCTTAGCCTCGCTGACCTCATCATCTAGCGCCAGCAACTCTTCCTGAACCTTCACGCGACGTCGCTCACGTACAAGCAAGCCATCATCGCCACTTAAGCCTGTTGCGCTCCGTAGCAGCGCCTCATCACCCGAAGAGGCTACTGTTTTCCAGGTGCTCTCAAGATGCTCCTCCAGTACATATTGCAAGCTAGCTACCGTGTTGTTGAATATGCCTACTGACAGATCCAGCACATCAATCCAGCGGCGGATTAATCCGTCATTCGCAGGAAGTAGCGCCAAACTTTCTACTGGACGAACCCCGACCAAGTTGGCACTGTAACGATTAAGTCGGCCAAGTCGCTGCTCAATACGACTGAAGGAGCGTGGCAAACTGTAATGCACTGCAATTCGCTGTCCCCCATGCAGGTTAAGACCGTCCTCACCCCGCTGGTCACATACCAACACTCTGACAGAATTCACAGGGCGGATGAATCGCAACTCTCGTTCGGGGATATAACGTTCAACCGCCACATCTAATTCGAAAGCCAGCAAAGTGAATATATGTTGCGCAACTTCCTCAACCCCACAGAATACCACTGCCTTGCCGTTTTTATGTTCAGCAAGCCAATTGCGAAGGCTTTCAATCAAGCAATTGTCTTTATCTACCTGTTCGTGAAGGGCTTGCTGGGAGATATCATCAAGAAACTCCTGTTCAGCCTGCTTCAGCGAACCGGACAGACGTTGAATGATCTGACTAGCGCGCCGACCGACTAGCAAAGGACTGACCAATAGATCATCTACCCATTGCAAGTACACCTCTGCATTCATCGCCTGGAAATCATCAGGATCACGACTTGCTTGACTGCGATACGCCTCCAGCAACAAATCTAAAGAAGGCATTTTCTCTGCCAATGGCCAATAACTACGTTTCAAGCCGGCAAGACCTGGAAACAGCCATGCCAGTTGCTGCGACTCGCGCCGGTTACGCAACATTCGCTGATGAAGTCGGTAGTGTTCGCCGATATAACGCCTTAAAGTTTGGACTGCCTGCATTCTCAGATCACCACTTTGCTCAGCAAAAAAATCTACAAGCGGAAGGGTCTCATTGACTAAAGATTGCAGAGACGGATCATCAGGGAATTTACTCACCAAACTTTGAAGTATATGCTCCAAAGCTGCGTTGGAGTTGCTTGGCGTTAGGGCGCTGTACCAACCACCGACTAATTCTCGCTCAGCAATCTGGGTAGTAAAACGACGCACACCCTCCTGTGACAATTCATAGGCCTCAGGACTAAGGCAGTGCAGCATTGCCAAAAAGTTCTTCTCATTACCGTTTAGCGGAGTACCAGAAAGAAGCAGTACAACCGAGGCCACCTGACAGCCTTCGGCCAGGGCACGAAAACGCTCACGCACTGCAAACTGTTGATCCCATGCCCAAGGTGCAATTTGGTGAGCCTCATCGACCACCAATAAGGTCGGCAACCAACCCTTGAGGACACTATTTACTTGCTCATGCGAGCAGATTCGAATCAATCGCTGCGGCTCAGCATGACTTGCCAACAACTCACTAAGGTGAAAGCGTCCAGACAACTCATCTCGCCATTGCTCGATAAGTGCCGCAGGTACTGTGATAAGCACTCTTGAGTTATGTTTTTTCTCTAACACATGCTCACGAATGATCATGCCCGCTTCAATGGTTTTGCCGAGGCCTACTTCATCTGCCAAGAGGTATTTAGGTATTGGATCCTGGAGAACACGACGCACTACAGCAATCTGATGCGGCTCCAACTCAACACTGCTGCTGGGAATTGACGAAATTGAACGACAGGCTGCGCGCTGCTCGATATAAGCGCTCAAAAAATCATGCCGTAAGGAGCAAAAATAGGGTGCGTCATTTGACCGCGCAGCCAAAAACGCCGCCGGGTCGAGCAGTTCTCCCGGCCCTATATTCAGGCAATTAAGTTGATCAATGTCGACCTCTTGCTGATCTCCACCAGCCCGAAAAATCACTAGATGCCTGTTACCGGGGCGAGGACCAGCGTACCTACCCCTCCTCCAAATACCGCTTGCACGATCCTGACAATACACAATCGACTCTTCGTACAACTGTACACTTTCAAGCAAAGCAACATCTACGGCTTTCAGTCGACACTCAGAACTAATGGGCGACTCAAAAAACCCCACCACCCCCTCATTGCTCTTGTGATCCACGCTCAGTAATTTTCCTATACCGGAAAAATTACTGGAACACACGAGATCGCCAACCATCAATCCATTCATTCCATTCCCTAAATGTTCGTCATGTAGCGATATTCGGGTGCAACAAAACCACAACCACTATTGGCACGGACAGACAGCAGCGTACACAGATGATCCAGATTATGCGTGTCGATTGCTTTGAACCGTTTCTGGAGGGCCACCCTTGGAGAACCGTGACCTGCCTCACATGAGCAAAGCGTTACATTACCCATGTCACCAACAGGCGGTAAAGCAAACCAGGTAAGCCAGCGGTAATTTTTCGTATTTCTATTCAACTTATTCATCTACTGGCCATCCTTGTCTTCACAGCGATCCGCATCACCGCAATCCTGACTTCAACTGCCTTCATTATCGAGATCACGATCTGTGCCGCTTTTGTCGTGACCCCATCGGAGGTCGATACCCAGATCGCATTCTGGGTCTACCCTATTGTAGACCTACTGACCATCGGTGCTCAGCTCACGTTTCTGAGTCGGAATGCTGATTTATGCCGGCATGACGAGCGAAGTCAAAATAAAGCTACGGAGCCGCAAGGCAACTCCTTTGCTTGGTTTAAACACTGTAGCGATTGAATCGCTGCATTCTCTCGCCCACTCAAAAACTCACTGCCACGCCACTCAGGTAATCTGTGAGCAAATCTTGGATCAGCAGCACTTTGCGCTGCAACTGCTCGACATGCGCACGCTCTGCTCGTAGTGCCGAGTACACCTCCCGATATTCCTGCATCAGCCTCTTGCTGACTGTCTGTTGGTGAGTTAAGGCGTCGGCCCGTTGCGCGAGAGCATCCTGGATAGTGCGCAGGAGCAACGCTTGAATCAGTAACGCAACCATCAGCGTGATGATGACCAAGCCTGCCCCTCCCAAAATTGACCACACCAACTCCTTACCTTCCATCTCGTTTCCCCCGGCACTAGCGGTCAATCTTGAACCGCGATCGCAGAATATGTAGCCTTTGACGACAGGTCTATGATGTAGGCATATACAGGTAAAGTTTCTGCACAGATGGAGACGTTATGAAACGCAAGCAATCGATCGAACAAGTACGCTGGGATCTGGCCTTACGCTATCGTCTGATCGAGACCATTACCTGGTGGGAGGGCCGCCTGACCACAGGGCACCTGATGCAGAGCTTTGGCATCAGTCGGCAGCAGGCGTCGAAGGACATCAACAGCTACATAAATGAATATGCGCCTAAAAACCTTACATATAGCAAGTCGCTGAAGGGCTATGTGCCGAGCAAAGCGTTCAAGCCACTTTTCATCGATGACAGTGCCAGCGCCTATTTACACCTACTCAACCAGAATCACGAACGCGCGCCGCACATCGACGGCCTAGCCCTGGCCTATGCCCATACTGAAGTACTGCATGTGCCGGACCGCACGATCCGCCCAGAGGTACTACGACCGCTGCTTAAGGCCTGCCGTGAAGGCCTCCGACTGGAAACCGAGTACGTATCATTTTCCACGCCGATTTCAGAAATCCGCCTGATTGCTCCACACACACTGATCTACACCGGCATGCGCTGGCATGTACGCGCTTACTGCGAGAAGAATGGCGAGTACCGTGACTTCGTACTCAGCCGCTTGCGGGGTGAGCCGGACGTATTAGACACCTCGGCATTTAGCCGCGAGGCAGATACCGGCTGGAACACCCTGGTTGATGTAATCATCGAACCTGACCAACGCCTGACACCTGAACAAAAGAACATCATTGAGATCGACTACGGTATGCAAAACGGCCAACTCATACTCCCTAGCCGCGGCGCTCTCGTGCAATACGTACTGCAACGTTTTCAAATTGACGCGAACAAAGTGGAATCCAGGGCGAGCGCACAGCAAATCGTGGTAACCAATCTCAACGCGCTACAGCCCTGGCTGTATCACTGAGGACAGCAGAATACGTGTGAGCGGCGACTGCGCCCGCGTAATTTGCTTCAAATTCCGCTGGCAGCCATAGGCTGAAATAGCAGACACCGGCATAAATATGGGAATGCCAAGCAGCGCTGCCCCCCAAGCAGGACAAATACGATGATGGCGAGTACCAGATATACGTTGCCTGCCGAAGACTGGCGACTGCCTACGGCTCACTACCCACCTATCCTCATTTAGATTGGGGGACGCGCAGAGAAATGTTCGTGTTTCAGGATGATAGATGCCTAATAGATCTCTGTCAGAGAGTGACGGGAATCGACCCCCTACAGAAACTGGCGGACCGAAACGGCTAAATTACAGAAGGGTGCTAACGGAATTCTTAACACTAAAGACCCTGCAAAATTCGCCAGTCACATGCATTCTTGCCGGGGCAAAGTATCTCGCGCGCTTACAACTAGGCAACATCACGATTTATGGCCGAAAAATCTGTGGGGGTAAATGTGGGGGTATTTTTCAGACATGAAAAAGCCCAACCTTTTCAGATTGGGCTAAGTCATTGAAAAATATGGTCGGGACGGAGTGATTCGAACACTCGACCCCTAGCACCCCATGCTAGTGCGCTACCGGACTGCGCTACGCCCCGACTAGGCGTCAAACCTGTTCCTCAGCTCGAGGAACGCTCAAGAATATATCGCAAGCTTTTGAAAACTGGAAGTATTCAAACGCAGGAATTTATTTCTTGAGGACAACCAATACGTCTTCCAATTCAGCAATCATCTGCCGAATCATCTGTTTGTATTGGGTGGTGTCGTCTTTGGCTTCATCGCCGGACAAACGCAAGCGTGCGCCGCCGATGGTGAACCCTTGATCGTAAAGGAGCGCGCGGATCTGCCGGATCATCAGCACGTCTTGTCGCTGATAATACCGGCGGTTTCCGCGGCGTTTGACGGGGTTGAGTTGAGGAAACTCCTGCTCCCAGTAGCGCAGCACGTGTGGTTTTACCGCACACAGCTCGCTGACTTCACCAATGGTGAAGTAGCGTTTGCCTGGGATGACGGGTAGCTCGTCGTTATGACTTGGTTCCAGCATAAGCCTCAACTCGGGCCTTCAACTTCTGCCCTGGACGAAAGGTGACCACACGGCGAGCCGTGATCGGGATTTCTTCACCCGTTTTCGGATTGCGGCCAGGCCGCTGGCGTTTGTCCCGAAGGTCGAAATTGCCGAAACCGGACAATTTGACTTGTTCGTTGTCTTCAAGAGCGTGCCTGATTTCTTCAAAAAACAGTTCGACCAATTCCTTGGCCTCCCGTTTATTCAGGCCCAGCTCTTCATACAGACGTTCCGCCATCTCAGCTTTCGTCAGAGCCCCCATACGTCACTTCCTTAACGTGGCGTTCAACCTTTGTTCGAGCGAGGTGAGGATATTTTGCGTCGTGTTATTCACCTCATCGTCATTAAGAGTGCGCGATGGATGCTGCCAGGTCAAGCCAACTGCGAGGCTTTTTCTATCAGGATCAATGCCTTTACCCTGATACACGTCAAATAGCCTGAGGTCCGTCAGCCATTCCCCTGCATTTTCACGGATTACGTCCAGTACGGCGCTGGCTGCGACGTCTTTTTCGGCAATCAGTGCAAGGTCACGACGCACTTCAGGAAAGCGCGACAACTCTTGGAATTTAGGCATTTTACCCAACGCCACTTCCGCCAGAACCAGCTCGAAAACGAAGACCGGACGGTCGAGACCGAGGGTTTTCGATAATTCCGGGTGAATCGCGCCGACGTAACCGACCAAGCGACCTTCACGCTCGATGCGCGCAGTCTGACCTGGATGCAGCGCCGGATGCTTGCCTGGCACGAAAGTGAACGAATCCAGTGCACCGGCAAAGCCCAACACCGCTTCCACGTCAGCCTTGACGTCGAAGAAATCCACGACATCGCGACCTTGCGCCCAGCCTTCCGGCAGACGGCTACCGCACACAACACCCGCCAGCATCGGCTCTTGCTTCAAGCCTTCCAGCTGACCGACAAAACGCAGGCCGCTTTCGAACAGACGGACGCGATCTTGTTGACGGTTCAGGTTGTGCTGAAGCGCCTTGACCAGACCTGGCCACAGGGACGAGCGCATCGCCGCCATGTCGTTGGAAATCGGGTTGGCCAGCAGCAGCGGTTCAACACCCGGATTAAACAGTTCGAATTGTTTCGGATCGATGAAGCTGTAGGTGATTGCTTCCTGATAACCACGGGCTACCAGCAGACGGCGCAGCTCAGGCAGGTCGCTACGAGCTTCGGCCTTGGCTTGCGGCGCCAGACGGGCTTGCGGGTAACGAACCGGCAGACGGTTGTAACCGTACAGACGGGCCAATTCCTCGATCAGGTCAACTTCCAGGCTGATATCGAAGCGATGGCTTGGCACTTCTACGCGCCACTGCCCTGCCCCATCGGCGGAAACAGTCAGGCCCAAGCCGTTGAGCAGACGCTCGACTTCGGACGGTTCCATTTCCATGCCCAGCATCTGGGTGATGCGTTGCGCGCGCAGGGTAACCGGCGCGATTTTCGGCAGGTGCTGCTCGCTGACGGTTTCGATGATCGGGCCGGCTTCGCCGCCAGTGATTTCCAGCAGCAGGCCAGTGGCGCGCTCCATGGCTTCACGGGCCAGTTGCCAGTCCACGCCACGCTCGTAGCGGTGCGAAGCGTCGGTGTGCAGGCCATAGGAGCGGGCCTTGCCAGCGACAGCAATCTGATCGAAGAACGCGCTTTCAAGGAACACGTCGCGGGTGGTCGCGGTGTTGACGCCGCTGTGCTCGCCACCCATCACGCCAGCAATTGCCAGGGCGCGGGTGTGGTCGGCAATCACCAGCGTATCGCTACGCAGGCTGACTTCCTGACCGTCGAGCAGAACCAGCTTCTCGCCTTCTTCAGCCATGCGTACGCGGATGCCGCCATTGATTTCGGCGAGATCGAATGCGTGCAGCGGTTGACCCAGCTCCAGCATCACGTAGTTGGTGATGTCGACGGCAGCGTCGATGCTGCGCACGTCGCCACGGCGCAAGCGCTCGACCATCCACAGCGGCGTTGGCTTGGACAGGTCGACGTTACGGATCACACGACCCAGATAACGCGGGCAAGCAGCTGGTGCCAGCACTTCAACCGAACGCACTTCATCGTGCACGGCTGGCACGACAGCCACTACCGGACGGGTGACTTCGGCGTTGTACAGCGCGCCGACTTCACGGGCCAGACCGGCCAGGGACAGGCAGTCGCCGCGGTTCGGGGTCAGGTCGACCTCGATGCTGGCGTCGTCCAGGCTCAGGTATTCACGAATGTCTTGACCGACTGGCGCATCGGCTGGCAATTCCATCAGGCCATCGTTGCCTTCGCCCACTTGCAGCTCGGCTTGCGAGCACAGCATGCCGTTGGACTCAACGCCACGCAGCTTGGCTTTCTTGATCTTGAAGTCGCCTGGCAGTTCGGCACCGATCATGGCGAACGGAATCTTCAGACCCGGGCGCACGTTAGGCGCACCGCACACGACCTGGAAAGTCTCCGAGCCATTGCTGACCTGGCAAACACGCAACTTGTCGGCGTCCGGGTGCTGCTCGGTGCTCAGCACCTCGCCCACCACCACACCGGTGAATTCGCCGGCGGCCAGCGTAACGCTGTCGACCTCAAGACCGGCCATCGACAGACGAGCAACCAGCTCGTCACGACTTACCTGCGGGCTTACCCAGCCACGCAGCCATTGTTCACTGAATTTCATCCTGCTCTCCTAAGAATTCGTTACGACTAGCGAAATTGCGCGAGGAACCGCAAGTCGTTGTCGAAGAACAGACGCAAGTCGTTCACGCCGTAACGCAGCATGGCCAGACGCTCAACGCCCATGCCGAAGGCAAAGCCCGAGAACTCTTCCGGGTCGATCCCGGACATACGCAGCACGTTCGGGTGAACCATGCCGCAGCCCATGACTTCCAGCCAGCCAGTCTGTTTGCAGACACGGCAGCCTTTACCGCTGCACATCACGCATTCCATGTCGACTTCGGCGGATGGCTCGGTGAACGGGAAGTACGAAGGGCGGAAGCGCACGGCCAGTTCTTTTTCGAAGAACACGCGCAGGAATTCTTCGATGGTGCCTTTGAGGTCGGCGAAATTGATGTCGCGATCGACCAGCAGGCCTTCGACCTGGTGGAACATCGGCGAGTGGGTGATATCGGAGTCGCTACGGTACACACGGCCTGGGCAGACGATGCGGATCGGCGGTTGCTTCGATTCCATGGTGCGGACCTGTACCGGCGAGGTATGGGTGCGCAGCAACATGTTGGCATTGAAATAGAAGGTGTCATGCATCGACCGGGCCGGGTGATGGCCTGGGATGTTGAGCGCTTCAAAGTTGTGATAGTCGTCTTCGACCTCAGGGCCTTCGGCGATGCCGTAGCCGATGTGGGTGAAGAACTGTTCGATACGTTCCAGAGTGCGCGTAACCGGGTGCAGACCACCAGAGGTCTGGCCACGGCCAGGCAGGGTCACGTCAATGGACTCGGCAGACAGTTTGGCGGCCAGGTCGGCCTCGTCAAACAGTGCCTTGCGGGCATTGAGAACCTCTGTGACACGCTCCTTGGCAACGTTGATCAGTGCGCCGACTTGCGGACGCTCCTCTGCCGGCAAATTCCCCAGGGTCTTCATCACCTGAGTCAATTCACCCTTTTTGCCAAGGTAGTGAACCCGGATTTGCTCCAGGGCATTGATATCTTCAGCGCTTTGCACAGCCTCTAGAGCTTGAGAGACCAGCGCGTCCAGGTTTTCCATGTACAGACTCCAGATACAAAATAGGGGAAGAGCTTGAAGGCTCTTCCCCTATTTATGACGTTTAACACCTGGCCCCACAGAGGTGAGGTCGGGTGACTGTCGGGGGTACTTAAGCCAAGGTGGCTTTAGCTTTCTCGACAATCGCAGCAAACGCCGCTTTTTCGTTCACTGCCAGATCAGCCAGAACCTTACGGTCGATCTCGATGGACGCTTTTTTCAGGCCGGCGATGAAACGGCTGTAGGACAGACCGTTGATACGTGCACCAGCGTTGATACGAGCGATCCACAGAGCGCGGAACTGACGTTTTTTCTGACGACGGTCACGGTAGGCGTATTGGCCTGCCTTGATTACCGCTTGCTTGGCAACACGGAATACGCGCGAGCGAGCGCCGTAGTAGCCTTTAGCAAGTTTCAGAATTTTTTTGTGACGTTTACGGGCAATGACGCCACGCTTTACACGAGCCATGAGTTACTTCCTCTATTCTTGACTAAATTAACGAAGGCGCAGCATGCGCTCGACTTTTGCCACGTCACACGGTGCCAGCAAGCTGCTACCGCGCAGTTGACGCTTACGCTTGGTCGACATTTTAGTCAGGATGTGGCTCTTGAAAGCGTGCTTGTGCTTGATACCGTTAGCAGTTTTCAGAAACCGCTTAGCAGCACCACTTTTAGTTTTCATTTTTGGCATGTTCGGATACTCCGCATTCAGTTGATAAACATAATCAGAAGGCCTGCCGTGCCCTATTGATTACTTCTTCTTTTTCGGGGCGATGACCATGATCAGCTGGCGTCCTTCCATCTTAGGATGCTGTTCGACCGAACCGTACTCGAGCAAGTCACCTTCAACTCGCTTGAGGAGTTCCATCCCCAGCTCCTGGTGGGCCATCTCACGGCCGCGGAATCGCAAGGATACCTTGGCCCTGTCCCCATCACTCAGGAAACGTACCAGGTTGCGCAGTTTTACCTGGTAATCCCCTTCCTCCGTCCCTGGACGAAACTTGATTTCTTTAACCTGGATCTGCTTCTGGTTTTTCTTGGCCGCAGCAACCTGCTTCTTCTTCTCGAAGATCGATTTGCCGTAGTCCATCAGTTTGCAAACAGGGGGTACTGCATCGGCGGAAATTTCCACCAAATCCAGTTTGGCCTCTTCAGCCTTAAGAAGCGCGTCTTCAATTGACACAATCCCAAGCTGCTCACCCTCAGCCCCAATTAACCGAACCTCGCGTGCCGAGATATTCTCGTTGATCGGGGCTTTCGGTGCAGCTCGTTTATCTTGTCTCATTTCACGCTTAATAGTAATTACTCCGAATCTGGGCGACCACGCCGGGAAACCGCTTGAGCGAGGAACTCAGCGAATTGGGCGACGGGCATCGAGCCCAGGTCAGCACCTTCACGAGTACGCACAGCGACAGTCTGCATCTCGACTTCCCGATCTCCGATAACCAAGAGATAAGGAACCTTGAGCAAAGTATGCTCGCGGATTTTAAAGCCGATCTTTTCATTTCTCAAGTCAGACTTGGCACGAAATCCGCTTTCGTTGAGAGTTTTTTCAACCTCAGCGGCGAAATCAGCCTGCTTGTCAGTGATATTCATGATCACTGCCTGGGTCGGAGCCAGCCACGCAGGGAACGCACCCTCGTAGTGCTCGATCAGGATTCCGACAAAACGTTCGAAGGATCCGAGGATCGCCCGGTGCAACATAACCGGGTGCTTGCGACTGTTGTCTTCGGAGACGTATTCGGCTCCCAAACGGACAGGCAGATTAAAATCGAGCTGCAGGGTACCACACTGCCAGACACGACCGAGGCAATCTTTCAGCGAGAATTCGATCTTCGGACCGTAGAACGCACCTTCACCCGGCTGCAAATCGTACGGCAAGCCCGCGCTATCAAGGGCTGCAGCCAAGGCTGCTTCGGCGCGATCCCACAATTCGTCCGAACCAACGCGTTTTTCCGGACGAGTGGACAGCTTCATCTCGACGTCTTTAAAGCCGAAGTCGGCATAAACGTCCATGGTCAGCTTGATGAACGCAGCGGATTCGGCCTGCATCTGCTCTTCGGTGCAGAAAATGTGTGCGTCGTCTTGGGTGAACGCACGTACACGCATGATGCCGTGCAAGGCACCCGATGGCTCGTTACGGTGGCAAGCACCGAATTCAGCCAGGCGCATCGGCAACTCGCGGTAGCTCTTCAGGCCTTGATTGAACACCTGCACGTGGCAAGGGCAGTTCATCGGCTTGATGGCGTAGTCGCGGTTTTCCGACTGAGTGGTGAACATGTTGTCGGCGTAGTTGGCCCAGTGCCCGGATTTCTCCCACAGGCTGCGGTCAACGACTTGTGGAGTCTTGATCTCCAGATAGCCGTTGTCGCGCTGAACTTTGCGCATGTACTGCTCGAGCACTTGGTACAGGGTCCAGCCGTTCGGGTGCCAGAACACCATGCCCGGCGACTCTTCTTGGGTATGGAACAGGCCCAGGCGCTTGCCGATCTTGCGGTGATCGCGCTTTTCAGCTTCTTCGATGCGCTGGATGTAAGCCGCCAACTGCTTCTTGTCAGCCCAGGCAGTACCGTAAACGCGCTGCAATTGCTCGTTCTTGGCATCGCCACGCCAGTAGGCGCCGGACAACTTGGTCAGCTTGAAGGATTTCAGGAAGCGCGTGTTCGGCACGTGCGGACCGCGGCACATGTCGACGTATTCTTCGTGATAGTACAGACCCATGGCCTGCTCGTTGGGCATGTCCTCGACCAGGCGCAACTTGTAGTCTTCGCCACGGGCCTTGAACACTTCGATCACTTCGGCGCGCGGAGTGACTTTCTTGATCACGTCGTAATCTTTCTCGATCAGCTGCTGCATGCGCTGTTCGATCGCGGCCAGGTCGTCCGGAGTGAAAGGACGCTCGAAGGCGATGTCGTAATAGAAGCCTTCGTCGATGACCGGACCGATGACCATCTTGGCCGTCGGGTACAACTGCTTGACCGCGTGGCCAACCAGGTGGGCGCAAGAGTGGCGAATGATCTCCAGCCCCTCTTCATCCTTTGGCGTAATGATTTGCAGCGTGGAATCGCTGTCGATGATGTCGCTGGCGTCAACCAGCTTGCCATTGACCTTGCCGGCCACGGTGGCTTTGGCCAGGCCAGCACCAATGGATGCGGCGACCTCGGCTACGGAAACCGGGTGATCGAATGAACGTTGACTGCCGTCGGGAAGAGTAATAGTTGGCATGGCGCCTCCTCTCCTAGTGGTGACCCCTACCAAAGGTCACGTGGGTTGGGATGAGCCAGTACAAGATCCGATCCAGGCCATTCAATAACGAACGCCTGCCTTACAGCGGCAGGAGCCTTGCGGCCAACCGGAAAACCGAACCAGAGTGACTGGGATTCAAATCAGGGTTATTCGTGCCTCTGCCGCTACCGGGACCAATGGTCACCGGAGCCCGCAAAAGCCCGAGCGAGGCATGCTAGCACAGATGAACGGTCGTCGCGGTAGAGAGGTTTTCTGCTGGGGCAAATCAGGCGATTTTATGCCAGAGTGATGAACTTGAACCCCGCTTTACCCCTCAGATAACAAGACATTGACCCACAAGGAGCATCCCAGCATGCGTCTGAATCGTTTGTTCGCTGTAGTCGCCCCCATCGTCCTGCTGCTGCCAATGGCCGCCCATGCCGAATGGCCAAAGGGTGAGCGCGAGAAATACATGGCTCAGTGCACCCAGGCAGCCACCCCGCAAATCGGCGCGGCTGCTGCCAATGCTCACTGCGCTTGCGGTGCTGACGCGATCAAATCGTACCCGGCCAAGGACCTTCAAGCCCTGATGGACAACAAAGCTGATGAAGCTTTGCAACGTAAGGCGCTGACCCAGATTTCTTCCTGCAAAGCCGATAACAAGGCAAAAAAATAAGCCCTGAAAAGCGCTTTAAAGGCTCCTTCAGCCAGTGAAAAGCCTCCGAAAAGCGCTTTTTTGTACAATTTATGCAGGTTTTACAGCTTTTTTTATCGTCTTTACTTTCGGCTGAAAGCCTTTTAAATCGGGGCTTTCAGCGCGATGAAGCAGTAAAGAAAGCGCGACTGTTTGGCAAACAACCCCTCTGGGGGGCTCCCAAACCGTACATTTCGACTATGATAGTCCCGTGTGCCCAGTTGGCCTGAGCAGCACAGTACTACTGAAAATATATGTTTCTTGGAGATACACCATGTCTAATCGCCAAACCGGCACCGTTAAATGGTTCAACGATGAAAAAGGCTTCGGCTTCATCACTCCTCAAGGTGGCGGTGACGACCTGTTCGTACACTTCAAAGCTATCGAAAGCGACGGTTTCAAAAGCCTGAAAGAAGGCCAAACCGTTTCCTTCGTGGCTGAGAAAGGCCAAAAGGGTATGCAAGCTGCACAAGTTCGCCCAGAGTAAGTTTCTGGCGCACTAAAAAAACCCCGTCCATGTGACGGGGTTTTTTATGGGCGAAACAAAAGCTGCCAGCGATCAGCCGCAGTTGACGCGCGTGATCACCAGGTTGTCATCGGTGTTCAGGTTCAGGCGATCCGAGCGGTACTCCAGAGTCACCATGTCGCTGGGCTTGAGGATCCGGGCATTCTGCGCGCCTGCGCGAGTGCGGGCCTGTTCCAGCAGTTCTGGTGAAGCCTTTTTGCCGATGGTGAATTGCGCCGCTTCTGAATCACAGCGGCTGTGGCCGGTGTCGGTCACCACAGGGTCCTTTGCTGCCGACTCGGTGGAGGGAGTACTGCAACCGGCCAGCATGGCAACGGCCAACAAAGTACCCAATGACGCGAGCTTCCAAGGCATGAAGCCTCCTTCTTTCAATAGTTAAGCTGAGTTCGTGCGACCGCCAATCCGGCCTTTGGTTTCACAGACAGCGCTATCGCCCTGTCCCTCTGTCTGGACAATCAGCGAGTTTGCCTGAGCGTCGCCGTGCCGTTCAGCACTCAATCGTGACTGAATATGAACAGCACTCAATAGATGTCGATGTAGTCGAACGGCGGCGTCGGCCAGTTCTCTTTCAGCGCATTGAAGATCTGCATGACCCAGACCTCATCACTGGCGGCGACCAATCCCACGTAGCCCGAGCCCTTGGCCCACGTCTCAAGACGAAACAGCAGCCCACCGATGTCGGTGCCGCCCACAACGCCCGACGAAATGTAAGCGATGCCAGCCTTGGTCACCCGCAACTGGGTGTGCTCATCGTCGCTGGCGGAGGCCAGCAGTTGGCGCACAGCTTCAAGGGTCAAACCGTCAGGGGTATTCAAATCGATCTGCACAGCGCGGTCCTTGAAAATCCATCAAAGACCAAGTGTCGCATAGCCCTCCCCTCATGCCTAAGTCGGAGTGCCAAACAGCGCGCAAAATGGTTAACTCGGAACTCAGACTTTTCCGACTTCACGAGCGCCATCATGACCACCCTAAGCATCGACGCCGACATCAAAGCCAAGTGGGCACAGGGCCACAGTTCTTACAGCCCTGGCAGCCCGGAAGAGCTGGCAATCATTGGAATCGATCTGTTGGTCAAGGAGCTGGGAACGCAAGCCGCGCAGTCGTTCATCGCCCAGGTATTCGAGAAATACCCGGCTGACTATCTCGGCGTGGTGGATTCAGGCAGGGAATAAAAACCCGCAGGCTGGCACCTGCGGGTATACGACTTACTTCAGACGACCCAGACGCTGGGTCAGCAGGTCGAAGAAACCCTGGGCATCGCCATTCTCGACCCAGAAAGCATTCTTCGGCGCTTTCAGTCCGTCATACCAATCGACGACAGTCTGGCCAAAGGTGATGCCTTCGCGGCTGTCGATCGCCACGTTGACCGAACGACCGGTGAACAGCTCCGGCTTCAGCAGGTAAGCGATAACGGTGGCGTCATGCACCGGGCCGCCAGGAATGCCGTAGTGCTCCATGTCGCCCTTGACGTACTCATTGAGAATATCGCCCACGATCTTGCCGGCATTGTTGTTGAGCGCGGCGATCTGTTTCAGGCGCGCGTCGCTGGTGAGGATCTTGTGGGTCACGTCCAGCGGCAGGTAAGTCAGCTTCACGCCGCTCTTGAGTACCACTTCCGCCGCCTGTGGGTCGGCGAACAGGTTGAACTCGGCCACCGGCGTGATGTTGCCGCCATTGAAGTGCGCACCGCCCATGATCACCACTTCCTTGATGCCCTGAACGATTTCAGGTTCCTGGATCAGCGCCAGGGCCAGGTTGGTCTGCGGACCGAGCATGGCGATGGTAATGCTGTGGGGCTTGGCAGCTTTCAAGGTATCGATCAGGTAATTGACCGCATTGCCCTCGGCCAGGCCTTTCTTCGGCTCGTGCACGGTGACACCCGACAGGCCTTCCTTGCCATGGATGTTCTCGGCATAGATCGGCGTGCGCATCAGCGGTTTCGGCGCGCCAGCGTAGACCGGCACGTCTTCGCGCCCTGCCCACTCACGAGCCAGCCGCGCATTACGCGAAGTCTTGTCCAGACGCACGTTGCCCGCCACGGTGGTCAGCGCGCGAATGTTCAGTTCTTCCGGCGAAGCCAGCGCAAACAGCAAGGCAACCACGTCATCGGCACCCGGGTCGGTGTCGATGATCAAGTCGATCTTTTCCGCCGCCTGGGCGCTTGTTGCAGTGATGAAAGACAAAAGCAGCAGACTCCGGAGCAGATGATGCAGTTTCTGAGCATAGCGGTGCATAGCGCACTCCTTGTGCATGGGAAAGCAGAAAAGGTTACAGCGAGTTAGAACGTCACCCCGGACACCAGCACGATGTTGCAGTACGGCGAACATTCGCCTGTACGAACAATCGCCCGTGCCTGTCGGCTGAGGACTTTGAATTGCTCATGGCTGAGCAGGTCACGGCGGCCCAGCGAGCCTTCGGCATTCAGCTCATCGAGTGTCGTCAGGGCCGAGGGTTGCTTGTCCAGGATCTCTTGGGCGAGCACATGGCTTTCGACCTGCATTTCGCTGAGCAGCACTTTCAAGGTGCTGACGAAATCCGGAATGCCGTGGGTCAAGGCCAGGTCGATCAATTCCACGCCCGGCGGCACTGGCAGGCCGGCATCGCCGATCACCACCATGTCGCCATGGCCCAGGGATGCGATCAGCCGCGATAGCGCGACGTTGAGCAAAGGTGTCTTTTTCATGGTGTCTTAAAGGCCTGTACTTCGGACAAGGTAGGAATCGAAGGCTGGGCACCCGCACGGGTAACCGAGAGCGCTGCGGCGACCTGACCAAAACGGATCGCTTCGGCCTCGGTTTTGCCAGACGCCAACGCAGCAGCGAAACCACCGACAAAGGTGTCACCCGCCGCCGTCGTATCCACCGCTTTCACGCTCGGCGCAAGGAAATGCTCGAAGCCGGTGCCGTTGGCAAACAGCGAGCCTTGGGCGCCAAGGGTAATGATGACTTTCGCGGCGCCCATGGCGAGCAATCGGGTCGCGGCAGTTTCGGCGGTTTCCAAGGAGTCCACCGGCAAGCCGCTCAGGGCCGACGCTTCGCTTTCATTGGGGATCAGGTAGTCGATGGCCGAGTACCAATCCGCTGGCAGCGGACGGCTGGCCGGGGCCGGATTGAGGATGACGGTCTTGCCCAGTTCACGGCCGCGCTTGAGCGCATGACCGACCGTGGCGTCCGGGACTTCCAGTTGACAGATAATCACGTCCGCCGCTTGCAACACCGAGTCGAAACGGTCGATCACTTCAGGCGTCAGCGCACCGTTGGCACCGGCGACAATCACGATCGCGTTCTGGCTATTGTCATCGACCACTATCAACGCTACGCCGCTGGCGCCATCGACAATGCTCACTGCCTGACAATCGATCTGTTCGGCCAACAGCGCCCCGCGCAATTCCTGGCCATAGGCATCGGTGCCGACGCAGCCGACCATCGACACCTCAGCACCCAGACGCGCGGCAGCCACGGCCTGGTTCGCACCCTTGCCGCCGGACACCGTGGCAAACGACTGGCCGATCAGCGTTTCACCGCCGCGAGGCAGTCGTGGCGCCCGGGTCACCAGGTCCATGTTCAGGCTGCCTATTACCACTACTTTTGCTGGCATACGTCACTACTCATTAATTCGGTTTCTGCTGTGCTTTCAGCGGAATTCGGAGAACACACCGGCAAGCGGCGCGGTCGACTCTCGCAAGACAATGCTGGGGGTCACGATCCGTTGATCAGTGGCCAGGCCCGGCGTGGCGATCCGGCGCAACAGCACTTCGGCGGCCATCTCTCCCAGTTGCAGGATCGACTGGCCGACAGTGGTCAGCGCCGGGTAGACATAACGACTCATCTGAATGTCATCGAAGCCAATCACCGATAACTCGGTGGGGACGCGAATGTTGCGCTCGGCGGCCGCTCGCAGCACACCGATGCCGATCATGTCGTTACCGGCGAAAATCGCACTGGGCGGGTTCTTTTCCAGCAGGATCGCGGCTGCACTGTAACCGCCGGTACTGGTGAAGTCGCTTTCCAGCATGCGCTCGCTAGGCACCTCGACGCCCGCCTCTCTCAGCGCCCGGCAATAACCCGCCAGACGCATTTGCGCCACGCTGGTGTCCGCCGGCCCGCCGATGGTGGCGATGTCCCGATGCCCCAACTCCAGCAAATGCCGGGTCGCCAGATAGGCGCCGTATTCGTGATCGATGCGCACCAGGTCGGCATTTACGCCATCCAGCCCACGGTCGACAATCACCATTGGTGTGCGCACGCCCGCCAAGCCTTCAGCGAGCACGGCATCACCACCGGCCGAGGCCACGATCAAGCCGTCGATGCGTTTTTCCAGCAACACCCTTAAATAGCTGCGCTGCTTGTCCGGGTTGTCGTCGGAGTTGCAAAGGATCACGCAATAGCCGTTACGCTCGCAGTAATCCTCGATACCCCGGGCCAGTTCGGCGAAGTACGGGTTGAGGCTGTTTGGCACCAGCAAACCGATAGTCGCCGTGGTTTTCGCTTTCAACGAGCGCGCGACGGCGCTGGGCACGTAGTCGAGGCTTTTTATCGCCGCCTCGACTTTCACCCGCACTTCTTCACTGACCGGCCGCGTCTTGTTCACCACATGGGACACCGTGGTGTAGGAAATTCCTGCGAGTGCCGCCACATCCTTGATCGTTGCCATGAATCAGGTCCGCCGGCTTGCGCGCTGACTGCGATAAGTATCAAGCACCACCGCCACCACGATAACCGCACCGGTGATGATGCGCTTGGTCGGTTCGGTCGCACCGATCTGCGCCAGACCGGCCGCCAATACCGAGATGATCAACACACCGAAGAACGTACTGATCACCGAACCGCGCCCGCCCATCAGGCTGGTGCCGCCGATGACAACGGCGGCGATCACTTGCAGCTCCAGGCCGGAACCAGCATTCGGGTCTGCGGCTTCCAGACGGGAAATCTGAAACAGCGCAGCGATGCCGGCCAACAGCCCCATCAGGCTGAATACCAGAATCTTGTAGGGTTTTGGATTGATCCCCGCCAGACGCACCGCTTCTTCGTTGGTGCCGATGCCGATCAGGTAGCGGCCGAACACCGTACGGGTCAGCACTGCCTGGGCGACGATGATGATCACAAAGGCAATGATGAACGACGGCGAGATGCCGAAGGCGATCGGGTTGGACAGCCAGGCGAAGGCGTCACCGATGTAGGCCGTACGCGAGCCGGTCATCTGGTACGCCAGGCCACGGGCCATTTCCAGCACGCCGAGGGACACGATGAACGACGGAATGCGCCAGGCCACGGTGATCGAACCGGTGATGGTCCCGGCCAAAGCCGCCACCGCCATGCCGAACAGGGCTGCCGGCAAAACGCTCCAGCCCCAGCCGAGAATCGCCACGCTAACCGCCGAGGCCGCAAGCGCCAGCACCGAACCGACCGACAGGTCGATGCCGCCGATGATCAGCACGAAAGTCATGCCGACCGCCAAAACCATCAAGTCCGGGATCTGGTTGGCCAGGGTACTGAAAGTGTCGTACGACAGGAAATGGCTGCTCAGCATCGAGAACAGCACGACCATCGCCAGCAAGGCACCGGCCAGGCCCAGATAGGTGCCGAGGCCGTAAAAATTGCCACTACGTTTACCGGCAGACGTTGCAGTTTTCATGGAAGATCCCTAGGCGCTGCTTCGTTGAGCAACGCATCACGTTTTTGGTAGCCGGCGAAAGCGGCGGCAAGCAAATCATCCTGGGTCCAGCTGTCGCGCTCGAACGTGTCGATCAGGCGCCCCGCCGACAACACGCCGATCCGGTCGCAGATCAGCATCAGTTCACGCAGGTCACTGGACACCACCACCAGCGCTTTGCCCTGGCGAGTCAGTTCGCCGAGCAAGGCATAGATGTCGAACTTGGCACCGACATCGATGCCACGGGTCGGCTCGTCGAACAACATCACCGAACAATCGCGTTCCAGCCAGCGGCCGATCACGACTTTCTGCTGGTTGCCGCCGGACAGCTCGGACACCAGTTGCGTCGGGCTGGAGCTGCGGATCCGCATCGCGTTGATCTGACGTTGAGCCAGGGCCATCTCGTCACCGTTGTTGACGACGCCCGCGCTGGAAATCACCGGCATGTTGCCCAAGGCAATGTTGGCGCTGATCGACTGGGTCAGCAGCAGGCCTTCGCCCTTGCGGTCCTCGGTGATCAGGGCGATGCCGTGACCCACCGCATCGGCCGGCGAACGAATGCTCACGACTTTGGCCGGAGAGCCCAGCGCGACCGTGCCGCTGTCTGGCGTGTCGGCGCCGAAGATCAGGCGCAGCAACTCGGTGCGCCCTGCTCCGATCAACCCGGAAATGCCGAAGATCTCACCGGCGCGCACTTCGAAAGACACGTCACGGACCTTGTCGGAACGGGTCAGCCCCGTAACAGTCAAGGCTGGCGCACCGATGTTGCGCGGCCCCATGTCCATGTGTTCGCCCAACTCGCGCCCCACCATCAGGGTGACCAGTTGTTCGCTGTTGTAATTGGCCATCGGCTCGACGCAGACCAGGTTGCCGTCGCGCAATACCGCAATGCGCTGGGCCACTCGCGCCAGTTCTTCGAGTCGGTGGGAAATGTAGATGATTGACACACCACGAGCTTGCAGGCGGGTGATCTGTTCGAACAGCATCTCGACTTCCCGCGCCGTCAGCATCGCGGTCGGTTCGTCGAGGATCAGCACATGGCAGTCGCCGATCAGGTTGCGGGCGATCTCGACCATTTGCTGGTGACCGATGCCCAGTTCGCCGACCAGGGTGTCCGGGTCAATCGCGTCAAGGCCGACCTGGGCCATCGCTTCGATCGCTGCCTTGCGCAATTGCTTGCGGCTGATCCAGCCACCGTTGCTCGGCAGGTTATCGAGAAACAGGTTTTCCGCCACCGACAGGGTCGGCAACAGATTGAGTTCTTGCATGACCATGCGGATGCCCAGGTCTTCAGCCTGGGTACGGCTGCCGGGGCGGTATTCCTGACCCTGGAATTGCATCTGGCCGGTGGTCGGTGTGACCAGGCCGCCGATGATCTTCGACAGGGTGCTTTTGCCGGCGCCGTTTTCACCAGTCAGCGCCAGCACTTCACCGCGCATCAGCGTCAGGTCGATGCCGGTCAGGACCGGTTGGGCATAGGTCTTACCGATACCGCTGACCGAGAGGACAGCGTTCGGGGCGGAAACTGACATAAAAACTCTCCATGCGCTCGCCCGGACGGGCGAGCACCGTTGTGTCGCCAGAAGGACTACTTGGTAACCAGCTCTACCGGAGTTTCGATCACGCCGTTGGTACCGCTGTCGACTTTCTCGCCTTTGATGATTTTCAGCGCAGTCTCGATCCCGAATACAGCTTGCTTGGCGGCAAACTGGTCAGCGGTGGCCAGGACGCGGCCATCCTTGAGCATCGGCTTGATGGCGTTGATGTTGTCGTAACCGACCACTTGCACCTTGCCAGCCTTGCCGGCGGCACGGACAGCGGAAACGGCGCCGACGGCCATGCTGTCGTTACCGGTCAGCAGGGCTTTGACTTCCGGGTATTCGCTGAGGATCGACGCGGCAACCTTGTTGCCTTTGTCGATTTCCCAATCACCGGACTGCAAGGAAACCACCTTGATCTGCGCCGCTTCCATCGCGTCTTTGAAACCCGCGGTGCGCTGCTGGGCGTTGGTGGTGGTGGATACGCCTTCGATGATGCCGACTTCGTCACCGGCCTTCAGTTGCTTGGCCAGGTACTCACCCACCAGACGCGCGCCTTTGCGGTTGTCCGGGCCTACGAACGGTACGGTGATGTTTTTGCTTTTGACGACGGCCGGGTCAAGCTGGTTGTCGATGTTGATCACGGTGATACCGGCATCGACGGCTTTCTTGATCACCGGCACCATGGCTTTTGAGTCAGCCGGCGCGATGACCAGTGCATTGACCTTGGCCAGAATCATTTGCTCGACGATGCGGGTCTGGCCAGCGGTGTCCGTTTCGTCCTTGATGCCGTTGGAGATCAGGTCGAAATCGGCGGAATGGTCTTTCTGATAGGCCTTGGCGCCGTCTTCCATGGTCAGGAAGAATTCGTTGGCCAGGGATTTCATGACCAGCGCGACTTTAGGTTTTTCAGTATCGGCGAACGCCGAAGAGAGGGGCAACGCGGCGGATGCGGCAGCCAGCATAGCGACAGCGAGAAGACGTCCAGCGAATGGCAGCTTCATGGGTTCACTCCGATCTTATGATTATTGTGAGCAACGCTTGCGCTGGCGTAGGCTACAGGGTGTCCTTCGATGGATCGAGCCATCGAGAACGCCGCGCAAACGTTTGCGTAGACCGAACTATGCGAACCCTGCCGAGATTTGTCAACGATCAGAATTGACCATTTTGTGCGCTGGCTGGCAAAGCCAGGCATAAGCCTCAGGCCGTGGTATTGACCATCGAGCCGGTGCTGGAGCCCTTGGCCATTTCCTTGACCAGTGCGCCGGACACTTCCAGCAGCGCGCCGTTGGTGTCGGCAATCTGCCCTTGAATCGCCATGACTACTGTCGACTTGGCTTCCGGCGTCGGATAAGACGCTGCTTGGGCTGCGGCCAGTTGTTGCTGTTGCTCACGCAGTTGCTGTTGCAGCTCTTGCATGCGCTTGAGCAGGATTTTTACCGCGGCGCTCTGATTGCTCTTTCCTTCAGATGCGGCCTCGGTATCCGTGCTTTTATCCAGCCCCACCGGGCCAGTCTTGACGACCTTGCCGTCATCTTCTTGAGTGCCCAACGCTTTGGCGGCCTCGGCCTGCGTGGCATCGTTCAACGCGCGGATCGTGGCAGCGGATTTGCCGCCAATGGTCACGCCTGCGGCGTTGGGAAGACCGACTGATAACGACATGTGAACTCCTGAAAAAAGATTCCTTTGAAGACCATCGACCTGTGCGGGGTTTTCTTTAGCACTGATTTGGAATTCGGCAAGGTAACTAATCAACAAGGATCGTAGGCCCTTTCGGAGAACCGAACGCAAATACTCAACGTATTCGGAAACCCGGACAAAAGGTTGTGTAATTTCATTACCGCCGACATAAATACTGATATAAATCATCAGCTTAAAGTTTTCTCTCCTTCAAAGTAGGGCTGGTACAGATCCTGCTCTTTCTTGTGCACCCCAGGCGTTCAGATCTGCCGGGGGCGTATCTAGATGAACCTGCATCAGCACCGTCACTACTAGAGAGAAAATAATGAAATCTGCATTCAACACCTTTATTCCGGGCGCTTTGGCCCTCCTGCTGCTCCTGCCCACCGCCCTTCAGGCGAAAGAAGCTGAAACCCAACAGAAACTGGCGAACGTGGTGATCCTGGCCACCGGCGGCACCATTGCCGGCGCTGGCGCCAGTGCGGCCAACAGCGCTACCTATCAGGCTGCCAAAGTCGGTATCGAACAGTTGATCGCTGGCGTGCCGGAGCTGAGTCAATTGGCTAACGTGCGTGGCGAACAAGTCATGCAGATCGCGTCCGAAAGCATCACCAACGACAACCTGTTGCAGTTGGGTCGCCGCGTCGCCGAATTGGCCGACGACAAAGCCGTCGATGGCATTGTCATCACTCACGGCACCGACACCCTGGAAGAAACCGCCTACTTCCTGAACCTGGTGGAAAAAACCGACAAGCCGATCATCGTCGTCGGTTCCATGCGCCCGGGTACCGCGATGTCCGCCGACGGCATGCTGAACCTGTACAACGCAGTCGCCGTGGCCAGCAGCAAAGAAGCACGCGGCAAAGGTGTGCTGGTGACCATGAACGATGAAATCCAGTCCGGTCGCGATGTCAGCAAAATGATCAACATCAAGACCGAGGCCTTTAAAAGTGCCTGGGGCCCGCTGGGCATGGTGGTTGAAGGCAAATCCTACTGGTTCCGCCTGCCGGCCAAGCGCCACACCATGGACTCGGAATTCGACATCAAAACCATCAAGAGCCTGCCTGACGTAGAAATCGCCTATTCCTACGGCAACGTCAGCGACACTGCCTACAAAGCCCTGGCGCAATCAGGCGCCAAAGCGATCATCCACGCCGGTACCGGCAACGGCTCGGTATCTTCCCGCGTGGTGCCAACCTTGCAAGCCCTGCGCAAGGATGGCGTGCAAATCATCCGTTCGTCTCACGTCAACGCCGGTGGTTTCGTCCTGCGTAACGCCGAACAGCCTGACGACAAGTACGACTGGGTCGTGGCGCATGACCTGAACCCACAGAAAGCGCGCATCCTGGCCATGGTCGCGCTGACCAAGACCAACGACAGCAAAGAGCTGCAACGGATGTTCTGGGAGTACTGATACGCCCTCGCCCGACCGGTTCCGGTCGGGCACCGTTTGCGCCACTTGCCTGTTCTGGTGAGTGGCATCTCCTACAAAAGAACGCCAATCGCCTTACACCAAACGGGAAAAACCACTGTCAGAGGATTTTCTTGAATTTTAAGCAGTTGCGAAAATGCTTACAGTTAAATACTGTATGCCCGTACAGCTTAATAAGGATAATTCCGTGGCCACTACCGCTGCCTCTCCTGGCTCCTTTGAACGCATGGGTCTGCGCGTTCAAAAAATCATCAACTCCCCTACCGCGCAAAAATCCAAAGCCGCGCTGATTTTCCGTCTGCCGGACGAACCGGTGGACGAATGGGAACAGCTGCTCGAAGAAATCGACGAAAACGATAACGTCACCCTCGCCTATCGCGACGATGGCGGTGTGCAGATTTTCTGGGTTGTGCCGAAGGAAGATTGAGTCAATGAGTGTCCGCTGTTTTGCTTTGCTGTTTCTGTTCATTGCCATGGGCGCCCAGGCTGGCGCCCCGCGCACCTTCAACGAAGCCAAGAAAGTCGCGTGGAAGCTCTACGCACCGCAATCCACCGAGTTTTATTGCGGCTGCAAATACACCGGCAACAAAGTCGACCTCGCTGCTTGTGGTTATGTGCCACGCAAAAGCGCCAAGCGTGCCGCCCGCATCGAGTGGGAGCACATTGTCCCGGCCTGGCAGATCGGCCATCAGCGCCAATGCTGGCAGTCGGGCGGACGCAAAAACTGCACACGCTACGACCCGACTTATCAGAAGGCCGAGGCCGACGCACAACCTGGTGCCGAGCATCGGTGAGGTCAACGGTGACCGCAGCAACTTCAGCTTTGGTTGGCTGCCGGTGCAATCGGGTCAATACGGTTCGTGCCTGACCCAAGTCGACTTCAAGGCCAAGAAGGTCATGCCCCGCCCGTCGATTCGCGGGATGATCGCCCGGACTTACTTCTACATGAGCAAGCAGTACGGGTTGAAACTGTCCAAACAGGATCGCCAACTGTATGAAGCCTGGAACAAGACTTATCCGGTGCAAACCTGGGAGCGCCAGCGCAATCAGAGCGTGGCGTGCGTGATGGGACGCGGCAATGAATTTGTCGGCCCAGTGGACATGAAAGCCTGCGGTTGAATAACTGTTGAAAACACAAAGGCCTCGGGCATTCAAACCCGAGGCCTTTGTTCGTTCTAACCGCCGACTTTGTTGTAGCGCCAGTAGCCCATCAGGTTGAGCGACTCCCGGGGAATGCCGCGTTCCTTGATCAGGTACTTGCGCAGGCTCATCACTGCGACTGTCTCTCCGGCGATCCAGCCGTAGAAGCCATCACTGGCCGACGCGGAGGTTTCCCAGAGGATCTCCTCGTCCACATTCACTTCCGCCAGCTCCACGGACTCTTTCGAAACATATGACGGCAGGTTCGCCCGTTGGACCGCCTCGACCATCAGCGACCCTGCGCTGGCGTGGTCGCGAACCAGCCACTCCACCGAAAGCCCCGGCCAGTCTGGAACCGGCAGCGCATCTTCCAGGCTGTCGACCTCAAAAAACGCCTGGGTCAGCGGCGGCTCATCAAGAACGGACAACTCGTCGAGGATTCCGAGCGCCGCCGGCAACGCCGTGGCATCGGCGACCAGCAACAATTGCTTGAGCGCTTGCGGCGGCTTCCATTCAAAACCGCCTGCGTCCTGGGCCGTGAAGTGCCGATCCGGCGCGGTGATCTGAATCGAAGCGCCCGGCACTGATCGAATCGCCCAACGGGAAGCCGGACCGGTTTCACCGTGCAACACAAAGTCGATGTCCACTTCGCCTTGATCGGCGCGCAGATGGCGGATGGTGTAAGTGCGCATCGCCGGACGCTGGGCTACCGGCATCGAACGATAGCGCGCGTACCAGCCATCTTCATGGGACAGCCGGGCCGGCGATCCATCTTCGGCGGGGAAGAACAGTTTTACCCGCTGATCCGGCGCCCAAGTGGCCATATCGGTGACCATCGGCCCGGCCAGGGTGACGCGCATCATATGCGGGCTCAAGGTCTGCTTGCGCTGCAAGACCGCGTCGAAGATTTTGTAAGGATTGGCGGAGGCCATGGGGAGCTCCTTCTGGGAATCGACAGTGACTACGTACTAGATACGAGTCACCGCGGCCACCCTTTAGGACTCCCCGCTGAACGGCGCCTGAACCGTTACGCGATTACTGAGCCGCCGGACGCTCGATGATCAGCGATTCGATGTTCATCTTTTTTGCCCGGGTCAGCGCTGCGTTCAAGTCAGCCTGCCTGGCCTCAGCCTCGGCTTTGGAAGCGAACGGCCCGAGCAGGATCCGGTCCTTGCCATTTTCCCGGACCACATTGGAAACGAAGCTGTGCTCGATCAACCAGCCGCTCAAGTCGCTGACGGCCTGGGTTGTTTCGCCCCGCACCTCGAGATCCCATTGCGGACCCGTTGCAACAGCGGGCGCTGTTGCCGGTGCGGAAACAGTCGCAGAAGGCGTCTTTTGAGCGCTTGCATCCTTTCCTTCACCGCATCCCGCCAACGCCAATACTGCGATTATCAAGGCCATTTTGCGCACAACGTTTCCCTCTGAATGCTGAAAGCGCGGATTTTAGCATTCATGAATACTTCCCGAGTGCCGCAAAATGGGCACAAAACAACGAGAATCATGGATGCGGCCTCTGTATAGTTACGCCTTGGGAATTAATGCAGCATCTGCGCGTCAGAAAGAGGCACCCAAACCGTGAAACTTCGCACTAATCTATAACTACACCGACCTCTGCACTGTCTGAATCAGGTGCCCTACAAAGCAATCAAGGAGAAGACCATGCTGATACTCACCCGCAAAGTCGGTGAAAGCATAAACATTGGTGATGACATCACTATCACCATCCTGGGCGTTAGCGGCCAGCAAGTCCGAATTGGCATCAACGCCCCGAAAGACGTTGCCGTGCATCGCGAAGAGATCTATCAGCGCATTCAGGCCGGGCTGACCGCTCCAGACAAGCCGCAACCCTGAATCCTGCTGCAGTCAGTAGCCAGCCCGTTCGCTTCAGCGCAATGGCTGGCTAAAGATTCATGCACATTGTTTCGCCCCGCCCTGCCCCACCGTTCATCCCCCTCGTGATGTGAAGCCGATACTACCGGCTTCGGCGACGCCTTGGCTGTCAGACAATTCGCTTTAACCCCGACGAATACGTCACCGCTACCCGAAGGTCACAGCCCGTGCCATGCCAGTGGCCGCGATCACCATGAGCATCATCAACAGCGCTTCGACATGGCTGATCCGGGCGAACAGCTTCGCCCGCCCCAGATCCACCGTAGCGCCACGCCCCAAGGCGATCCGCCACTTGATCAAGGTGATCATCGGCGCCAGCTCCAGTAGCAGGATGATCACGAACAGCGTCATCTTGAGATGAAACAGCGGCTGATGAAGATAATAGTCGGTGCCTTTTTCGTACCCGCCGAAAGCCCGCATCAGCCCCGTGATCAGCAAAATCCCCGCACAGATCCCCCACACGTTGTCGGCGACCAGCACGCTGCGAACCTGCGCCGTGCCCGCAGCCAACCGGCTTAACGCCGTTCCCCGAGTCAGCACACCCCAAAGGCCCATGGCAAATGCCAAGAGATGGATCGCCGCGAGAAACCAATGAGACAGCATAGGGATGCTCCTGACAGGGAAATGGAAAAGGGCTTGTCAGTAGTAGCCCAAAACCTGCCAATCTGCCTGCCAGTGACCTACAGAAAAAGAGGCCGATTCTGACCAGCATGCTGTGAGTCAAATGCGCCAGAATAGGCACTCACCAAGGATGGAATACATGGACCGATCAAAGCTGCCGACGCTTGTCCTGCTACCGGGAATGGATGGAACGGGCGAACTGTTCAAGCCTTTCGTGTTGGCGTTGCAGCACGCTTGCGACATCGTAGTAGTGACCTATCCCTGCGATATCCCGCTGAGTTACGGGGAGCTGGAAACCATTGCCAGACAGTCGCTGCCCACCGACCGACCGTTCGTATTGCTGGGCGAATCATTCTCCGGACCGATCGCTATCGCGCTGACGGCTTTGCGCCTGCCGCAACAGGTCGGGCTGGTGCTGTGCTGCACGTTTGCTCGAAACCCTCGGCCGTTGCTCAGTCCTCTGCGCTTTGTAGCCAACATGCTGCCAATTGGAGCCGTGCCCGCCAAATGTCTCAGCCCGCTGTTACTCGGTCAATTTGCTACCGCTGCATTGCGCACGGCCCTGAGCCAAGCGATAAATCGGGTCAGCCCCGCCGTGATGCGTTCGCGACTGCGGTCGGTGCTCGATGTCGATGTGTCGGCGCAACTTGCCCAAGTGAACGTGCCGAATGTTTACCTGCGGTCCACCGAAGATCGCCTGGTTCCACAAACCGCCTCCACGCGGATCTCTCAACTGAAGCCACAGACGCAGATGATCGACGTCAACGCACCGCACTGCCTCCTTCAAGCGGCACCCGAAGAGGCTGCACGCCTGATCATTGAATTTTTACGAGCCGCTGACACCTCGTAACGCATTACAACTTTGTCATTGAGTTGTCAGCGTAGGTCGCACCCTCGATTCATACAGTGTCGTCGTCAGCCACCCAATCCGGGTGGCTCGCCTTCTACCGATGATGACAAGGGTCGACACCATGAAACCAATGAACAAACTCTGCCTGATCGCCGCCAGCCTGTTGATGCTCGGCACCGGCTCAGCCATGGCCGCCAACATTGCGCCCGTGAAGGCCAACAACGTCGTGCTGGTGCACGGCTCCTGGGCCGATGGTTCGAGTTGGTCAGAGGTGATCACGCGGTTGCAGGCCGCCGGTTTGCACGTCACTGCCGTGCAGAACCCGCTGACCTCCGTGGCCAACGATGTCGCCGCCACCCAACGCGTACTCGACCAACAAGACGGCCCGACCGTTTTGGTCGGCCACTCCTACGCGGGCACCGTGGTCAGTGAAGCCGGGGTGGATCCGAAGGTCAGCTCGCTGGTCTACGTCGCGGCACGCGCCCCGGATGCCGGTGAAGATTTCGTCGCCCTCTCCGGCAAGTACCCGACCATGCCCGTGCGCGCCGGCACCGAAGAGCACGACGGTTACGTCAGCTTGAAACAGGACGCCTTCCTCAAGTATTTCGCCAGCGATGTTCCCCACGACAAGGCTATGGAGCTGTTCGCCGTGCAACAACCGATCGCCAAAACCCTGTTTGGCGAACGCACCACCGCCGCTGCCTGGCACACCAAACCGTCGTGGTACGCGGTGTCCAGCCTCGACCAGACCATCAACCCGGACCTGGAACGCTTCCTCGCCAAGCGCATGGGCGCGACCACCATCGAGCTGCCATCGAGCCATTTGTCGCTGGTCTCGCACTCGAAAGAGATCGCCGACCTGATCCTCGAAGCCTCCGGCCGCCAGCCGTAATCCCGGGCTGAATTGCATTACAACTTTGTCATTCAACTGTTGGTCGGCTGTCCGTATCGCCTCGTTAACCTGAGCTCACTGCCCAGTCACTCAACCGGCAGCCACCGTCATCCAGATTAGAGAGAGACACACCATGAAAATGTTAATCCTCGGTTTCGCCGCCCTCCTCGCCACCGGTTCGGCTTTTGCCGACACCCAGCCACAAGCGCCAGTGATTCATGACAAGACCGGTTTCTTCGTCCACATGGACGTCGCGAAAGTGCTGTCCAGCACCGACATCTCACAACAGTGCGGCATTATTCCTGCGCGGCTGGACTACCTGGACCACAACGGTCAGGAGCACGTGCTGGATTACCAGGTCGAAGGCTCCGGCTGCATCAATGACAATTGAGTATGCTGCGCCCACGATGTGTGGCCCGAGTCACGCGCAATTGATCGGGCTACACTGGCTCACGCCCCTCACGTCGCAATGAATTCTTTACGGACATCGACCATGAACATCCTAGTCGTTGAAGACGAGCCCAAGGCAGGCAACTACCTGCTCAACGGTCTGCAGGAACTCGGCTACTCGGTCAGCCTGGCGCGCAATGGCGTGGACGGGTTGCACCTGGCCCTGGAAACCTCGTTCGACGTCATCGTGCTCGATGTGATGATGCCGAAAATGGACGGCTGGGAAGTGCTGCGGCGCTTGCGTAAGGAAGCTGATACACCGGTGCTGTTTCTCAGCGCCCGCGACGACATCGCCGACCGCATCAAGGGCCTGGAACTGGGCGCCGACGACTACCTGATAAAACCGTTCTCCTTCGCCGAATTGGTGGCGCGCCTGCGCACCCTGACCCGACGCGGTCCGTCCCGGGAAGAAGAACAGCTGCAAGTGGCCGACCTGCAAATCGACGTGCTTAAACGCCGCATCACCCGCGACGGCGTGCGGATCACCTTGACCAACAAAGAATTCGCCTTGCTGCACTTGTTCGCTACCCACCAAGGCCAAGTGTTGTCGCGCTCGCTGATTGCCTCGCGGGTGTGGGACATGAATTTCGACAGCGACACCAATGTGGTGGACGTCGCGGTACGGCGCCTGCGCCTGAAAGTCGACGACCCGTTTCAACTCAAGCTGATCCACAGCGTGCGCGGTATCGGCTATCGCTTCGACACACAGCCATGAACAACAAGCCCCATTCCCTGACCCTGCGTCTGGCATTGCTGTTTGCGTTGCTGGCCTTTGCTTCAGTCATCACGCTGGGCGTGTGTTTGTATCGCGAGCTGGAACGCGAGTTGATCCGGCGGGACGATGCCGCGTTGATCACCCGGGTCGATCAACTGCGCACCTTTCTGAATGACAGCAACACCCTGGACCTGATCAAGAGCAAACCGGCCTTGTTCCAGAACATGCTCGGCAACCGCGAATCGGTGCTAGTGATCGGCGCGACCGGACAAAAACCGTTGCTCGTGGTCAATCCCGGCAGACTCGACTTGCCGAACCTGTCTCCCGTGACCATGGACCATCCGCTGGTCCTGGCCGACGTGCAGCATTTTTCCGGCGTGGACGGTGTGCCCTTCGCGGCGCTGGCGGCGACCATCGACTCCGGCGACCTGGGCAGCCTGCAAGTCGTGGCCGGGCGATTGATGACGGAACGCACCAGCGTGTTGGCCAACTACCGGATACGCGTTTACCTGCTGGCCGGTGTCGCCGCCCTATTGCTCGCGGTCTGCGGCTATTTACTGCTCTATCGCGGGCTGCTGCCGTTGCGGCGCCTGGCCAAACACGCCCACGGCATTGGCGTCGGCAACCTCACCGAACGCCTCGACAACCACGGCGCACCGCTGGAAGTGCAGCCGATGATCGACGCCTTCAACGGCGTCCTCGACCGCCTCGCCAAAGGCTTCGTCCAGCTCGGCCAGGTCTCCACCGACATGGCCCACGAACTGCGCACCCCGATCAACAACTTGCTCGGCGAAACCCAAGTCGCCCTCCAGCAAAACCGCAGCGTCGAAGCCTACCAACAACTGCTCGCCTCCAACGTCGAAGAACTCGAACGCCTCGCGCGCATGCTCGACAACATGCTGTTCCTCGCCCGAACCGACCCCGCCAGCGCCCTGCGCCAACGACAGGAACTGGACGCCGCGGACGAAATGGAACGCATGGCGGATTACTTTGAAGGGTTGGCGGCGGATGTCGGGATCAGCATCAACGCCCATGGCAGCGGCGTGATCTGGGCCGAGCCGATGTTGCTGCGGCGGGCGTTGGCCAATCTGTGTTCGAACGCCATCAAGTATGGCGCGCCGGATTCGGAGTTGGTGGTGAATGCGACGCCCTCTTCCGAGGGGATCAGTCTGCGGGTGAGCAATCACGGCGCGACCATTGCGCCAGAGCATCTGCCGAAACTGTTTGACCGGTTTTATCGTGTGGATGAGTCGCGAGAGCGGTCGGCGCAATCGAACGGGTTGGGTTTGTCGATTGTGGCGACGATCATGCAGTTGCATAGCGGAGGGTATGGCGTCACCAGTGAGAATGGGGTGACGTGTTTTGAGTTGTTTTTTCCTGGGAGAAACCGAAACGAATAAATCGACTGCCTCTCCCCTCGCCTACCATTTGGCAACTGCTGGGTACAAAAGCGTTACAAACGCACACTATTCAATTCCAAATTGCCATCCCTTTCGCTAAGATGCGCGGCCCAACGTAAATCAATACAAAACATTACTTTACGGATAGCCGAGCCAGAAAGAATGGATAACAAAAAAAAACTGGACGCCCTGACCTCCCTCAGGTTTTTTGCTGCTGCGCTCATCGTAGCTTTCCACACAGGCGCTATTCTTGGCATCGGTGATATCTCAAAAGTCATACCTGCTTCACAAGCAGTGTCATTCTTCTTTGTACTAAGTGGTTATATTTTAGCCTACGCTTATCCCGACTTATCCAAACCGGGAAGTGTTCGCAAGTTCTATGTTGCGCGGGTGGCCAGGGTATGGCCCCTGCATATAGCAACCATATTTATATGGATTTTTCTGATCTACAAACTGAACCCGGCACCCCTGCTTTGGGAACATGGTATTTACCGAACGATTGCAACTGTATTCATGGTGCAATCCTGGGTTCCAATAGAAATCTGGGCCACTTCGATCAACGGGGTTTCCTGGAGCATATCAACTGAAATTTTCTTCTATCTATTATTTCCTCTCATTGCCAAACGCTTCACAAGCAGATGGAAGCAAATACTGGCAGTTGAACTAATTATTATTTCCGCAATATTGCTGATCAGTAATTTATTCCCGAACAAAAATCCCTACGGCATCAGTGCAAGCGGATTAATGTACTTCTTTCCGCCAACACGACTGCTCGAGTTCACGGTTGGAATAGGCCTGTTCCACCTGACGCAAAGTTTTAAAATATCAGATAACGCACTGAGCAAATCACAATGGACCGTAGTGGAAGTCTCTGCTCTATTGTTGACCTACGTAACCATGATGGCGACCAAAAGTCATGCCATAGGTAACTTATTTGGCCAAAGCGTTTCCTACTACGTGAGCACTGCAGGCTCATTCCCGGCGTTCGCCGTACTGATTGGCATTTTTTCGTTCGGCAAGGGCCACATCTCGAGCATCCTCAAAACGAGGCCGCTGGTATTTCTCGGCGAGTTAAGCTTTGCGCTGTACCTGGTCCACTACGCCGTAGTTGTATATTTCAAGCAATACACCAATCCACTGTCCTACGACTGGACCTCTTACTGCTTGATCTGGGCAATATCGATCTCGGGAGCATGGATTCTTTCAAGCACCGTAGAAGGCCCGTTCAGAAAAATCTTAATCAATGTGTTGGCTGACTCGCCGGTAATGGCAAAGAAGAGAAAAGCCTTTGTCTACAGGACCTTTCAAGCCGCACTGGCTGCGTCCGTCATTGGTTTCGGATTCTACGCCACGCCAAAAGTCCTGGACTACGCCTACCCTCCAGTTGCGATATTCTCTACACCAGCAAACCTGGACGTGGCGAAGTATAGCAACGGAGTTTCCATTACACGCTTTGAGATCCTTGTGCGAAGAGATAAGTCTTTGTACGCAAAAATACAGTTCAAGGCCATCGAAGCTGGCGAGCTCAACTCTACCGTAGCCATCCATCTCAACGACAAAGATGGAAAGATCCTGTTCAACGTAGGGGCTATTGTCTTGAACAGTCAATTCACTACAGCCGATCGCCTTCAAGCGGAAGCCTCGATAGAGCTTTCGCCAAACCAGTATTTCTCCACGTCCTCCATCGGTATCGCCGTATTTAACGACCCACAAGTGCTCTTCTCCGTGGAGTCACCTAACTACGATTGGGGTCGTACGAGAGCGATAATTTTTGCTCAGCCTAAGGCCCAACCGCAGTCTGAGGTGATCGTCGAACCACTTTCATCTGACGCCGCCGTTGTTGGACCTAAACAGATCGACGGCAACAGTTAAAGACCAACGGTCCAGTATCGTTTGAACATTGGTGCCCAGAGCCCCGTGGCCTGACGTCTAGGCGAGAGCCAAATGAGTTTTGCCCCGGATCCAGCCTTCAGCCATGTGTACAGGCCTCTGTGCACCGATGTTATCGTCCGAAAATGACGCCCCTATAATTCCGCTTTTTTCGGCAACTGCTGCGACATGGCGGACAGGTTCCAACCAAGGGAATCCGTGCTCGCGGCCGCAGCAGGTTTTCTATAGATCGTTGGAATTATCGACAACACTTCTATATATTACCGCCATACTCGAATTTGGCTTGCGCAACCGCCAACCTTTCTAGAGATGCAGTCAGTGAAGCCACTCAAAGAAAAAAATATTGATATACAAATATTACGCGCAATAGCAATTATCGCTGTGATAATTCAGCACATCAATGGCCGACTGCCAACTCCGCAGAGCTACAGCGAACTATTTAAATATGCTCTTTTCTGGACGGGCGTTGATATATTTTTCGCAATATCTGGATATCTCATCTGCAAGACTTTTTACAGAGACATTGAGATATCACCAACTAAATATGAAGCCATCTCTTCCTTTTGGAGAAGACGGGTATCGAGACTATTTCCCGCAGTTTTGGCCTGGGTATCAATATCCGTATTTATCTCTTTGTTTACAACCAGCTATCCCAATAGCGACTCGCTACTCATCGCAAAAAGCGCCATAACGGGGCTACTTGGATTTTCAAATATATACTGGGCCTCCTGCGTCCAGTTTTCTCTGCAATGTGGCAGCGCAGATTACAATGCGGTAACTTGGTCATTATCTCTCGAGTGGCAACTGTACGCCCTGTCAACGATATTAATCGCCCTACTCGGATTCAAGCGTGGCATCCTTATCCTTGCTATAACGGCGTTAGTATTCTCTATATTACCAGCTCCCAGCTTTTCATTCCCCTGGGTGCTACGACCACAGGCTTTTGCAATTGGAGCAATAATTTACATAGCCACTAAAAATTCTGGAGTGTCAGTAAGCGCTCCAATCAGCATATCGATGCTATTGGTCGGCCTGCTGATTTGCTTTCTGGCACCGCTTCATATCCCCCAACCTTATTTGATTCCCACCATTTCTCTAGGAGCGGGGATATGCTTATTTTCTTCGCTTAGCGGACGAGCGTTGGCGGCTTTACTTCCAAGCAAATTATTAACCTGGATAGGAGAGCGCTCATATTCAATATACTTATGCCACCTGCCACTCATCCTGTTTACCAGAGAGATCTCTATTCGATTAAATTTTAACGAGCCAACCTATTTGAATTTCTCAATATCACTGGCAATCGCTGTTTTTTTAATTGCAGTAATGTCTGATCTTTCATACAGGTTCATCGAGATTCCCTTCCAAAACAAGCTATTGAAGTCCACGGACAAGAAATCCAACGACCTCATTCAAAGCTAATTTTCGAACGCCGCCTGCCTGTTTGTGGCATGCGCGGCGCGGCACCGGCGTGCCTGCCAACTACTGATTGTGTGTGTACGGCCAAGTTTCCGCCGATATAGCCCACGATCTGCACACCCCGACCAACAACTTGCTTGGCGAAACCCGAGTCGCCCTCCCGCAAAACCGCGGCGTTGAAGCCTACCAACAGCTCATCGCCCCTTCCCAACACTGAAGAACTCGAAGCATCGCTCGCAAGCTCGACGACATGCTATTCCTGGACCGAATCGACGCGGCCGACGAAATCGAGCGGATGGCAGATTGCTTGTGTTTTGAGTTGTTCTTCCCGGGCCGGGTGTTGGGATGATTGGACTCACGGAGCGATTTGAGTGACAAACCGCAACATTACTGGCCAGCAGCCATCTATCTCCCTATCATGCCGCCCACTGGCCCTTGCGTAAGGGGTCAGAGGACAATCATTCAAAAGGGAATAGACGTGAAAGAGTTCGTAATTGGCGTAAACAACGTAGTTCTGTATGTCGCGCTGGCCGTTATCTGGATCGCCGCAGTGGTCATGATCTTCGTTCAGGGCTTCTGGTCGGGCGCCGGCGTTTTCATTACCGGCACTCTGACCTGGTGCATCATCTCCGGCTTCTGGTTTGTGCAGTCGGCGACTTATGAAGAACTGAAAAAGTTGAACGCCAAACAAGGCTGACACTTGTTGGCTGGACCTACCGCACAGGTCCGATATTGCTTCATGCAACAAGTGTAACGAGGGGGCAATCCCCTCGTTACAGTGCCTGGCGACTACCCAGGCTTGTGGTTATCCAATACCCGATTGACCGCTAACTCACCCAACCTGATCACCTGCTGCAACACCAGCATCTTCCCGCGCTGTGGGCCGTCCATTGTGCTGGCGATTTCATTCGCTATCTCAGTGGCAGACCCCAACGATTCGCAGGCCTGGACGAGCAATGTTTCGTCATTCGCCGCTGGGTTGATGATGAAGGTGTCGTTGCTGGGGCTGTGGGGCGGTATCTGCGTTTTCGTCGCCCCGGGGTTGAGGTAGAAGTTGAGTGCGCGGTCGGCTGCTTCTTTTAGTTTCTTGGGGTCAAGATCAAGGGAAGCGTCGTAGGGTACTGGATTGGTGTTCGGGGGATTGGGCGTTACTTTGAACATAAATTGCTTACTCCAAACTGGGGCCGCAACCGTTCTCGACTAAAAGTAGGGTGGCGGCTGTACGCAGGTTAGTCGACCGAGGGAGTTAGCAAACCCGGCGCGCCCTAGGGCGCCCTGCGCACAACCACCATCAAGTGCAGGAATAGAATGACCTGACTGAATGGCGCTTATGCACCTCACTAACAACCTCGGGCGACTAAACCCGACCACTGATGGGCAGTGGCAGGTAAACGATAGAGGCCGGGCGCAAGAGGCACAAGCCGGAGGATTCTGGCGTACGCGTAGGCAACGGCGCAAGGGTTTGTAGCCTTTAGGACGTAACACTGAGTGTCTTTAAACATTCAGCCCTAGGCAGTTAAACACCCGCCCAAAAAACCCGTAATCCGTCGATCAGAGCCAGCAAAAAGGTAACGACGCCGTGTCCGCCACAAAGGTGAATGGCAGGTCGATCAGCGCAAACGGACCAATAAACTGCGCGAGCTGGTACTCAACGTCCAACCCGCTATAGCAGTCGTATGAGTGGTAGAGGTTCGTCACTGCACCAAGCCAGGCACAACTGCTCAACTGCAAAATAGCCGCTATCAAAACAAGCTTCCGTAGCACGTAATTTCCCTATTACTTTTCCATGCGTGAGGCATAAGCGCCTCAAATATTGCAGGTGTACTGATATTCGAAAGGGAAAAACACGGTATCGACCACAAAAGAAAACGGCGCGTCGATCAGCAGGAACGGGATGAGTTTTCCGTGGGAGGTGCCAACTAACCACCAATCAAAACGAAGCCCCGTGTAAGGGCAAGGGTGGTTGTAGTCCATTCGCATCGCGACCGCCATGCAACCACCCAAACAGGTGAACATAACCAGCAAAATCACTTTCCAAAGCACGTAACGTCCTTATTACTTTTATACGCAGAACTGCAGAGACGGCATCGCAAGAAGTTAGTCACCAATGCCGAGTTCGTCAGCGACTGCGATGCCCTTACGCGCTAGATACCTTGGAGCGCGGGATCAGCTTAAGGCATTGCCCTCAGAAGTGTTCGCACCAGCCAAAATACACATCGTCACCTTCCAGAAAGACAAAGTTCTTTCTAAGGCCATCTTGGTATTCGTTGATAACCAGTGCATAGACCGCTGACCCAACGCCAAGTCCCTGATCTAGCTGCATGGTTGTTACCACTTTGAAGCTGTTTTCTGTCGATCCGGGGTCAATGACCTGAGGCGCGGTGACGTAGGAGTTTTTCAGTGCTCCCGCCATCAATCCAGTTCGCCTTTCTACTGTGAACTGTTTGCCGATGAACAAGTGGCCTACTGAGTTTTCAGTTGCTGAGTCCGCCCTTTCGACAGTGCATCGATAGTCCGTTGCGGCGATTGCCTGCACACAGCCTAGAGCTGCCAACATTCCAACCATCGTAATCCCGCTGCTCATCGATGTATTCCTTCCTTGGCTCAGTGACAGCTGGTGTTCACTGTCTGGCCGAACTTGGTAGAGGTACAGTTTATCTGAGGCTGGATAGCGGGCTTCTGCTGTTGCAGGTTTTGCAGCGTTTGTTGGGTTTGCTGGTTTTGTAGGTTCTGCTGCTGTTGCATGTTCATGATGAACGCTTGGGCCGCACGTTGTTTCTGAGCGGCGCTTTCGGTTTGTTGGTCGCTGGCGATCTTCTTCAATTGAATACGGCAGTTCACATAGGTATCGGTGCCGGGCTGGGCTCCGAATGACTGGCATTCAGCATCGTCGCTATTCGCCTTTTGGCCTTCGGCTGCTGCAAGGTTCTTCAAACTTTCCTGCCGGATGACATAACCCTTGGTACCAGGTAGGCAATCGTCCCACGCGATCAGCCCTGTAGCACAGTCCAATGGGTGATTTGCACACCCAGACATTAACAACGCTACAGTCACAATCGCCCATGCCTTCATTGGTTAAGTCCTTGTGTTAGATCGGCTGAGCTTACAGTCTCGGTTAGCACCGTGCCATCACGTCACACCTTCTCCCAGGAGCTGGGTATCAATCCTCCTTGAATCCCAACATGCCTTGAGCAGCACGCCATTCCTTCACAGTTTGGGTAATGCCTGATGCTGAATCATCGGCTCCGTCTTCCGGGTAGAAAATCAGATCAGACCCGGCAGGGTGCTCGCTCATCTCTTCAAAGTGAAACACCAGTTGGTCCACTTCCGGCTCCGTGCCATCGTGGCTAATGATGCGCTGTAGCAGGGCTACAAATTCGCTTTCTGTGCAGTCGCTGAATGTGTTTTTGATTGTTTCTGCCTGTCTTCCTTGTGGATTCATGATGGTGAGCCTCCTTGTGCGTCACCCGATCCCACTCCTTCGTTGTGCCCTGTCGTCACACCTTCTCCCATGAGCTGGAAATCAATTCTCCTTGAATCCCGGCAAGCCTTGAGCAGCACGCCATTCCCTCACTACACGCGTAACGTCTTCTGCTGATCCGCTTGACCCGTCCTCTGGGTAGTAAATGAGGTCGGAGCCTTCTGGGTGACCAGTCATTTCGCAGAATTGGTCTAGCAGGACATCTAACACCTCATCAGTTGCTGCTTTGTTTTCAGCCAGCAGTTTGTGCATGAAGCTGATGAATTCGCCTTCGGTGTAGTCGGTGATATCGTTTTTCATTACCAGTGTTATCCGTTTCTATGAATGTCGATGTGGTGCTTGGGGGTCACGACGTACAGGTTATCGACATCGTAAACTTTCCCACCCTTGGCGACTTCGTCTGCATGGTGCACCTCGAATGATCCACGCTTTCCCGCTCGGTCTCTGTAACGTGCCTTCGGTGCTTTGCCTTCCCGCATACGGTCAGTCCAGTGCTGATGTCCGCACAACAAAAAAAGTGGAGGGGCACCGTCCGCCTACCCCGTCCTGGAGTAGCGATAGAAGCCGGATTTATTTATGGGTGGGCCTATGAAAAATAGATCCGTCGCCTTTTTTAGCTATCTCCTATCATGCCGCCCACTGGCCCTTGTGTAAGGGATCAGAGGACAATCATTCAAAAGGGAATAGACGTGAAAGAGTTCGTAATTGGCGTAAACAACGTAGTTCTGTATGTCGCGCTGGCCGTTATCTGGATTGCGGCAGTGGTCATGATCTTCGTTCAGGGCTTCTGGTCCGGCGCAGGCGTTTTCATTACCGGCACCCTGACCTGGTGCATCATCTCCGGCTTCTGGTTTGTGCAGTCGGCGACTTATGAAGAACTGAAAAAGTTGAACGCCAAACAAGGCTGACACTTGTTGGCTGGACCTACCGCACAGGTCCGATAGTGCTTCATGCAACAAGTGTAACGAGGGGGCAATCCCCTCGTTACAGTGCCTGGCGACTACCCAGGCTTGTGGTTATCCAATACCCGATTCACCGCTAACTCACCCAACCTTATTACCTGCTGCAACACCAGCATCCTCCTGCGCTGTGCGCCGTCCATTGTGCTGGCGATCTCACTCGCTATCTCAGTGGCAGACCCCAACGATTCGCAGGCCTGGACGAGCAATGTTTCGTCATTCGCCGCTGGGTTGATGATGAAGGTGTCATTGCTGGGGCAGTGGGGCGGTATCTGCGTTTTCGTCGCCCCGGGGCTCAGGTAGAAGTTGAGTGCGCGGTCGGCTGCTTCTTTTAGTTTCTTGGGGTCAAGATCAAGAGAGGCGTCGTAGGGTACTGGATTGGCGTGCGGGGGATTGGGCGTTACTTTGAACATAGGGACTTTCTCCAGTAGAGCTGCAACCGACTCGCTACTAATACGAGAGGGTGGCGGCTGTGCACAGGTTAGTAGACCGGCAAAGTCACCTAAAACCCGGCGCGCCCGGGGGCGCCCTGTACACAACCACCATCAAATGCAGGCGAATACCTGACTGGATGACGCTTGTACAACCGAAGATGACTGCCGAGCTACTAAACCCGACCACTGATGAGCAGTGGCAGGTAAACGATAGAGCCCAGCCGCCAGGCGAACAAGCCGGCGGATTCTGGCGTACGAGTAGGTAAAGGCGCAAGGATTTGTAGCCTTTGGGACGTTACACGGAGTGTTTTTAAACACGAATTCAAAAATGTGTTTATGCGCCCCAAAAATCGAGAAAATATCCGGCAGTTGTGAGGGGATATCGCCAAGGCTTGCCAAATGGAGCTACCGCTATTGGGTCAATCTTCTTCGTCGTCATCATCGTCCGATGAAGCAATCCCGCTACCTCCCTCAACGAATGACTGACAGCCTTCATTGAATGACTGAGATGGGGTATCGCAGGAATCCTCATCGTCAATGTCATTCTGCTCCGCCCAGTCATACCCAGCCTGATGCCCCGAACAATCTTCCGTACACTCGTAACCATCAAAAGTGGCAGCTGAAGCTATTGCACTACTCACTACAGATGCCAGCAGCGCCAATGTAGATAACGTCTTCATGGAGAACCTCCTTATGATTGCGTCGATACTACTGAGTACTTTGGCCCAATGTAGCCACGCTTTCGCGCTTACCATCCAGACATCTGCATAACATCAGCACCGTAAGGTACTTTCAATCCATTATGAAAAAAAAAGATCTGTCATCTTTCCCCCCTGCTGGTTTCACAACCAGCCGATCAAGTACCGATAGGTCTGTTTAACTTTTCTGGCGACCGGAAAAAACGCCACCTATTAACAGATAGAAAATCGAAGCCTTGCTACAAACAAGACAAGGAATTGAGGAACAGCGTCATGGGTGACTACGCAAAAGCACTATCCGAACGGAACAAACACACCAAAATCATAAGTGGTCATTGCCTGATCTGTGGCGCTTACGGAATCCTCTCTCAGGATCATGTCCCCCCACAAGGAAGCATCACGGTAACTGCGGTCGAACAGGTTCACCTTACCGAAGCGTTCGATCTTCAACTCCCAAAAGTGAAAGGCGTACGGTCTCCGAATGGCAGCAAATTCCGTACAATCTGCCGAAACTGCAACATGACGGCATTGGGTCAGAATGACGGAAAAATCGCAGAGGTGTGCAAGACTTTCACCCTCAAAATCAACCACTTCTTCACCCATGCGGACAGCCCCGTTTCGAGTGTCCATTCCCCAGTTAATGCCCTGAAGTACGCACGAGCGATGGTTGGTCACATCCTATCTGCCACGTCAGTAACGGAATGCGTTAAGCCCGGCCAATCCACACCATACTTCGATCCATTGAAGAAGTTTGTACTAGGTGATGATCACGCGTTGAGCGATACACACGACATCTTCTACTGGTTTTTTCCACACAAGCATCATCAAAGCATCAAGCTCTTCAGCGTGAAAAACGGGCAAAACATGTGCTGCATGAGCCTACTTTCCTTCTTTCCATTGGCGTTCCTTGTCACCGAAAAAGACAAAGGCATTTATCCGGCAGGCGCGGTGAAGCTGGAGCTAACCGACAAGTCGCTGTTTTTGGATCTTTCGGGTCGAAATGTTCGATTCTCCGGCTTCCCAGCTGTCGAGTTACAAGGGGATCAGATGGTCGCATTGGCTGCCCAGATGTCTATCGTTAGTTACCCAATAAAATGAACGGCAAAAAGGAGCAAGCATGCGAAGGGCATGGAAACTAGCAGAACTGAAGCAACATATTCGAACAACCAAACCCGAAAAAAATTGGCTGCTAAGCACCGTCGATTCGGTGAGCCACTCCCTCTACATTTACCAGTATCACAAAAGCCTGGCTCGCAAAGCGTTTGATGCCTATCACGCCGAGCACGACCCGGATGGAATTAAAATGTTTGCTGCGGCAATGATGGCTGGGACAGATGAGGAGCTTGAGGAGTACGAGGAAGCTAAGCTCGCCAGCGAAGCGAATCTGATTGCAGCAATCAATATCACCCGTAATACCTTCGATATTCTTGCCCAACTAGTTAACGTCCTAGCACTTCCTCAACCACTATCTATTGAGCGATGCGAAATCGCCAAAGTGCGTGATGCTCTACAGGCATGCAAGCTGAAAACGGAATTAGAGCGAGTTCCCCAGCTTCCTTGGTATCGCTACTTAGCGGCATTCAGTAACACTATCAAGCACCGTCAACTCATCACACACACCTTCGCAAAGGTACGAGGACGGCACAGGCAAGTTTCTTGGAGGAGGAGCAGAGGTCGCCTCGTTTGAGTATAGAGAGGATCAATTCACGAGTTAATGGGTGCAGGAGGTGCTGGAAGGCACAGTCGAAATGCACAATGAAATTGTCAGTCTCGGCATCACTCTCAACGAACATTGCCTGACACCCGCTCTACCCTGACCGCAACAATACCAGCGTGCAACCAACGCTCACATTGCCCTGCGCGAACGAACCCGACATTTTCTGAACGCCCTGAAGAAATCCAAGACAACAAAAAAGGGCCCACCTTTCGGTGAGCCCTTCTAGACCGCCCAGCAGAGCGGATTTTGTTTGGTAGGCGCGATTGGACTCGAACCAACGACCCCCACCATGTCAAGGTGGTGCTCTAACCAACTGAGCTACGCGCCTGCTGTGAGGCGGCATTCTACGGAATTCCGGAGGGGTGTCAACACCTTTTTTCGAGCTAACCCTATGAATATGCAAAATATTTAATTTCGGTGCTGCGACGAAGATTTTCCGGTGGCTGGCGGTGGTTTTTTAACTCGGGTAGGATCGGCGGACTCGTAAAATATATTAAACAGAGGCTGCAGGATGGCGAACACCCCCTACCCAGAGTCCTATTACGCTGCATCGGCGAATGCGGTCCCGCCGCGTCCGGTTTTGCAGGATGACGTAGAGACTGATGTCTGTGTGATCGGCGCCGGTTACACCGGTCTGTCCTCTGCCCTGTTTTTGCTGGAGAACGGTTTTAAGGTAACGGTGCTTGAGGCGGCCAAGGTTGGGTTTGGGGCGTCGGGACGTAACGGTGGCCAGATCGTTAACAGTTATAGCCGTGACATTGATGTGATCGAGCGCAGTGTCGGGCCCAAGCAGGCGCAGTTGCTGGGGCAGATGGCGTTTGAGGGTGGGCGGATCATTCGTGAGCGGGTCGCCAAATATAATATCCAGTGCGACTTGAAGGACGGCGGTGTGTTCGCGGCCATCACAGCCAAGCAGATGGGGCATCTGGAATCGCAGAAGCGGCTTTGGGAGCGCTTCGGGCATACGCAGCTTGAGTTGCTGGATCAGAAGCGCATTCGTGAAGTGGTGGCGTGCGATCAGTATATCGGCGGCATGCTCGACATGAGTGGCGGGCATATTCATCCGTTGAACCTGGCGCTGGGTGAAGCGGCGGCCGTGGAGTCGTTGGGCGGCACTATTTATGAGCAGTCGCCGGCGGTGCGCATCGAGCGCGGGGCGAATCCGGTGGTGCATACGCCACAGGGTAAGGTTCGGGCCAAGTTCATTATCGTTGCGGGCAACGCTTACCTCGGCAATCTGGTGCCGGAGCTGGCGGCGAAGTCGATGCCGTGCGGGACGCAGGTGATTACTACTGAACCGCTGCGCGATGCGTTGGCCAAGGCTTTGTTGCCGCAGGATTACTGTGTCGAGGACTGCAATTACCTGCTTGATTACTACCGTTTGACCGGGGATAAGCGCTTGGTCTTCGGCGGTGGCGTGGTGTATGGCGCGCGGGATCCGGCGAATATCGAGGCGATTATTCGGCCGAAGATGCTCAAGGCGTTTCCGCAGTTGAAGGACGTGAAGATTGATTACGCCTGGACCGGAAATTTCCTGCTGACGTTGTCGCGTCTTCCGCAGGTCGGGCGGCTGGGGGATAACATTTATTATTCCCAGGGTTGCAGCGGGCATGGGGTGACGTATACGCATTTGGCGGGCAAGGTGCTGGCTGAAGCGTTGCGCGGTCAGGCAGAGCGGTTTGATGCGTTCGCGGATTTGCCGCATTACCCGTTTCCAGGTGGGCAGTTGTTGCGCACGCCGTTTGCGGCGCTGGGGGCTTGGTATTACGGGTTGCGGGATAAGTTTGGGTACTGAGCAATACCGCAACACCCTGTAGGAGCTGAGCTTGCTCGCGAAGGCGATATGTCAGGCAACAATGATGCTGACTGATACGGCCTCTTCGCGAGCAAGCTACGCTCCTACAGAGGGTTGCGGTGTCAGGTGACATTCATGTTGCCTGATACACCGCTTTCGCGAGCAAGCTTTGCTCCTACAGGGTTGGGTGTCAGGTGATATTGATGTTGGCTGACACGGCCTCTTCGCGAGCAGGCTCGCTCCCACAGGTTTTGTGTTTTGGCTATTAGTCGGGGAAGTCTGCACCTTCGCTGACGCTCGCCCAGCCTTCGAAGTCCTTGCGCAGGGCTTCGATTTTGCCTCGTCCACCGGCCAGCGCGGCTTTGCCCAATAGCAGGCGCAACGGTGGATTGTCGGCCTCGACCGCATCGACGATCGCCACCGCCGCTCGCACCGGATCGCCCGGTTGTTTGCCGTTGTAGCCACGGATCATGTCCATGCGTTTGCCCGCCGTTTCATCGTAATCGCTGATGGTCCGGTTCGCCTCGTTAGCCGAGCGCCCTGCCCAATCGGTGCGGAATCCGCTGGGTTCGACGATCAATACCTTGATGCCCAGCGGCCCGACTTCCTGGGACAGGGACTCGGAAATACCTTCTACGGCAAACTTGGTGGCGTGGTAGAAACTGACTGCCGGGAACGCGACGATGCCGCCGACGGACGAGATGTTCACCACCGAGCCGCTACGCTGCTGGCGCATGCCGGGCAACACGGCGCGGGTCATCTGTACGAGGCCCCAGACGTTGATTTCCATCATGTTGCGCACTTGCTCCAGATCGCTTTCTTCGAACGAACCGAAGTAGCCAATCCCTGCGTTATTCACCAGCACATCGATACGACCGAAACGCGCTTGAGCGGCCTCCACAGCAGCATCGATCTGTGCCGGATCGGTGACGTCCAATTTCAGGACCAACGCGATATCTTCGTGACCTTTGACGATGTCTTCGACCTGCGCCGGATTCCGCGCGGTAACCACGGTCGGGTAGCCGAGGCTGAGCGTGTGCAAGGCCAGTTGGCGGCCGAAACCTGTTGAGCAGCCGGTGATGAACCAGACCGGTTTTGTAGTCGATGCAGTCATGCGGATCTTCCTCCAGGTAACTGCCCGCAGGTGCGAGCGATGTCCTGAGTATGGACACGCCTGGCTTTGCGAAAAAGAGCCATAATCTGCAAGACCTTTTCGGAAAAACCACACAATGAAAGATCCGGATTTTCAGCAGCTGCGGCTTTTTATGCAGGTGGCCCACGCTAAAAGCTTCACCAACGCCGCCGATGCCACCGGGTTGTCGGTGTCCACGGTCAGCCATGCCGTGCGCGAACTGGAGAAACAGCTGGGGCTGCGCTTGCTGAACCGGACCACCCGTAGCGTGAACATCACGGAAGCAGGCGAACAGTTGATCAGCAAGATCGCGCCGTTGATGGAGGACTTGGGGCTGGCGTTGCGCAGCGCATCGGCAGCAGGTGATGAGGTGGCGGGGACGCTGCGTTTGAGCGTGCCCACCAGTGCCAGTCGGCTGATCCTGCAACCGCTGTTACAGCGCTTTCTGTTGGCGCATCCGGGGATCAATCTGGAAGTCGCAGTGGACAACAGCCTGATCGACATCGTCACCAAGGGCTACGACGCCGGCATTCGTTATGACGACGTGTTGGAAGAAGACATGGTGGTGGTGCCGATTCTGACGGACATGCGCTTCGTGGTGGTGGCCTCGCCCGAGTACCTGGCAGGTCGGACGATTCCACAGCAGCCGCAGGATTTGTTGCAGCACGAATGCGTGAATTATCGCAGCGCCACGACAGGCTCCCTGCCCCGCTGGGATTTCGAGAAGAACGGCAAGCACACCCGGATTGCGGTCAAGGGACGCCTGGCGACCAACGACAGTGAGTTGTTGCTACGGGCGGCTCTGGACGGGTTTGGTTTTGCGTACTTGTTCCATGCACCGATTGTGATGGACTACTTGGCCAGCGGGGAGTTGGTATCTGTGCTGGACGACTGGATACCGGCCGGCACGCTTTACCTGTATTACTTTGAGCGCAATAACACGCCAAAGAAGCTGCGGGCGTTTATTGATTTTTTGAAGGGTGATGCTGCGAACAATTAACCACCGACAACCACAAATCCCCCTGTGGGAGCGGGCTTGCTCGCGAAGAGGCCGTGTCAGTCAACATCGATGCTGAATGACACACCGCTTTCGCGAGCAAGCCCGCTCCCACAGAGGGAAATGGGGTTAGAGCCGATGACGGGGAATGCCGCTGCGGATTCGCAGGATATCGGCCAGGACGGCCAACGCGATTTCCGCTGGTGTCTTGCTGCCCAGGTTCAGGCCAATCGGCGCATGAATCCGCGCCAGTTCCGAATCCCCCAACCCACCAATCCTACGCAACCGCTCAAAGCGCTTCTGCGACGTCTGCATCGAGCCCATTACACCGATATAAAACGCATCGGTGCGCACCGCTTCCATCATCGCCAAATCATCTATCCGCGGGTCGTGAGTCAATGCCACCACCGCCGTGTCGCTATGACAGCCACCATCAGCGATAAACACCGATGGCAACTGACGCCGAATCTCGACGCCGTGCAGCACCACGCCTTCCAGCACTTCATCACGAGGATCACAAAGGATCACCTCGAAACCCAGACCCACGGCAAATTCCGCACACGCCTGGGCCACGCTGGAATACCCCGCCAGCAATAAGCGTTGAGCCGCGCCGATCCGCACGCGCACCCGGTCGATCTCGCGTTCGATGCGCACACCCTGCTCGCTGTCCGCGAACACACTGCGCGCACCGCTGGCCAGATCGACCTCGCGGATCAACCGACGCTGCCCGAGCAACGCCGATTCCAGTTCCCGCAAATGCGCCTGAACCTCGCAATCCGAATCAAGCTTCTCCACCAGCACATCGAGTACGCCGCCACAGGGCAGGCTCACCCGCGAACGCGGGTCATCGCCTTCGCCGTAACGCACGACGCTGACGGCTTGCTCGAACAAACCTTCGGCGACGCGCTCAAGGAAATCCTCCTCAACGCAGCCACCGGACAGCGAACCAATCCAATGCCCTTGCGCGTTCACCGCCAGCAGCGAGCCCGGCGCGCGGGGCGCCGAGCCGTAGGTGGCGAGCACCGTGCACAACCACACACGCTGCCCGGCCACCGACCATTCCAGCGCCCGGCGCACCACTTGCAGATCGAGATGCTGCATGTCAGTGCGCCTTGTGCTCGGCCGGTGGTGCGTCCGCTTGCAGCTTCTGCACATCGCTGACCGCCAGCTCACTCGACTGGCCGCCCCAACCCTGACGCAGGTAATTCAGCAGATCGGTCAGTTGCTCATGATTGAGTTTTTCGGCGAAGCCCGGCATCGGTTGCATGCGTTCGAACCCGGCGAATTTCTGTTCGCCGATGCCGTCCTCGATCACTCGCAGCAGGTTGCGCGGATCTTCCAGGCGCAACGTGGTGTTCCCGCGCATGGCCACCGCGATGTGCGGCTTGCCTTCGCCGTTCGGCGCGTGGCAACCGGCGCACACGTTCAGGTAATCCTGACGACCGCGCTGGGCGCTTGGGCTCATCTTGTCCAGCGGCACTTCGGTCACCACTTTGGCCGCAGGCGCTGGATCGCCCAGCAGGTAAGTCGCCATCGCCGCCAGGTCCGGGTCGCTGAGGCCTTGGGTGCTGTTGTGGAACACCGGGAACATCTCGTTGAACATCGTGCCCTGGGCGCTCATGCCGTGCTTGAGGAACGTGCTCAAGTCCTGATGATTCCAGCCGCGAGCGGCCAGATCAGTGGCCAACAGGCTTGGCGCCAGGTAGCCGTTGAGCAAACCGCCAGTCAGGCGTTTGTCCATCTGCATCGCACCGGGCAAACCGCGCGGGGTGTGGCATTCACCGCAGTGACCGAGCACTTCGACCATGTATTCGCCGCGCTTGAAGGCTTCACTTTTGCCTTCGGTGGGCGCGAGTTTCACGTCCTTGCCGTAGAGCATGTTCCAGCCCATCAAACCCAGGCGCACGTTGAACGGAAAGCTCAGGCTGGTGACCGGTGCTGCGCGCTCGATCGGCTCGACGGTTTTCAGGTAGGCGTGAATCGCGTCCGAATCTTCGCGCGGCATCAGGTGATACGAGGTGTAGGGCATCGCCGGGTACAGGTTCGCGCCATCCCGGCGCTTGCCTTCGGTGAGCGCGGCGAAGAATTCGTCATCGGTATATCGACCGATGCCGTGCTCTTTGCTCGGGGTGATATTGGTGCCGTAGATCGTACCGAACGGCGAGACGATCGGCAGACCCCCCGCATACGGCGCGCCGCCCGGTGCGGTGTGGCACGCCATGCAGTCAGCTGCGCGAGCGAGGTATTCGCCGCGTTTCACCTGATCATCCGCGTGGGCCAATAACACCGGCGCAGCCAGGCCGACCGCCAACGCGAGGCGGGAAAGTAGTTGCTTCATGCTTAACCCTCCTTGACCAGGCCGAGATCGGTCAGCACATTGCGCGTCGCGCTGTAGTAGCGCACATAGCCGGTGCAGCGGCAGATGTGATGGCCGAGGCTGTCTTCAATGACTTTTTCCAACTGGCTTTTCATGATCGGCTGACGCTGGAGTTTTTCCACCAGCACCGTCGCGGCATTGACGAAACCCGGCGCGCAGTAGCTGCACTGGAAGGCGAATTCATCGACAAAGCGCTGCTGAATCGGGTTCAGTTCGGTGACCTTGCCCTGCTCATCGCGGGTCGCGTGGCCTTCGATGGTCCGCACTTTCTTGCCTTCGAAGTAGTGCGCGCCAGTAATGCAGGTGCGCACTTCCTCGCTGGTGCCGTCGGGGTTATCGACGATCACCACGCAGGCGTGGCAGATGCCCTGGCCGCAGCCCAGGCGCGAGCCGGTGAGGTTTTTGTATTCGTGCAGGTAGTCGATCATCGGCAGGTCATCAGGGATGTCCACCGGGCCGACGGATTGACCGTTGAGGGTCAGTTGAAGCGGACGGTTAGCCATTGAGGGCCTCCTTGATGCGTGCGGAAGTGATAGGCAGGTCGCGGACCCGTTTGCCGATGGCGTGGGCCACGGCGTTGCCGATGGCGCCGACCACCGGGATCATCACCACTTCGGCAATGCCCTTGGACGGATCGCTCGGCGACAGTGGCGGCAGGATCTCGGCGGTCTGGTTCCAGACGGCAACGTGCCGAGCCATCGGCAAGCGGTAACGGTTGAAGTTCCAGTCACCCTCCCCCGGCCCGCCTTCGTACAGCGGCATCTCTTCGAGCAGCGCATGGCCGATGCCCATGGCGATCCCGCCTTCGAGCTGGCCCTTGACCAGTTCTTCCACCAGCACCCGACCGCACTCGACCCACGAGTGATGGTTGAGCACTTGCACTTCGGCGGAGCCCTTGTTCACTTTCAATTCCACCAGCGTCGCGACCGGGCTGTAGTAAGTCACCGCCGCGTTGTTCAACTGAGTGTCCGGGTAGTGCACGTTCTGGCGGTCCAGCAAGTGGAAACCCGCGCTGGTCATCTGCGCTTTCTTCGCGTTCGGGGCACCGTCGCCGTACTTCACCGCCAAGCCATCCAACGGCAGACGCTCACGTACACCGTCGATGCTGAACTCGGCCTCGGCCCAGCTCCAGCGGTTGAAACCGTGCACGGTCGCGCCGGTCACCAGGCCTTTTTCGTGGGCGTGTTTCGCCAGTTGTTCAAAGCTCAGCGGCTGCATGCCGTTGGCGGTGAGTTTGCCGTCGACCCAATGCGCATCTTCGCGACGCACCACATACGGGTTGGCCTGACCGCCGTAAGGGCCCTGGCCCCAGATCTGCAACGCCGCCGGCCACAAGCCGTGGTTGAACAGCACGCGGGACGCTTCGCGGGTGGCGTGGCTGAAGTAATACGCAGAGTTGGTCGCTGACGAAGCCGAGGCGATTTTACCGACCCAGCGCGGGTTGCGCAGGAAACCGTCCTGTTCGGCCTGGCTCATGATGTACGGGTTGCCGCCGGTGATCAGCTGCAACTCTTTCCATTCGGTTTCGCCGGTCTTCACTTCGGTGGCCGGGATGCCGATGAAATCCGCCACCACCAGGGCTTGGGAGGTGGACATGCCGGTGCCGATTTCGATGCCGATATGGCGCAGGGTCACGTGGCCTTCGGCGGTGAATTCGATGCTGGCCATCGGCGCTTCGGAACCGGTGCCAAAGTCTTTCTGGCAGATGGCAAAACCGACGCCGTACCAGTGATCCGGGTCAGCGGCTTCGCGTTGCAACTTGATCAGGTCGCGGCTTTTCCAGACTTCGTGGGCAGAGGCCTTGTCGAGAATTTCGTGCAGACGCAAGGCACCGGCCGGGACCGCGCCCTGGGTGTTTTTCATGCCCGAGAGCATGGCGTTTTTCTTGCGCAAATCGATGGCATCGATGCCGAGGCGACCGGCGATTTCATCGACCATCATCTCGGTGGACGCCATGCTTTGCAGGGTGCCGTAACCGCGCATAGAGCCGGCTTCAACAGCGCGGGAATGGTAAGCCGTGACCTGCAAATCGTTCTGCGGCATGTAGTAGATCGACTGCGCCGCCGTGGCGCCAACCGCCGCTACTGAAGGGCTGTAGTTGATCCGTCCGCCACCGTCGACGCTCATTTCGGCGCGGAAAATCTTGAAGCTGTGATCGTTTTTGTCCACGGCCAATTGGTAGCGGATGTCGAACGGGTGACGCTTGATGCCGCTCTGGAATTGCTCGTAACGGTCGTTGGCCAGACGCACCGGCACACCGGCGCCGTACAACGCAGCGAGGGCAGCGTAGTAGACGAAGATGTTGTGGTCTTTCGAGCCGTAACCGACGGTGTAACCGGGGTGCATATTAAGATTGGCCAGGCCGAAACGCGACGGCGCGATCATCTTCGCGGTCTCGGTGGCGGCTTCCAGCGGGCACTGGGTAGCGACGACAAAGTGTAGGGTTTTGGTCGCCGGGTCGTACCAGCCGTTGCCGTTGTCCGGCTCCATCGCGGCGGGTTCGATCGACGGGGTTTTGTAGCGCTCGTCGAACACCAGCCAGTTGTCTGGAGGGCTGTCGATTTGCTGCTTCATGCGGTCGGCGTAGAACAAGCCGCGCTCGGTCAGGTTGCCGTGCAAGTCTGGTTGGGAATTCCACACCGGGCGACGGTTTTTCAGCATCGGGAACAGGATCGAATCCTTGAGGCTGGCGAATTCATCTTCGTCCGCCGAGGTCGCACCGCCGACCCGCACGTAGCGGAAGCTGCCATACGGATCGCCTTCGTAGAACGGCACCTGAGCACCGTAACGAATCGCTTTGTCATTGAATTTGAGTTTGGCCTTGGCCTGACGGAAGCGCTCGAAGTCGTTCCAGATCAGGATCGCCACCGGATGACCGATAAACATCGGCACCTTGCCTTCGGGCAGCAGCGGATCGGGCGCGTGCTCTTCCGGGAAGACAATGCCGTCCTTGTCGAGGTCAGCGGCGGTGACGATGCGGTCGGGCTGCAAGTCAGCGCCGAGCCACGCCAGGTCTACACCTGCGTAAATGCGGTCGGCCTTGGTGGTTTTCAGCAACATGGCGTGGCCCTGCTGCTGCGGCCAGCCCGGCATGTCCTTGGCGCGGATGTCGCGGGCAAAGACTTTGCTGCCACACACCTTGGACAAGGCATCGTTACGCGAGCGTGCCTTGCCGTTGTTGCCGAGCCATTGCTCGGACGGCACGGTCACGCTGTTTTCCATCAAGGCAGCCAGCGCCTGGGAGCTGAGCGGCGTGAGCGTCACGCTCACACCCGCCACCAGCCCGCCCTGAAGGAACGAGCGCCGGGAGATATCACGGTTGGACATGGATCATCCTCTGGACGGTTATGGGTCCGCCCTTCTGGTTATGTTCTGGGGATCTCGAGTCTTGCAGAAGCGCTTTTGGACGAAGCAAAAGGCTGTATTTGACAGTGCAAAGCTGACCGAAAGGTTAACTTTATAGGTTTCTGCGCTTGCGGCAAACAACCGGTTACAAAAAAACTGACCAACGAATCAAAATATTGCTGCGTTGCGCTGCAATACATCGCTGGAATGCGGGTCCTGTGGGAGCGAGGCTTGCCCGCGAAGGCTTCCTTGAGATCGCTATCGCGGGCAAGCCTTGCTCCTACAGGTGGTGCCCTCGAAGACGCCTTCGCGGGCAAGCCTCGCTCCTACAGGTTTTACGTGAGCCGGGCAGCTCTAGCTTCGTCGGGCTTCGAGTTTCTGGAGGAATTCCGCGCGGCGGCGTTGGTCGGTTTCTTCTTTAGCCAACAGGTCGGGCAGCAGCTCGGCAGCTCGCCCGGCATCGAGGATGTAAACACCGTCATCGTCACCAATGACCAGATCCCCCGGATGCACTGTCACCTCGCCAATCCGGATCGGCTGATTGACCTCACCCTGGGCGCCAATGCCACGCGTGGTGTACGCGCTGACGTTGCGACAAAACACCGGCAAGCCATGTTGGCGTAGCGCACTGACATCGGTGACCGCGCCCGACACCACCACCCCAGCCAACCCTTTGATCAGTCCGGCCAAGGTCCGCAACTCACCCCAACAGCCGCATTCATCATCACCCACGCATTCGATCACCAGCACATCCCCCGGTTGACTCAGCAACAGCGCCTCACGCAAAACACTGCCATCCGGCGGGAAGACTTTGACCGTGACCACGTTGCCGACCATGCGAATGTCGTTGAACAGCGGCTTGATCCCGCGCAGGAAGCCGTGGTCGGAGAAATGGCCGATGGTGGACGACGGGATCGTCCGGTACTGGGCGATCAACTCCGGGCTGAGGTTTTGCTGGCGGGGATTGATCAGGTAACTCATCGGCATTTTTTCCCCGGACGCAGCAATGGGCAAGTCGAGCAATATTCAGCAGGCTCGGTGGCCAGGTAGTAGAAGCAACAGGTGCGGCGAAAACGAATGCTCCGCTGCCCGTCGTCCACCAGCGTCGGCGGTCGGCGGAAATGGCTCAGCGGGTTGTAATCGAGTCCGAACAGCGCGGGTTCGGCTTGGGTCATCAGCCAGGTGAAATCCACTTCACAGCGCTCGCGCACCGAAGGATCTTCGATTTTCGCCATGCGTTTTTCATACAGCGAGTACACGCGCACCGCAGTGTTTTCCCAAAGGATGCGCCGGGAAACGCCGGTGATGCTATTGAAGGTTTGCCACAGTGGTTTCAGCACCTCAGCGAACAATGCCTGCACGATGGCTTCGCGCCAGGCCTCGCGTTCGCCCGCTTCATACGTCAGCGGAACGGAATGGCTAATCGGCATCGACGACGTCCACAACCCGTCATCGTGGCCATACTCGACTACCGTGTTGTCCAGCGACATCAGCAAGCCTTTGTCGTACACCGACATCGCATACAAACACGCGCCGGTCGCCAGAAACGATAAACGCTTGCCGAGCAAGGAGGCGGTAATCGCCCGGGTTGGCGAGCCGATCACCGGGCCCAAAGCGTCCAGCAGTTGCACGCACACGTCCTCTTGCAACAAGTCGCGAGCCATCAACGAACGCAGCGAATCACGTTCAGCGCTGTCCTTGAGCCGCAACCCGCCGGACAACACCGCCCACTCCGACTCAGTGAAATGGCCAGCCAGATTCATTGCGGCAATTCCCGGCCAAACGGAATGCACAGCGGCGTGCCGAAGAACGGATCGGGAATGATCCGGCAGTTGAGGTCGAACACGGTTTTGACCAGCGCCTCGGTCAGCACTTCATCGGGCCGGCCCTGGGCGAACGCGGTCTGGTTGTGCACCGCGACCATGTGGTCGGCGTAGCGGCAAGCGAGGTTGAGGTCGTGCAGGACCATGATGATGGTTTTGTTTTCGAGCCGATTAAGATCGCGCAGCAGGTCCAGCACTTCGATCTGGTGCGCCAGGTCGAGAAACGTGGTCGGTTCGTCGAGCAGCACGATGCCGGTGTCCTGGGCCAGGGTCATGGCGATCCATGCGCGCTGGCGCTGCCCGCCGGACAACGCGTCCACCGGCCGATCCGCCAGGGCCAGCAGGCTGGTTTGCGCCAGCGCGCGGTTGACCATGGCTTCGTCTTCCGCCGACCACTGTTGCATCCAGCTCTGATACGGATAGCGCCCCAGCGCCACCAATTGCCGCACGGTGATGCCCTCCGGCGCGCTCGGGGTTTGCGGCAATATCGCCAACTCCCGAGCCACGGCGGCGGTGGATTTTTGCTGGATGTCCACGCCGTTAAGTATCACCGAGCCCTGCTGCGGTTTCAGCAGGCGCGCGAAGGATTTGAGCAAGGTGCTTTTGCCGCAGCCGTTGCTGCCGATCAATACCGAAATCTTGCCTTGGGGCAGTTGCATGTCCAGCGCGTCAATAATCACCTGGCGCTGATAACTCAGGGTCAGGCCGCGACTTGCAATCGACGTCATACGTTGAATTCCTTAATGACGTTGTTTAATCAACAGATAGAGAAAAAAGGGTGTGCCGAGCACGGCGACAAAAATCCCGGCGGGCAGGTCCAGCGGCAAAAACAGCGTGCGCCCGGCCAGATCAGCCAGCACCACCAGGTTCGCGCCGACCAGCGCCGCCATCACCGCCTGACCGCCAAACCCCGGCGCTACCAGACGCTTGGCAATGTGCGGTGCGATCAACCCAACAAACGCAATCGCCCCGCCCCAGGCAATCGCCGCACCGGCCAAGGCCACGCTGACCAGCAACAGACCGGCACGCAACCACTGCACGCGCACGCCGATGCCCATGGCGAGGCTGTCATCCAGTTGTTGCACCATCACCTGCCGCGCCAGAAACACCAGCAGCGGACAAATGCCCAGCAACCACGAGCCCAGCGCCAGCGGTTCCGGCCAACTGGCACCGTACACGCTGCCGGTCAGCCAGACGTAGGCCGACAGGGTCGTGGTCAACGGACTGAACACCAGAATGAACGTGGTGGCGGCGGTCAACATTGCGGAGATGCCGACGCCGATCAACACCAGCCGCAGCGGTGAAGTCCCCTGTTTCCAGGCCAGCAAATAAATCGCCAGCGCCGCCAATCCCGCGCCGAGCATCGCCGCCAGCGGCAGATACTGTTGGCCCAGCGCCACCGAGAAAAACGACAAGTACAACACCGCCGCCGCACTCGCGCCGCTGGTGATGCCGAGCAAGTCTGGCGAGGCCAGCGGATTGCGGATGATGCTTTGCAGGATCAGCCCGGACACCGACAACGCCGCGCCCACCAGCGCCGCCAGCAACAGGCGCGGAAAGCGCAGTTGCTCGACGATAAACGTCAGGCTGGCGTCCTGGTTCGAGAACACTATTCGCAGTACCTCCAGCGGCGAGAGCATGACTTTGCCCAGGGACAGCGAGCCGAGCATGATCAATGCCGTGACAACCACGGCCGCCAACAAGCGCCATAACGTCGCGACATTGATCCGCCGGGAAAACCCGCTGCGACGCCAGGTCAGGACCTTATCCATAACGACCTCCACGGCGCGCCAACAGAATAAAAAATGGCGCACCGAACAATGCGGTCATCACGCCCACCGGCACTTCTTGCGGCAGGATCAACACCCGCGACAAGGTATCCGCCAGCAGCAACACAATCGCACCGAGCAGCGCACTCCCCGGCAGCAACCAGCGATGGTCAATCGACAACCCCTTGCGCACCATGTGCGGCACCAGCAACCCGATAAACCCGATGCTGCCGGCCAACGCCACCGCGCTTCCCGCCAGGCACACCACCAACACGGCCATCAACAAGCGGATCAAACCCGTGCGCTGTCCGAGGCCGGTAGCAATTTCTTCGCCGGCGTTCAGCACATTGACCTGCCCCGCCAGCAACATCGAGCCAAACAAGCCAAGCACGCCGCACAGCAACAACGGCGCGGCGACCGACAGGCTGCGTTCGGTCAACGAACCCGCGAGCCAGAACAGCACCGTGTCCAGCCCATCCTGATTCACAACGAGCAACGCCTGGCTGAACGCGGAGAACAACGCCGCCATCGCCGCACCCGCCAGCACGATGCGCAACGGGCTGAGGCTGCCCTGCCCCATGTTGCCGATCAGCCACACCAGACTGCCCGCCACCGCCGCGCCGATAAACGCGCACCACAGCCAGGCGTCCGGGGATGCCAGGGAAAACAACGAGGAACCGAGGATGATAAAAAACGTCGCGCCGGCATTGATCCCGAACAGACCGGGGGATGCCAGCGGATTGCGGGTCAGCGCTTGCATCAGTGCACCGGCCACCGCGAGGCTCGCGCCGACGGCCATGGCCATCAAGGTGCGCGACAGGCGCGTAGTGGTGACCAGCACATGACTGACGCTCAACGGATCGGGATGCACGAATGCCGCTGCAATTTCTGAAAGCGGAATCCAGGTTGCGCCGACCGCCAGGCTCAACACGCAGCTCAGCAACAACACAACGCCCGCACTCCACATCTTCAACGCATTGCTCATGAAGCTTTGACCAGACGGGCGACATCGTCGAGCATCAGATTTGCGCCAAGCATGCCACCCGACAGGCTCCATGCCACACCATCAACCCGCCACACCTGGCCCTGTTGCGGCGCGCGCATTTGCTGCCACAGCGGATGCTGCACCAGGCTTTCATAATTTCGCTGCACTGCCGCTTTCTCCGCGCGCAAGAAGATGAAGAAAATATCGGCATTCACCACGGCGAGGCTTTCCTTGCTGGTGAGTTTGATCGACACCCCGCTCGCCGCCCGACTGGCTTCGCTCCAGTCGAAGCCCAATTCGGTGATCACGGAGCCTGGAAAACTCGCCGGCAAATAGCTGCGGATGTGGTCTTCACGCACATCCAGAATCGACACCGTCGGCGGCCAGCGTCCGGCAAACTTCTGCTGCAATTGCAGGCGCAGTTGCGCCACCCGCTGTTGCCAGTGGGCCAAGACCTCGTCCGCCTGTTGCTGGCGGTACAACGCCAGGCCCATCAGCGCCAGAGTCTTTTTGAACTCGAACACTTCCTCCAGCATCACCACCGGAGCGATCTGCTTGAGCAAAGGGGCGATGCGTTCATGGCGAAAGCGCGAGGCGATGATCACGTCCGGTTTCAACAGCGCGATGTCCTCAAGACTGGGCTGGGTCTCCAGACCGACGTGGGGCACATCCTCCAGCGCCCAGCGCAGATAGTGATAGGTGGGTTTCTCGCTCCAGGAATCCACGATGCCGCACGGCGTAACGCCCAACGCCACGGCGCTGTCGGAGGCACCCTGAAACAAGGTGATCACCCGCAGCGGCGCGGCGTCGGTCTGCGCCCATGCAGGCATGGAAAACTTGACCGCAAGCACGCCCAACGACAGACGCAACAGCGTGCGCCTGGTGGGATGAGGTTGAAGGTCAGTCTTCACGATGCAACCGGTGGAACGGGTTCACCACCTGGCCTTTGCCGAACGGCATGCTGCCGGGGCCGCCCGCTCGCTCGATCATCGGCGTGAGCAGCAACTTCTGTGGCCAGTGCGGTGCTTCGAACAGTTGCTGTTTAATCATCGCCCGAGCTTCGGTGTCGAAGTCGATGGTGTCAACCAACTCGTTCAACACTTCGCCCATCGCCTTCCACAAATCGCGCTCCGGCAACGCGTAAACCAGCGCGAGAGTTTCGATGATCGAACGGAAGTTGACCTGAATGCCTAGGGTCTGCAGCCAGAACAGCAGGTCTTCAGGACGCTCGTGATACAGCGTGTTGGCGTGGCCCTTCTTCAACCGGTACGCCGGATCGGCGAGGCCGTTGCGTTCCAGCCATGGCACGAAGATGCGCAGCGAATCGTGGTCACGCAGCAGCAAGCCCTGGGCCTGACCGGCCTTCCACACCAGTACCGCGTTTTGCCCGTGGATTTCCCCGAGCATGCCGATGCGGAACATCCGCAGGTTGATGTCGAAGAAGCTGTGGCTCAATTCGCGGAACAACGTCATCACCGACGCGGCGTTGGCGGGCAATTGACGGTAGGCCATCCAGTCATCGAAGAAGTGCTGATTGCTGCCGGGCAGCGGCGTGCCGAGGGCGGCCATCGGCACCAGTCGGGTGTCCCGATCTTCCAGCAGCGCCGGTGGATAACCACGGACCATGGCGGCCAAGTGACGCGGCGCTTCATCGAACAATGTCGCGTCCGGCGGCATAAATGCCCACCACTTGGTTTCATCGCACAGGTGCAGTTTCTCTTGCAGGGTTTCGTCCTTGCCCAATGCCTGACGCAGCAGCTTTTCACTCAAGCCGCCGTTGATCATTTTCACTGCTGGCAGGTAACGCGAGGCGCCGAGGGAATAGATCGCCATCGGCAACTTGAGATAGTCGGCGCTGTTGAAACACGGGGTCATCGAGCGCAATGACGAAGTGGCGTAGAAATCACCGTCGTTGAAGTCCAGGCGCTGGCAGTCACCCTTGGCGAAGGCATCGCCGAGTTGCGCTTCCAACACATGATCGAACTGCCAAGGATGCACCGGCAGCGCGATATGGCTCTCGTAAATGCCCCGTTGCTGCATCTCGTGTTGCAGGCCGGCGTGCAGCGCGAATGGCAGCAAGTGCTCGGCGGGGTTGTCCAGCGCCAGGTCCGTCACACCGTCGCCGCATTGCAGCAAGGTGCGGTCGATCGCGACCCAGTTCAGCGCCACCGGGCGGGCGAATTCTGCTTGATAGTGCTGATATTCCGCGTCGTTCAAACCCTGCTTGGCTTTGGCCAACGGGTGATAAGGACGATCACGCAACGAAGCCCACTGCTCCATGGTCAGGAAAAAGTCGGCGTTGCTCTTTTCCAGCAAGCGCTCGCTGTTGACCCGATGGGCCAGGGACAGCTCGGTCTGGCGCACGCTGGTGCGCAGCACGTCGAGGAACAGCGCGAAGCCCTTTTCATTGTCCTGATAGCGGTCGGTCATCCCGGCCAGTATCTGCGTCATGAAGACCTCGGGGGACAGCTCGGTCAGTTGGCCATTTTCGCGACCCAATACCGGCGTGCCCGGCACTTTCTCCCATTGCTGGGTGATGCCGGGGCGCAGGGCGACGAAGATTGAACCCTTCCATTCCCAGATGCGCTGCTCGGCGCTCAACCCGCTGAACGGCTGGTCGGCTGCGGGCGCCACCAGGTTCAGCGGCTCTGTGCCGAAAAAATGTTCGGCCAGCAAACAATCGACCAGATCCTGCATCACCCTGTCGGCGGCCATTGTGGTGAAGTTCATCGGATTATTTTCCTTCTGCTGAAGTGGCGGCCAATTTGGCCTGGAGGGCACGAAAAGCGATGCCACGCTCGTCGCCCAAAACAAAACTTTTAACGCCCCGGCCCAACCACCGTTCGTGGTCGCCCGGCTGACGTGGAATCGCGCAATACGGCACACCAGCAGCATTGGCGGCTTGCCAACTGCTGAGCAACGCCTGCTGTACGTCGGGGCGGTCGATCTGCCACGGTGCCCCCATCGATTGCGATAAATCCGCCGCGCCTTCGAGGATCATGTCCAGGCCCGGCACCGCGGCAATCTCAGCCGCGCGCCGCACGCCTTCGGCGCTTTCGATCATCGCCACGATCATGATTTGCTCGTTGGCCAGACCGATGTATTCCGCCAGGCTGTGTTTGCCAAACGCACCGGGGCGCCCGGCATTCAGGCTACGAGTGCCCTGCGGATGGTATTTGCAGGCTCGGATGCTTTCGGCCAACGACTCGGGGCTTTCGATCATCGGCAACACGATGCCCTGGGCGCCGCCATCGAGCAGGCGCAACATGGTTTTCGGATTAAGGTCCGCCACCCGTACCAGCGGCGTGAGCGCGTAGCTCTCGGCGGTGCGGATCATGTTCTCCACGGTTTCCGGGTTGATCAGCACGTGTTCCATATCGATGATTACGAAATCGAAACCGGCTTCGGCAATCAACTCGATGGCCGCTGGCGCCGGGATCGAGCTGATCAGACCGTAGGCCGACTCCCCGTTAAGGAGCTTCTGCTTGAGCAGATTGGTCCTCAGCATGATTGCGGCCGGAACGCGTGCAGCGGATTCGGTACCTTTTTGAAGCGACGTTCGCCATCACCCAACAGGCGGCGCTTGGTCAGTTCCTCGACTTCATAGAACGGCGCGAACACATCAAATGCGTCATAGCGCACACGGTGTTGCGGGTGATCAGCCTGGTAACCGGTGATGACCTCGGCGGTCATCTGCCAGAACTCGGTTTCGGCCAGTTGATAGTGCTGATGCAGGAAGATCGCCATCTCGGCCAGGGCGATGAAAAAGAACGAGTCACAGGAGAAATCGCGCACCGCATCCACATCATCAGTGAGGATGAACGAGTTGCGGTTGAGCTTGGCGTGGCTGGCCGGCAGCGGCACCAGGGTTGGGCTCAGTTCGGGGCGGCCGAGGTGTTGCGGCGAATAGCGCACGCCGTCGTGGAAGTCTTTCAGGGCAATCCGTTGCGGCCAGCCTTGCTTGACGATCAGGACGATGTTCTGCCCGTGGGATTCCATGCCGATGCCTTCGGCGTAGAGCATGTGAATGATCGGCGACACCGCGACTTGCAGCAGTTGGCGAGTCCAGGCGTGCAGGCCGTGTTGCTTGATCCAGGCGTCGATAAACGGGGTTTGTTCACCGTCACCGTAGCGGTTGTCCACCGAGCTCAGGCCATTGAATGGCACCGCTTGCTCATCGTCTTCCAGGTACTGGTGAATGCTTTCGCGCCACAGCGTGCCCATGGTGCCGTAGGCCTGGGACATGCGCGTGGCGGGCAGGTGATCGTAGTCAAAACTGACGCCGAGCACTTCGCCGAGAATCACAAACCCGAGGTCGCGAGCGGTGCTGTCGCTGCGGATCAACTGGTGCAGCCAGTCGGTGATGATCGGGCCGTTCATCACGGTGTGACGGGCCAGGATGCGCGTGCTGGAGGTGTTGGTCATGCTCAGCGCGAGCTTGACGTAAGGCCGCTGCTTGTCCGTGACGTTGGCCAGGGTGCGGATCGATTGCTGCGCTTTATAACGATCATCCGTGGTGCCGAGATGGATCAGCTCACCGCTGACCAACTCCGGGTAGAACACCGGGACAACAACGTTTTCCCACTGCCACGGGTGCACCGGCATCAGCCAGTAATCGCCCATCGACTTGCCTTGATCGGTGAGGCTTTCTGCGAGTTCCTGCCAGCGCTGAGGGCCGAATTCCTGCTGGATGAAATCGTCGTAGTTCAGGTGTCGGGAGATGTTCATCGCCCCGCAGGTTTTCGCCACGGCCAGCCAGACAATGGCGACCGGCGTGGCGAACTCTGGCCCGTAATTGGCGTTGTCTTTCAGCGAAAAACCGATGCGCGATTTGTAGCAAGGGTGATAGCTGTGGGCGTCCATGAAGTGCTGTTCCAGCGCATCGACGTCCAGTTGATACGGTGGCTTTGCAGCCTGATAACCCTGGCTGCGCGATTGCAGGTCCTTGAGCAGGGTTTGCTCCAGTTCATGGGTGAAGCGTGGCAGGTGCGGGCTGTCCTGAAGCTCGCTCAGCAGTTCGGCCAGTGCCTGATGCAGGCGCGGCTGGCTGTGCTTGCCCTGGGCATCGACGCGCTCAAGGCTGGAGTAGTCGAGGCGGATCAGTTCGAAACTGGCGCTGAGCAAACCGGTGCAGTGGTATTCCACCGGTTGTTGCAGGGCATCAACGCCGCTGACGACAAACCGGTATTGGCTGCCAGCCAGAGTTGAATGTTGATACGGCAGCACGTTTTCATACAGCAGGGTTTGCAGCAGTTGGCCGACCACCCGCTGTTCCACTTGTTGATAGCGCTGAGTGTCAGCGGTCGCCAGCCAGACGCCTGGAACCTGAGGTGTTGCCTGAGATGAGGTCGCCATTGTCATACCTTGTCGATTAAAGAATTAACGCTGTTCGAGGGCCGAAGGCAGTGCCTCGGCCGGCTCATCGGATGCGTGGACGGGAAAACGCCAGGCGCAGGGCAGCGCCAGCAAAACCAGGATGCCGGTGGCCATGAACACTTCACTGATTGCCCCCGGCGTAGCGGCGGAATCAACCCCGGTCCCGAGACGAAACTCGAGCCAGAGTGAAGCGATGACGATGGCCAGTGACGACACGAGGCGCCGGGAAATGTTGTTCATCGCCGCGCCCTGGGTGACCATCGGTTCGGGCAGCGCATTGAGCCCGGCGGTGGTAATCGGGATGTACGACAAACCGAGCCCGGCGCCGCGCACCATCATCAGGAAGAACACCACGCCGATGGAGGTGCCGGCACCGAGCAGGCCCAGGCCCAGCGTCGCGGCGCCGGTCAGCAACAGCCCCCAGAGCACCACGCCTCGCGGACCGTGCCGATCCAGCCAGCGACCGCCGAGATGCCCAAACAGACTGGCAAACGCCGCGGTGCACAGCAGCGACAAACCGGTCCAGATCGCGCTGTAACCCATCACCACTTGCACCAGCAGCGGCAGCAACACCAGGCACTCGAACATGCCGACCGACTGCACCACCGCGATGATCACGCTCAGGCGATAACCGCGCAGGGCGAAGATCCGCAGATTGAGCAGTGGTGAGGTGCGGTTCAGTTCCAGGCGCACAAAGGCGACCAGACACAGGATCGCCGCCAGCAACATGCCGAGGTTGAGCGGATCGGTCAGGGCTTCGGCGTGACGCAAACGCCCCACCGCGACCATCAGCAGGCCAATGCCCGCCGCAATCAGCAGGTAGCCCGCCAAGTCGAACGGTTTGCGCTCGGACGCTTCGGAGGCCGGCAGCACGGCCACGCCAAGAATCAACGCGACGATGCCAATCGGCACATTCATCAGGAACAGCGAACGCCAACTGAACCACTCCAGCATCAGGCTGCCGCACAACGGCCCCAACGCCGGCGCCAGCATCACCGCAGCACCCCACATTCCCGTGACTCGGCCCCGCTCGCCTTTGGCGTAAACCGAAAAAATGATCGCCAACGACAGCGGGATCATCAGCCCGCTGGCAATACCCTGCACCACCCGCGCGGTGATCACCAGCGCGATGGAATTGGCCAGCGCACCCATCAGCGAGCCGCAGACAAACAGCGCCACGCCCCATAAATAGAGACGCTTGCGCCCTACCCGCTGGCTGAGAAAACTGGTGAGCGGCATGGTCATGCCCATGCTCACCATGAATGCCGCGACGATCCACGTGGCCAGCAGCGGACCGATCTCGAAGGCAGTCATGAACGCCGGTAATGCCGGGTTGAGCGAGCTGTTATTCAGGCTGACGGTCAATGTGCCCAACAGCACATTGACCACCACCAGCCAGCGCGGAGCGGCGACCGTCAAACCCAAGAGGCGCCTCCTGCGTCTTGCACGAACAGCTGTGGCGGTCGCGGATGACAGAGGAAATCGGCGTGGGAGATGTTGTAGCCGTAGGCACCGGCCAGCGGCAGCACCAGCATGTCGCCGACTTCGACACCGGTCAGCGGGCAATCGCGGCTCAGCACATCCTTGGGCGTGCAAAGTTGCCCGACCACGGTCCATTTCTGCTGCACTGCACCGGAGGTTGCGGGATGCCGTGGCAGATGAATCACCGGGTGATCGTGCCCCTGCGCCACCGGCAGGCGGAAATGGTGGGTGCCGCCGCGACAGACCAGGAAGTGCTTGCCGTGACTGGTTTTGCTGTCCAGCACTTCGATCGCGTAATAGCCGCAATACGCACTGATGAAACGACCGGGCTCGAAGCGCACGATCGGCGCATCGGCACACGCCGCCAGGGATTCCCCCAGATGAGTGCACAAACGCTGCCAATCGAATTGCTGCGGACCGAGGTAATTCACGCCGATGCCGCCGCCGACATTAAGGTGGGTGATGGTCGCAGGATTCGCCGACAACGCCTTCCATTGCGGCCAGCGTTCCAGGTACAGGTCCAGCAGTTGCTCGTGACGTTCCACCAGCGACTGATGGGACATCGCGTGCACATGGAAACCCTTGAGCCGCAGGTGACTGGCGTTATCCACCCAGCTCACCGCTTGGGCCAGTTCCGACTCGTCAATCCCGAACGGCGTAGCAGTGCCGGCCATCGCCAGTTTGCTCGACAGTGGCGACGGCAGTTCCGGGTTGATCCGCAGCAACACGTCCTGCACCCGCCCCGCTTCCAGCGCCAGCCGTTGCAGACGGACGATTTCATTCAGGCTTTCGATGTGAATCGCTTCGACCTGATGTTGCAGCGCTGAACGCAGGTCGGAGTCGAGTTTGCCGGGACCGGAGAAGATGAACGGTTTGGGCGTCGGGCAAGTATGGAGCCGATCAATCTCGCCGCCGGAGGAAATCTCGAAGCCGTGCACCAACGGCGCCACGGTGGCGAGGATTTGCGGTTCGCTGTTGGCCTTAATCGCGTAGTAAAGCTCCACGCCTTTGGGCAGTGCCGCCATCACTTGAGTGACGTGCTGTTTCAGCGCGTCCAGGTCGTAGATGAACAGCGCCAGCGGGTCTTCGTTTTGGATACGGGCTTCGTCGATAGCGGCCAGCACCGTTGCGGGCAGCTTATCCATGCAGGGTCTCCTTGCCCCACGGGGACTCCAGGGTGACGTAGCCGGCCTGACGATCAGCCTTGGCCGCCAGACGCACTTTCAGGTTGGTCTTGCAGGCAATCGGCTGACCGTCGATCAGCGCATCCAGCTCCGGTGCCGCGCGAGTCAGTTCGGCGCGGATGCTGATCAGTTGCTGCTCGACCCGTTGCCACATCAGCGGCGCCAGGTGCGGACGCTCCCAACTCAGGGCCAGCACGGCCTCGGACAAGTTGTTGACGAACAGGCAATAGACGATGCGGTTCCAGCCTTGTGCGCGGGTATAGAGCAACGACTCACGCACCCGTGGATGCACGTCGGCGTCGATCCGCGAGGCACCGAGTTCTTCGGTCAGTTTCACCCCTTCGAAATCCCGCAGCAGCAGGCGTTGCGGGCGACCGTTGTCATGCACCAACACGCTGTTTTGCAGGTGCGGTTCCATGACGATGCCGTGGTTGAAGAACAGCGCGAGCACCGGTCGCAGCAGCAGCGCTTGGTAATCATCGAACCAGCTCAACAGTTGTTGATCGTCGATGTCGTTGCCGTTGAAACGGCTCAGGAACTCATGCACCAACGGCCGCAGATGCAGGCCGCGAGCGAACAGCGTGCCGGCCATGATGCTGCAGTCGGTGCCGCTGTCGAGGCAGAAGTTCTCGCGCAGGATTGCTCCGGTCTGTTCACGGAACCAATGGCTGTCGGCTTCGCTGGCGCAGTGCGGCGCCCAGCTCAACAGGCCCGGTTCGGCCACCACCGACAAACCGCCAAGTGTCTCGGGCTGGGTCAGTTGCAGGTTGCGGAAAATGCGGTCGATCATCAGCGCACTTTCCAGTTCGTACCAGGCGTTTTTCCTGACGCAATTGGTGATGCGCACATTCAATGAGCCCTTGATAAAGAACTCATGACCTTCGATGTACCAGGTGCGGATCGACGCCGTGGGATTGGCCATCAGGCCCGTGGCGCCGAGATCGACAATCGCTTTGGACTTGAGCAATTGCTGCACCCGCCCGTCCTGCATGAACAACTGCGCCTGGACCGGGTGCATGCAAATCACTGCGTGCCCCGGACGCGCCTGGGACTGATCGGCAAAACCGGCCAACACTTGCGCTTTGCTCAGGCCGTTGGCGCCGACGCTCAAGCCTTCCAGCGGCACTTCGAACAGGTGCAACGACGTGCGCGCCTGGAATTCCGGAGCGTAGGTTTCCTGGGCAAGATGCGCTGGCCACAGTCGCGCCTTAGGTGCCGGGTGGTTCGGGTGACCAAACCACAAGCCCTGTTCGCTGGCCAGGTAACCGCTGAGCGGGTCCGAATCCTTCGGGGTGTTGTGGCCGACGATGGCGGCGGTCAGCAACTGGCTTTGCAGCACCTGATCCAGCAACTCGTCGTTGCTGGCGCGGGTCATGTGTTCGCACGCCGTGAGCAACTGCTCGACGAACTCGGAAAACCCCAGGCACGACCAGTCGCCCTCGCCGCGCCGGGCATAAACGTCCGACAGGTAACGGTGACTGCCGAGACCGTCACGGCGGTCCACCATCACAAAGAATTGCTGCTGGTTGGGCAGCTTGATGGTCAGGGGAATGCCCTTCCATTCCAGACCGTCGAGGTAACTGCCCGGAGCGATACCTTGCATCTGCGTCGGCCAACTGTAACTGAGGCAGTTTTCCGGCAAGGCGAACTCTTTGATCAAGCAATTAAGCAACGCGCACGTCGTTGCCAATTCACTGACCATATTCGGTAACACATTGCGATTTGGATGATTCATGGGTGCTCCACAGTAGCCCGTGAGGTCACTGAATACGTCTCGCGAAAAAATTAGTTGCTGATCGACTGATTTAACGGCCGAAGAAACTCCACATAACGACATGACTTCGTTGAGCCTTTTAAATAATCAATGGCATCTGCACCAACACCCTAAAACTGAAACATGGCGATTGGCTTACGCAACTTCGATGGATTAACTCAAGGGCGCAACTGCAATAAAGCAGCGGCCACGGCGTTATCAAAACGCTGAATCACTTGTTGGCATTGTTCATCGTCGATAATCAACGGTGGCAACAAACGGATAACATTGCCCTTGCGCCCGCCGCGTTCCAGCAACAAGCCTTGTTTGAAACACTGTTGCTGGATGGCCACGGCCAGCGCCGGGTCCATCGGGAAATGCCCGTGGCGATCAGCCGGTTGGCGTTCGTCGACAATCTCGATGCCCAGCATCAAACCGCGACCGCGCACCTGGCCCAGCGCCGGATAGTGCTTCTGCAACCCGACCAACCGGTCCTTGAGCCACTGGCCACGGCGCTCGGCGTGGGCTGCGAGGTGTTGCTGTTGCAGCACCTGCATCGTGGCCAGCCCGGCGGCCATGGCCATCTGGTTGCCGCGGAAGGTACCGGCGTGGTTGCCCGGCTCCCACGCGTCGAACTCGCGACGGATGCCTAGCACCGCCATGGGCAAACCGCCGCCGAGGGCTTTGGACATGACGATCAGGTCCGGCTCGATTTCGGCGTGCTCAAAGGCAAACATCTTGCCGGTGCGACCAAAACCGGTCTGCACTTCGTCGAGGATCAGCAGGATGCCATGCTTGCGCGTCACCTCGCGGATCGCTCGCAGCCAACTGACCGGGGCGCAGTTGACCCCGCCCTCGCCTTGCACCGCTTCGAGAATTACCGCTGCGGGCAGCGACACGCCGCTTTCGACGTCTTCAATGAACTGGGAGAAATAGTGGGTCAGCGCCTCGACCCCGGCCTCGCCGCCAATGCCTAGCGGGCAGCGGTATTCGTGGGGGAACGGCATGAACTGCACCCCCGGCATCAGGCTAGCGATCGCATTTTTCGGCGCGGTGTTGCCGGTCAGGGCCAGGGCGCCGTGGGTCATGCCGTGGTAGGCCCCGGAGAAACTGATGATGTTGTTGCGCCCGGTGTAGGTCTTGGCCAGTTTCAGCGCCGCTTCCACTGCATCCGCCCCGGACGGCCCGCAAAATTGCAGGCAGTAATCGCGCCCCTGGTCCGGCAACAGGCTGAGCAGCGTCTCGCAGAAGGCATCTTTGACCGGTGTCGTCAGGTCCAGAGTGTGCATCGGCAAGCCAGACGTGAGGAAGCTGTCGAGGCAGGCCATGACCGCCGGGTGATTGTGCCCCAGGGCCAACGTACCAGCGCCGGCCAGGCAATCGAGATAAGTATTGCCCTCGACGTCAGTTACCCAGACTCCGTGTGCCTTGGCAATTGCCAGTGGCAATTTACGCGGATAGCTGCGTACATTTGATTCGAACTTGCTTTGTCGAGCCAGATAGTCGGCATTGGTTTTTTGCAATGGATTAGAGTGCAATAAGCCATCATTCAACATCGGTTTATCCTCGATAAGTTTCGATATGCAAACTATTCCCATTTAGAAATGGACGCAACTACTGGCCCTGACTTTTTTGGAATATTTACATAACTTGATATCCAGCTATTAAAACTTTTCGCGCACACAACCTCACAAGTTATGAAAACCTGAGAGTCGATCATCAGTGCCATTATCCGGCCATGTTCTTGTTATAAATCTGACAACTTTGTTATTACCTTGGAGCAGGCACTAACTTATAGAAATGTATCGTGATAGTTCATCAAGTCAGGGTGAGCATGGTTTCTTCCTCTAAAGGAAATAGCTGACTGCGGCGCCCCTCCCTGTGGCGCAGCGCACGTTTGAATGGATTCAGAAGTCGACGGTCGCCGACAGGAGATAGGTTCGTGGGGTCGACAGCGTCAATCCAGGCTCGCTGTCATCCGAGGCACCGGCCGAACTCCAGTAGCGTTTGTCCGCCACGTTCTCGACGTTGGCACGCAAGGTGATGTTCTTTTCGTCGACCTTAAAGGCGTAGCGAGCGCCGACATCCATACGCGTCCAGGAATCGATTTCCTTGACGTTGGACTGGTCCAGGTACTGCGAGCTGGAATAGATGGCGCGGCTGGTCAGGGTCAAGCCTTCCACGGAGCGCACGTCATATTCGGCGCCGACGTTGACGTTGTATTTCGGCGTCGCAGGCGCACGATTGCCGTCGAAGGTGCCATTGGTGGTGTTTTTCAATTCGCTGTCGATGTACATGACGCCGCCGAGCAAGCGGACTCCTTCGAGCGGTTCGCCAAACATGCTCACTTCCACGCCGGTGTTTTCGCGCTTGCCGTTCGGGCCGAAGACGCGCGTCTGGGCGTTGGTCTCATAGGCCGGCTGCTTGATGCGGAATACTGCGGCGGTGACGGCGAACGGACCCGCGTCATACTTGGCACCGACCTCAACCGAACGGCTGATGAACGGTGGGAAGATTTCGTCTTCGTTCACCGAAGTCGACGGCGCGATCTTGCCCTGGCTCAGGCCTTCCATGTAGTTGGCGTACAGCGAAAGCTTGTCGGTGGCCTTGAACAGGATGCCGCCCGACGGCGAAACTTTTTCCTCGTCGTAGGCCGTGTCGCCTTTGATATTGTCCGACCAGTCGTCAACCTTCACGCGCTGCCAGCGGGCACCGAGTGTCAGCAGTACACGGTCATCGAAAAAGCCCAGAGTGTCGGACAACGCCACGCCGCTGAAGCGGTTCTCGGTGTAAACCTTGGGATCCTGTCGCGTGGGTCGGACCGGCGTCGGCGTTTCCACCGGGTCATAGAGGTTGCTGGGGGACGCGGCATAACGGGCGCCGCCGTTTTCAAAGTCCATGTAGAAGTAGCTGGCTGCCAGGTTGACTTCATGGCTTACCGGACCGGTATGGAACCAGTTGCGCACACCGAAATTGGCCGTGCGGACATTTTCGTCACGGGTGAAGTCGCGCGGTTGAACGCTGAAATCGCCCGCGTCGTTGGTAACCGAAACGGCATGCCGGAGGAAGTCATGATTACTTTTCCGGGCGCCCACACCACCGTAGAGCATTACGGAATCACTGACATCGAATTCGCCATTCACCGTGCCGAAGGTGTCCTTGGTCCGGGCCTTGCTCCAAGGCTGCGCATAGTTGCTGCGGACTTCGCTGGCATGCGGAACCTGGGCGTTGGCGCCGACGATCACACGCTCCTGCGGGGCGTCGGTATCACGCTCGGTGTGCCCGACGTCGGTCGAGAGGCGCAGGCGCTCACCGCGAAAATCCAGGCCCAGCACGAACATGTCGCGGTCGACGCTCTGGTGATCCCATTCGGTATCACCGGACTGCTTCACGCCGTTGAAGCGCAAACCGAACTTGTCATCCTCACCAAAGCGCCGACCGATATCCACGGCGCCGCCGATCTGGTTGTTGGAGGCGTAGTTGGTAGTGAACGAGGTGATCGGCTTGTCGGTGGCGCGTTTGGGCACCACGTTGATCCCGCCACCGACGCTGCCCCGGGGCGAGATGCCGTTGATGAGCTGGCTCGGGCCTTTGAGGATGTCGACGCGGTCAGCCATCTCCATGTCGATCGTGTAAGTCGGCAGCACACCGTAGAGGCCGTTGTAGGAAACATCGCTGTTGAACAGGCTGAGACCGCGAATGGTGAACTGCTCATAACGTCCGCCCGCCGGGTTGGTCGCACGAACGGAAGGATCGCTGGCAACCAGATCGCCCAAGGTCCGCGCCTGCTGGTTCTTGACCGCCTCACTGGTGTAGGTGGTCATGCTGAACGGCGTTTCCATGAAGTCTTTTGAGCCCAGCAAGCCTTGCGAGCCTTTGCGCGCGACCTGGCCACCGGCATACACCTCGCCGTCCGATCCGCCTGTGGCACCGAGAATCGAAGTCGGCGCCAGTTGCAGGCTGCCGCCTTCCGGCGCCGGGGTCAGGATGTAGGCCTGTTCGCCCACCGGTTGCAGTTGCAGACCGGAACCTTGCAACAGCCGGGCAAAGCCCTCTTCGACGGCGAAGTCACCGGAAAGACCCGGGCTGTTACGCCCGCTGACGAGTGCCGGGTCCACCGACAGATTGACTCCGGCAAGCCCCGCGAAACGGGTCAACGCGGCACTGAGGCTGCCGGCTGGCACCTGATAACTGCGTTTAGACGCATCGGCAGCCCAACCGGAAGTGATGAACAACGGGCAGGCACTCAGGCTCAATAACAGACTCAAGTGCAACAACGGGCGCAGCCTGGATGGAGCCAGACGCGTACTGCAAGGCATCACTGCGGGCATTGAGAATCTCTCTGATTTCGTTTCACTTGCCTTCAATGACAAGCGACGCGAAAAAAGGGGACACACCTCAAACAATATTTTTGCGCGGCAGCAGCGTTACCCAATAACGCGTACGCGAATGCACCTCCAGCGGCAGGCTGGCCGCTAGCAACGCAAGGATGCGATCAGTGTCTTCCAGACGAAAACTGCCGGTGACGCGCAGGGATTCCAGTTCCGGCTCCCAACGCAACACACCAGCGCGATAGGTGCTGAGCTCGCGCAGAAAATCCCCCAGAGGCTGGTTCTGCGCCATCAGCACACCGTCACGCCAGCCTGGGGCGAGCACGTCGAATGGCTCGACAGCGCCGGCGCCCATCGCCTGAAGGTTGACTTGCTGGCCGCCGCGCAAGGAAAAGACCGGCCCGCGCAAAGGCTGCAACTGCACCGTGCCTTTAAGCACCGAGACCTTGCATCCTGCCTGCCCCTGACGAACGCAGACTTCGCTCTGACTGACGATCACTTGCCCGAAGTGCGTCTGGATCGTCAGCGGCGAGGTCCCGGGCACGTTCAGCGCGATTTCGCCTTCCACGAGTTTCAGCAGCCGATTCTTCATGTCGATATCGACGGCGCTCGCGGTATTCAATTGCAGCGTGCTGCCATCGGCCAACTGGACTTTCTTGCCCTCCCCGGTTGCCGTTCGCAGGTCGGCACTCCAGACATCCAGCGGCAACTGTCGACTGATCAGCCAGGCGGCCGGAACCAGCGCCACGGCGCCGACAGCGCGTTTGAGGACGGTGCGCCGACTCGCTTGCGGCCGATCCAGACTGGCCATCGCCAAGGCTGGAGGCAAGTCGGCAAAACGCTGGCGCAAGAGTTGCGCTTTTTGCCAGGCTTGTTCGTGACTGGAATGACTGTCGCGCCAGCTCTGCAACTCGGCACGATCGCGCTCATTGGCAGAGCCGGACTCCATCAGCGCCAGCCACCGCGCGGCGGCCCGCACGACCTGGCGGGCTTCAGCCGAAGGTGCTGAACCGATCACAGCTCCACCAGCAGGCAATGTTCATAGGCTTGAGCCATATAGCGCTTGATCGTGCGTTCCGAGACTTGCAGGCGTTCGGCGATCTCTTGATAACCCAGGCCTTCGAGCTGACTCCAGAGAAACGCCCGTCGCACCGGGCTCGGCAAGCCATCGAGCAATTCGTCCAGGGCTTGCAGGGTTTCCAGCAGGATCCAGCGCTGCTCGGGGGACGGCACGCAGTCCTCTGGCAGCAGCGCAAATGCACTGAGATAGGCCTGCTCCAGGCTGCGGCGCTTGTAGAAGTTGGTCAGCAGGCGCTTGCCCACTGTCGCCAGGTAGGCGCGGGGTTCTTGCAGGTCGGCGATGCTCTGGGAGCTGGCGAGTAAACGCACGAACGTGTCCTGACTCAGGTCCGCGGCATCACTGCCGTTGCTCATGCGTCGTCTTAACCAACTTTCGAGCCAGCCCCGGTGGTCGCGGTACAGGTCGTGGAAGGTTTGCCCCGTCGGCATCGCTGCATCACTCATCTAATGGAACCCTGCGCGAAGAAATATTTTAAATGCGACTCATTCTAATTAGTGATGGGACTTCAAATAAAGCGCTTTGTGCGGTTTGCACCCAGTAAATACTTGAATAAATCAGTCACGAGAGGGGGATTTCGGCACGCAAGCACCGGTTAATCAGGGCTGCGGGTATTTGAGAGGAATTATCACGAAACGTCAGAATTCATTGCAGATCGCGCCTGTTCGGCGGATGCGAATCCCTGAGGCGAGGGAAAAGGAAGGAAAAGCCAAATCGCAGACACAAAAAACCCCGGTCTTTCGACCAGGGTCTTTGCTATCGACTCGAAGTGGATACTGGCATGACCAGCGTCTTTCTTCGTAGCTTCAAGGCGTTCAGTGGGCCTTGAAGCAGATATGGCGCAGCGGACGGGACTCGAACCCGCGACCCCCGGCGTGACAGGCCGGTATTCTAACCGACTGAACTACCGCTGCGTATCGCTTTGGACTTGCGTCCAATTAACTCGTCTGACTGAAAGCTTCGAGGCTTTCAATCTCGAACCAGGGCAAAACCTGCTTCGCAAATATGGCGCAGCGGACGGGACTCGAACCCGCGACCCCCGGCGTGACAGGCCGGTATTCTAACCGACTGAACTACCGCTGCGCGTCGGTGGAGGCTTTTAAAAGCTTCCATCTTGCTTTCGCAAGACTCTCGGAAGTGGTGGGTGATGACGGGATCGAACCGCCGACATTCTGCTTGTAAGGCAGACGCTCTCCCAGCTGAGCTAATCACCCGTTTGCATCTCCGAGGCCGCGAAATTTACGCAGGTAGCGAACCTAAGTCAATAGCAGGATTGAAGTTTTTCTGAAAAAGACAAAATCGTGTCATTCGACAGCGCGTTGCCAACCGCCATCATCATGCTTATGCCGACAGACCGCTTTCGCGAGCAAGTCGAATCGTCGCACCGCCGCTCCCACAGTTGATTGGCAGTAAACAGATATTATGTGTACGACACACAAACCCACTGTGGGAGCGGGCTTGCTCGCGAAGACGGCGGTACATTCAGCATCAATGCATCCAGAATGATGCGGACTACTCGCTGTAGATCATCTTCTTAGTCATGCCGCCATCCACCACGAACTCCTGGCCCGTGACGAAACCGGCATTCCTGGATAACAACCACGCCACCATCGCCGCCACGTCCTCGACCGTCCCTACCCTGCCCGCCGGATGCTGGGCATGGTCGGCATCGGTCAACGGTTCGGCACGCCGTGCCGTCGGATCCCGGGCATCGATCCAGCCGGGGCTGACCGCGTTGACGCGGATCTCTGGCCCCAGACTGATCGCCAACGCGTGAGTCAGGGCTAACAGGCCGCCCTTGCTCGCCGCGTAAGCCTCTGTGTCCGGTTCCGACTGCCCGGCGCGGGTCGAGGCCAGATTAACGATTGCACCGTTGTGAGCACGCAGGTACGGCGCACAGTGCTTGGCCAGCAACATCGGCCCACTGAGGTTGACCGCCAAAACGCGGTTCCAGTAGGCCAGATCGAGGCTTTCCAGAGTGATGTTATGCGGATCGGCGACCGCCGCGTTGCACACCAGCGCATCCAGACGCCCGAACTGCCCCAGCACTTCGGCGACGCCCAGCGCGACCTGTCCTTCGTTCGAGACGTCCATGGCGATGAACCAGGCGTTGTCGCCCAGCACCTTCGCCACTTTCGAACCGCGAATGCGATCCAGGTCCGTCAACACCACTTGCCAGCCTTCGCTGATCAGCCAGGCCGCGATGCCCAGGCCGATACCGCGTGCGGCACCGGTAACCAGCGCCACACGACCATGGGTGCCCGTACTCGGCGTAGACAACTCGATCACAAGGCAGCCAACCCGCGCGCCAGATCGGCTTGCAGGTCGGCTACATCTTCCAGGCCGACCGCGATGCGGATCAGGCTGTCACGGATGCCCGCCGCTTCACGCTCTTGCGGCGCCAGACGGCCGTGGGAGGTGGTGCTCGGGTGGGTGATAGTGGTCTTGGTGTCGCCGAGGTTGGCGGTGATGGAAATCAAACGGGTCGCATCGATAAAGCGCCACGCGCCCTCTTTGCCGCCCTTGACCTCGAAACTCACGACCGCGCCGAAGCCCTTCTGCTGACGCAGGGCCAGCTCATGCTGCGGATGGCTTTTGAGACCGGCGTAATGCACTTTCTCGATACCGTCCTGCTGCTCCAGCCATTCGGCCAGTTGCTGGGCGTTGGCACAGTGAGCCTTCATCCGCAGGTTCAGGGTTTCGAGGCCCTTGAGGAAAATCCAGGCGTTGAATGGGCTGAGGGTCGGCCCGGCGGTACGCAGGAAGCCGACGATTTCTTTCATCTGCTCGCTGCGACCAGCCACCACGCCGCCCATGCAACGGCCTTGGCCGTCGATGAACTTGGTCGCCGAGTGCACAACGATGTCTGCGCCGAGCTTCAACGGCTGTTGCAAGGCCGGCGTGCAGAAGCAGTTGTCGACCACTAGCATCGCGCCTTTGGCGTGAGCGATTTTCGACAGTTCGGCGATGTCCACCAACTCGGCCAGCGGGTTGGACGGCGATTCGACGAACAGCAACTTGGTGTTGGCCTTGATCGCCGCATCCCAGCCGGACAGGTCCGCCAGCGGCACGTAGTCGACTTCGATGCCGAAGCGCTTGAAGTACTTTTCGAACAGACTGATGGTCGAGCCGAACACGCTGCGCGACACCAGCACGTGGTCGCCAGCGCTGCACAGGCTCATCACCACCGCCATGATCGCAGCCATGCCAGTGGCCGTGGCCACCGCTTGCTCGGCGCTTTCCAGCGCGGCGATACGCTCTTCGAACGCACGCACGGTCGGGTTGGTGTAGCGCGAGTAAACGTTACCCGGCACTTCACCGGAAAAACGCGCCGCCGCATCGGCAGCGGTGCGGAATACGTAGCTGGAGGTGAAGAACATCGGATCACCGTGTTCGCCTTCCGGCGTACGGTGCTGACCGGCGCGTACGGCCAGGGTATCGAACGCTACGCCATCGAGGTCGCTGTCCAGCCGACCGGCATCCCAATCCTGACTCATGCTGTCACTCCTTGCCCTACTCGGTAATAGATACAAAACCGGCCTGCAGGAGCATGGCTTGCCCGCGAAGGGACCTTTGGGAACGCCAAAAGCTTCGCGGGCAAGCCTCGCTCCTACAGGCCGTTCGTTTACTCAGTTGTTATACAGATCAATGATCGCGCTGACTGCCTGAGTCTTGACCTTGGAGGCATCGTTACGCGCCTGCTCGATCTTGTTCAGGTAAGCCTCGTCGACATCGCCGGTAACGTACTGGCCGTCGAACACTGCGCAATCGAACTTCTCGATCTTGATCTTGCCGCCACCGACCGCTTCGATCAAGTCAGGCAAGTCCTGATAGATCAACCAGTCAGCACCGATCAGATCAGCCACGTCCTGAGTCGAACGGTTGTGCGCGATCAGTTCGTGAGCGCTCGGCATGTCGATGCCGTAGACGTTCGGGTAGCGAACGGCCGGGGCCGCCGAGCAGAAGTAGACGTTTTTCGCGCCGGCTTCACGGGCCATCTGGATGATCTGCTTGCAGGTGGTGCCGCGAACGATCGAGTCGTCCACCAGCATCACGTTCTTGCCGCGGAATTCCAGTTCGATGGCGTTGAGCTTCTGGCGTACGGATTTTTTCCGTGCAGCCTGGCCCGGCATGATGAAGGTCCGGCCGATGTAGCGGTTCTTCACGAAGCCTTCGCGGAACTTGACGCCCAGGTGGTTCGCCAGCTCCAGGGCAGCGGTGCGGCTGGTGTCCGGGATCGGGATGACCACATCGATGTCGTGCTCAGGACGCTCGCGCAGGATCTTGTCGGCGAGTTTCTCGCCCATGCGCAGACGAGCCTTGTAGACCGACACGCCGTCGATGATCGAGTCCGGACGCGCCAGGTAGACGTGTTCGAAGATGCACGGAGTCAGGGACGGGTTGGTCGCACACTGACGGGTGTGCAGCTTGCCGTCTTCAGTGATGTAGACCGCTTCACCCGGTGCCAGGTCGCGAATCAGGGTGAAACCGAGCACGTCCAGCGACACGCTTTCGGAGGCGATCATGTACTCGACGCCTTCGTCGGTGTGACGCTGGCCGAAGACGATCGGGCGGATGCCGTGCGGGTCGCGGAAACCGACGATGCCGTAGCCGGTGATCATCGCCACGACCGCGTAACCACCGACGCAACGGTTGTGCACGTCAGTTACGGCGGCAAACACGTCTTCTTCGGTAGGCTGCAACTTGCCGCGCTGGGCCAGTTCGTGAGCGAACACGTTGAGCAGCACTTCCGAATCGGAGTTGGTGTTGACGTGGCGCAGGTCAGATTCGTAAATCTCCTTGGCCAGTTGTTCAACGTTGGTCAGGTTACCGTTGTGCGCCAGGGTAATGCCGTAAGGCGAGTTGACGTAAAACGGTTGAGCCTCGGCCGAAGTCGAACTGCCCGCGGTCGGATAACGCACATGGCCAATGCCCATGTGGCCGACCAGGCGCTGCATGTGACGCTGATGGAACACGTCACGCACAAGACCATTGTCCTTGCGCAGGAATAACCGGCCATCATGGCTGGTGACAATACCGGCAGCGTCCTGGCCGCGGTGCTGGAGCACGGTTAGCGCGTCATACAGCGCCTGATTGACGTTCGACTTACCGACGATACCGACGATGCCACACATGCGACGCAACCCCTACTTAATGGATCTGAACTGAACACCACTTACTGAGGCGTTTTGGCCGTCGGCAAGAGGTGATCCTTGAACGGAATTTCAGCGGGTACGCTGATTCCGCTGGCAAGCCACTGACTGCTCCACCCGAGGATCAGGTTTTTGGACCAGTCTGCGACCAATAAAAATTTTGGCACCAGCTGTGATTCTTTCCACCAGCTGTCCTGCTGTACCGGCCCCAGGCTCAACAGCCCGACCGCCACGACCACCAGCAACACGCCACGTGCGGCGCCGAAGGCCATGCCGAGGAATCGATCGGTCCCGGACAGCCCGGTGACGCGAACCAACTCGCCGATAAGATAATTGATCATTGCGCCTACGATTAACGTGGCGACAAACATGATGGCGCAGCCCGTGATCACACGAGCCGAAGGCGTTTCGATGTATCCGGCGAGGTACTCGGACAATGAACCACCGAACATCCAGGCGACGACTCCTGCGATGATCCAGGTCACCAGCGATAATGCTTCTTTAACGAAGCCGCGGCTCAGACTGATCAATGCGGAGATGGCGACGATTGCAACGATCGCCCAGTCAACCCAGGTAAATGGCACAGTGCAGCCTACAGACGGATAAGGCGGCGCATTTTAGCAGAGCCCATGCTTATCGGTAAGCTGCGATTGTCAGTGCATTTCAAATCGGGGCGATAGTATTAACCCTTATCGAGCAGCGCTACGTCCTGTAGCAGCTGGCGAAGCCTGCGTTCGACTGCGCAGCAGTCGCAAATTCAGCCGCCGCGGCCGTAATAAGACCGTGGACGCAGGGTTACGACTGCTTCGCAGCCGGACGCAGCCTCGCGGGCTCGGCAGCTGCTACGTTAGCCGCGTTCAGGCTGGAAGCGTACGACAAAACCTTTGAGGTTTTGCTGGCGACCCAACAAATCACGCAGGCGATCGGCTTCTGCACGCTCGATCAGCGGCCCGACAAACACCCGATTCTTGCCATCGGCGGTACGGATGTAGGCGTTGTAACCCTGGCTGCGCAGGGATTTCTGCAGGCTTTCGGCGCTGGCACGACTCGACAGGCTGGCCAGCTGCACCGACCAACTGACTGACAAGCCATTGGCATCGACGCGGCTCTGGGTGGTGTCTGGCTTCGCCGGTGCGGCAGCAATCGGCTGGGCTGGCGCAGGTTTGGCGACAGGCGCAGGTGGCGGCGTCACCGGTTTTGCGGCAGGTGCCGGGGTCGAAACCACGGGAGCAGCCGGAGCAATCGGTGTCGATGGCGCTTGCTGATCGGCAATCTCGTCGTCGCTCGGCACGGGTTCCTGAGGCAAAACTTGCGGTTCAGGCACCACCACTGGCTCGACCTGCAACTGTGGCACCGACGGTGCTTGCGGCGCAGATGGCGCCTGCACCGTCACCTGACGTTGTTCGTCCTGACGGGAAAACAGCATCGGCAAGAAAATCACTGCCAGCGCGATCAGCACCAGGGCACCGACCATGCGCTGTTTGTACGCCTTATCCAGCAAAGCCATTTGCCGCTTCCTCCGTGGAGCGCCGGGCCAGCCATTCAAGGGCCTCGGCAACACAATAAAATGATCCGAACAACAGAATCTCGTCGTCGCTCGTCGCCAGTGCGCACTGCCCTTCCAGGGCGGCCGCCACACTGCCATAGGACGTTACCGACGCGCCAAGGTTCTGCAAGGCCGCGTGTAAATCCGCAACCGGACGCGCCCGTGGAGAATCCAGCGGCGCGACAGCCCATGACTGGACACTAGCATTCAATTCGCCGACAACACCATCCAGATCCTTGTCCGCCAGCAATCCGAACACCGCCAGACGCTTGCCAACCGGTGGACGACTGGCCAGACGCCGGGCCAGATACTCTGCCGCATGCGGGTTGTGTCCCACATCCAGCAACACATTCAACTGCTTGCCCTGCCACTCGAACTGCCGGCGATCGAGACGACCGACGATTCGTGTAGCTTTCAACGCTTCAATAATCTGTGCATCGACCCACGGCAAACCGAGCAACAGATAAGCCTGCAGCGCCAGCGCCGCGTTTTCCATCGGCAGATCCAGCAACGGCAAGTCATGCAGCTCGACCACGCGCCCTTGAGCGTCGAGACCGCGCCATTGCCAGTTTTGATTGGTGATGCCGAGGTCGAAATCGCGCCCACGCAAGAAAAACGGGCAAGCCAGCTCGCGCGCTTTATCCAGCAAAGGTTGGGGAGGATTCAGATCGCCACACAGCGCAGGCGCGCCTTGGCGGAAAATGCCGGCCTTTTCGAAAGCCACGGACTCACGGGTATCACCCAGGTAATCGGCGTGATCGACGCCGATGCTGGTGACCAGCGCGATATCGGCATCCACCACGTTGACCGTGTCCAGACGCCCGCCCAGGCCGACTTCCAGCACCACGGCATCGAGACTGGCCTGTTGAAACAGCCAGAACGCCGCCAAGGTGCCCATTTCGAAGTAGGTCAGGGTCGTCTCGCCACGGCCAGCCTCGACTGCAGCAAAGGCTTCGCACAGCTCGACATCAGAAGCTTCGACACCGTTGACCTGCACCCGCTCGTTGTAACGCAGCAGGTGCGGAGAACTGTAGACACCAACGCTCAGGCCCTGCGCCCGCAGCAACGAAGCCACGAACGCACAGGTGGAACCCTTGCCGTTGGTGCCGGTGACCGTGATCACCCGAGGCGCCGGCTTGCCCAGTCCCATGCGGGACGCTACCTGTTGCGAGCGCTCCAGGCCCATGTCGATGGCCGAAGGGTGCAACTGCTCAAGGTAGGCGAGCCACTCGCCAAGGGTACGTTGGGTCATATGTTGGCAGGTACCGGCGGAACCACAATTGGCTCGATTGGCGCGGCGACGAATTTCGGCGTCGGCAGGCCCATCATTTGTGCCAGCAGGTTGCCCAGGCGCGGACGCAGTTCCTGACGGTGAATGATCATGTCGATCGCGCCGTGTTCCAGCAGGAACTCGCTGCGCTGGAAGCCTTCCGGCAGTTTTTCACGCACGGTCTGCTCGATTACGCGCGGACCGGCGAAGCCGATCAGGGCTTTCGGCTCACCGACGATCACGTCGCCAAGCATAGCCAGACTGGCGGAAACGCCGCCGTAGACCGGGTCGGTCAGTACCGAGATAAACGGAATGCCTTCTTCACGCAGACGCGCCAGTACCGCGGAGGTCTTGGCCATTTGCATCAGCGAGATCAGGGCTTCCTGCATCCGCGCACCACCGGAGGCGGCGAAGCAGATCATCGGGCATTTGTTTTCCAGCGCGTAGTTGGCGGCGCGAACGAAGCGCTCACCGACGATGGCGCCCATGGAACCACCCATGAAGGAGAATTCGAACGCCGAGACAACCACCGGCATGCCCAACAGGGTGCCGCTCATGGAGATCAGTGCGTCTTTTTCGCCAGTCGCCTTTTGCGCAGCGGTCAGGCGGTCCTTGTACTTCTTGCCGTCGCGGAATTTCAGACGGTCAACCGGCTCCAGGTCAGCGCCCAGTTCGGCACGGCCTTCAGCGTCGAGGAAGATGTCGATACGGGCGCGGGCGCCGATACGCATGTGGTGGTTGCACTTGGGGCAAACGTCCAGGGTCTTTTCCAGCTCTGGACGATACAGCACAGCCTCGCAAGACGGGCATTTGTGCCAAAGACCTTCAGGCACCGAGCTCTTCTTGACCTCGGAACGCATGATCGAAGGGATCAGTTTGTCTACTAACCAGTTGCTCATGCTTTCTTTCTCCAGTACCGGCGGCCCGAACGCTTTGGTTCGCAGCCCCGCGTATGCCCTTGAGCTAAATTCATGTGTGTGGCGATGATCAGCGGGTTGCCGGGTCAGCGAAACTGACCTGCGTACACCCCAAAAACCCTCAGCCGTGCCTGCTTTCGTGCAAGTGAAGTTATGGACGGCGGCAGTTAGCCAGCCGTCACATCACGTATTGCTTTGATAAATGCGCGGATCTTTGCGTGATCCTTGATGCCTTTGCTCGCCTCTACTCCACCGCTGACATCCACCGCATACGGCCGGACCCGGGCAATCGCCTCGGCAACGTTTTCAGGGTTGAGCCCGCCCGCGAGGATGATCGGCTTGCTCAAGCCTTGCGGTATCAATGACCAGTCGAACGCTTCGCCGGTTCCGCCCGGCACCCCTTCGACATAAGCATCAAGCAGGATACCGCTGGCACTCGGAAACGCATCGCATGCCGCCGCAATATCATCCCCGGCCTTGACCCGCAGAGCCTTGATGTACGGTCGATGCCAGCCTTCGCATTCTTCAGCGGTTTCGTCACCGTGGAACTGCAGCAGGTCCAGCGGCACCGCGTCGAGGATCTCTCCCAACTCGCAGCGACTGACATTGACGAACAAACCCACGGTGGTCACGAACGGCGGCAAGGCCTTGATAATCGACCTCGCCTGCTGAAACGTCACCGCCCGTGGGCTCTTGGCGTAAAACACAAACCCGATCGCATCGGCCCCGGCCTCGACTGCCGCCAGCGCATCTTCTATGCGGGTAATCCCACAAATCTTGCTGCGAACGGCTGACATGTCGATAAAACCCCAGGGCAAATCCGAGAAAGTCCCGGATGGTAACAAATGCGTTCGAGGGCGTCAGCCGTCAAGTTCGGCGAAACCGGTCAAGAAGTGCGGCCCAATGTAACGTTCGGGCAACTGGAACTCGTCGCGGTATTCCACCTGCACCAGATACAGGCCGTACGGGTGCGCCGTCACGCCGCCGGAACGGCGAATGCGGCTCTCCAGCACTTCTTTCATCCACTCCACCGGGCGCTCGCCGGAGCCAATGGTCATCAGTACCCCGGCGATGTTGCGCACCATGTGATGCAGGAAAGCGCTGGCGCGGATATCGAGCACGATCATCTTGCCGTGTCGCGTCACGCGCAGGTGGTGCAATTCCTTGATCGGCGACTTGGCCTGGCATTGCCCGGCGCGAAAGGCGCTGAAGTCGTGAGTGCCGACCAGGTACTGCGCGGCTTCAGCCATGCGCTCGACGTCCAGCGGACGATGGTTCCAAGTGATTTCTTCGTTCAGGTGCGCCGGGCGGATCTGATCGTTGTAGATCACGTAGCGATAGCGCCGGGCGATAGCCTTGAACCGCGCATGAAAATGCGCCGGCATGACCTGCGCCCAACTGACGCTGACGTCGTGGGGCAAATTGATGTTGGCGCCCATGACCCAGGCTTTCAGCGAGCGCTCGACCTGAGTGTCGAAATGCACCACTTGGCCGCAGGCATGCACGCCCGCATCGGTGCGCCCGGCGCAATGCAGCGACACTGGCGAATCGGCGACTTTGGACAGTGCATTTTCGAGGGTTTCCTGCACGGTCAGCACGCCAGAGGCCTGACGCTGCCAGCCGCGATAACGCGAGCCTTTGTATTCAACGCCCAATGCGACCCGGAAAAAGCCGTCGGCCGCCATTTCAGCAGCCGGATTATCTATATTTGCCAAGGGGTGACAGCCTGCTGATCTACGCAAAGGCGGGCATTATAAGGCCGCAGGTCGATGACGCCAGAGCTGTGTGGCGTTTGGACCATTGCATCGCTCCCGCCGACTTCGCTATATAGATGACTACACAACGAAAACATAAAACCGAGACCTGATGATGACCGCCACCCTCAAAGAAGCCGTAGGCCTGGCTTATAGCCTGGACGGCATGCTCCACGCCAAACGCAAGACCTGGGAAGCCATCGAAGAAATGGCCCGCCGCGTCAAACCCGGCATGCTGGAATCCGAAGCCCAGGCGATGAGCCTTGAAGTGCTGAACGAACTGGGCATGGACCGCATCTGGCACCCATCAAAGATTCGTTTCGGCGAAAACACCCTGAAAACCTTCAAGCAGCGCTCCGACGGCGATCCGGTGCTGGCGCAAAACGATATTTTCTTTATCGACCTCGGCGTGGTCTGGGATCGTCACGAAGGCGATTCAGGGGCGACCTTCACGGTCGGCGACGATCCCGAGATGAAGGCGTGTGCCGTGGCGGCGAAAACCCTGTTTGATCAGGTTCACGATTACTGGCGCACGCAACAGGTGGCCGGGCCTGAGTTGTATCGCTATGCCGATGAGCAAGCGACGGCGATGGGCTGGAAGTTGAACCTGGAGATCAAGGGGCATCGGGTCAGCGATTTCCCCCATGCGATTTACCGGGCGGGGGATTTGGGCAATTTCGAAGACTGCCCGAATGTCGGGTTGTGGATTCTGGAGATCCAGATTGCCCACCCTACCCGGCCGTTTGGTGCGTTTTATGAGGATTTGTTGGCCTGATTAGCGCAGTAGATCCCCTTGTGGGAGCGGGCTTGCTCGCGAATGCGGTGTGTCAGTCACCATCAATGCTGAATGACACACCGCATTCGCGAGCAAGCCCGCTCCCACAGGGGATTTGCGGTGATACAGAAACAAAAACGGCAGCCTCAATGGGCTGCCGTTTTGTTTACTGCCGATCTCGAATCAAGCCAGGCGCGAAAGCATTTCCTTGGCTTCGCTCTTCTGACCTGCATCACCCTCGGTCACGACTTCGTTGAGGATGTCGCGGGCGCCGTCGTTGTCGCCCATGTCGATGTAGGCCTGGGCCAGATCGAGTTTGGTGGCGACTTCATCGGTACCGGAGAGGAAATCGAATTCCGGCTCGTCAGCCACCGAGGCGGCCGCGTCTTCGGCGGTGAAGGTGGGCTCGTTGATGGTCTGGGACAGACGATCCAGCTCGGCGTTGACGTCATCCAGCTCAGCCGCGAACGCATCCTTGGGCTCAGGAACGTCCATTTCGTCAGCCAGGGACAGGTCGAAATCGGCCGGCAGCTCCAGGTCATCCAACGCCGCTTCGTTCACGGTTGGCGCATCGACAGGAGGCAGGTCTTTGACGCCTTCGTCCAGGTCCAGCAGGAAATCATCTTCGGCCAGGGTCGCTGGCGAAGCATCGCCACCGAGGTCCAGGTCCAGATCGAAGTCCGACAGGTCGTCGAGGTTTTCCTTGATGTCGGTCTGCTGCTGCAGCACCGACTCAAAGCTCAGGTCGTCGTCCAGCGGGAACTCGTCCAGTTCGGCCAAAGGTTCCGGCGCTGGCGTTGGAGCAACCACTGCCGGAGAGGCGTTTTCCAGATCATCCAGGCTCAAGTCGAACGCGCTGTCGAGATCATCTTCAGCGGCCGGAGTTGGCGCTTCAGGTTCATCCAGCAGCAGGTCTTTGACGTACTGGGCGTCCAGTTCGGCGGCGATAGCGGCGGCAGCGATGCCACCCGCCGCCGCGAGGGCCATGGCCGGGAAACGGCTTTTCAGCTGTTCGACCTGAGCGAAGTTATCGCCATTGGCCACCAGTTGGCGTTCCTGGGCGACGAACGCATCACGATCGCCTTGCTGACCGTAGACTTCCATCAGCTTCAGGCGCAGGTCGCTGCGTTGTGGTTCTTGCTTGATACCGTCTTCGAGCAACGCTGCTGCCTGGTTCAGGCGACCCGCGTTGATGTGAGACTGAGCGTGGCTCAGCACGTCGTCATTGCGCTCGGCGGCTGGCGAAACCAGCGGTGCGGCGATCGGCGGAGTGACGATAACCGGCGCAATTACCGGAGCCGGTGCTGGCGGAGGCACTGGCGCCCCTGGCTTAGTGAGCGTCACCGCTGGCGGCGGAACTTCAAGGCCTTCGAAGCTGCTTTCCGGCAAGTCTTGCTCGGTGGAAAACTCTTGCTCTTCAGCCAGGGCACGCGCCATGCGCAGGTGCTTTTCGGCTTCTTGCTGGGCTTTGCGGCGACGGGCCAGCAGCAACAGCAACAGCAGCAGGACGATGGCACCACCGCCCACCAGACCCAACAGGATCGGATTGGTCAGCAGGTCGTTGAACTTCTGGTTGTCGGACGCGGCAGGCGTCGATTCGACTGGGGTTTCAGCCGGGGCCGTTGTGGCCTCAGGTGCGGTGACAACAGGCGCAGGTGTAACCGGAGCCGTGGCGGTCGGTGCAGCTTCAGCCGGGGTTGCCGCCGGTGCAGGAGCAGGCGTCAGTTCCGCCGAGATCGACGGAGCAGCCGCCGTCGCCGCTGGAGCGGCCGGAGCAGCAGCGCCTTCAGCCTGCAACTTGGCCAGTTGATTGTTTTTCAGTTCGATCAGGCGTTGCAGCTTGTCCAGCTGACTTTGCAGATCGGTCATGCGGCTTTTCAGTTCAGCGTTGTCACGACGGGTCGTGTCGAGGCTTTCCTGGGTCACCGCCAGTTTGTTGCTCAAATTCTTCGCATCACCGGCGGCACCCTTGCGGCCCTTGCCGGATTCGGCAGACACCAGGCTCAGCTTGTCTTTCGCTGCCTGGGTCGGAGTGGCATCGGCACTTCCACGCTTGGTGGCATCGAGTTGCTGCTGGCCGGTGCCAGGCTTGGCCACATAGCGACGACCCTGGCGCCACGCGGTGTTCTGCGCGGCGACTTCAGCGATGGCCTTGGGTTGCGGCAGGCTGGTGCTTTGCACCTGATCCGGCATGCGCAGGACCTGGCCGGTTTTCAGCAAGTTGATGTTGCCGTTGATGAAGGCATCCGGGTTCAGCGCCTGGATGGCCAGCATGGTTTGCTGCACCGAGCCGCCATTGCGCGCCTTGGCCGCGATTTCCCACAGGGTATCGCGCGGCGTGGTGGTGTAGGTCGTTGGCTTGGTAGCACCGGTCATCGGCGCGGTCACTGCCTGGGACGGCGCAGGTTGGGCGGCGGCATCGGCAGTTTGCGGCGAGAATTTGGACGGATCGAGCAGCACGCTGTAATCGCGCAACAAGCGACCGTTAGGCCACATCACCTGAACCAGGAATTTCACCATCGGTTCGGAAAGCGGTTTGCTGGAGGTCACGCGCAGGATGCTTTTGCCGCTGGCGTTGAGCACCGGAGTGAAGGTCAGGTCGTTGAGAAACGCCTGGCGATCAACCCCGGCCTTGGCGAAATCTTCTGGCGAGGCCAGGCTCGGCACCACTTCGGCAGCGGTGAGGTCCTTGACGTCGAGCAGCTCGATTTCTGCGACCAGGGGCTGGTTCAGCGTCGATTTCAGGGTCAGTTCCCCGAGCCCGAGAGCATGCGCCATACCGGAGGACAGCGCCGAGGCGGCCGCTATTGCTAACACCAGTTTGCGAACTTGAACCATAGCCTCATCCTTTGTTTGAACATTCCTCGGCCAGCGAGAAGGTATTGAAAGTCGCTGCCGTAAGGCATTGCGCGCGGCGGCGAAGGGTCGTCGCGCGCGATCATTTCTTTGATGCCCCGGAAAGTCCCGTAGGGTGACTTGCCTTTAGCACTCCGGCCAAGCATAGCGCTCGGCTAGAATCATTCGACAAATTGTTGCCAAGTATCTTTTACAGCAGGTCTTTTATCAACAATTCAGCCACCTGCACAGCATTGAGCGCCGCGCCTTTGCGTACGTTATCTGACGTCAGCCACAAATTAAGTTCCGACAGGTCGTCGACACCGCTGCGTACCCGACCAACGTAGACCACATCCTGCCCGACCGCATCACCTACCGGTGTCGGGTAATCGCCGGCTTCCACCAGTTCGATACCCGGCGCGTCTTCCAGGGCGGCGTTGACTTTAGCCAGGTCCACAGCGCTCGATGACTGCAAGGTCACGCTAAAGCTATCGCCAAAAAACACCGGGGCTTGAATGCAAGTTGCGGAAATCTTTAATAAAGGTAGCGCCATGACCTGACGCAGCTCTCGCACCAGGCGCTTTTCCAGCAGCGTATGACCTTGCTCGTCAGGTTTGCCGACCTGGGCCAGCAGGTTGAACGCCATCTGCCGATCGAAGAATGTCGGCTCCAGCGGACGCACGTTGAGCAGCTCGGCGGTCTGCCGGGCCAGTTCGGTCACGGCTTCGCGGCCTTGGGCGGAAACGGCCAGGCTGGCGGTCACGTTGACCCATTGCAGGTCGATCACGTCGAGCAACGGCGCGAGCACCACGGCCAGTGTGGTGGCCGACGGGCTCGGGCTGCTGACCTGGAATGGCTTTTTCAGACCGGCCAGTACCTGGGCGTTGGCTTCCGGCACGATTTGCGGCGCTTCATCGGCCGACAGTGCGCCGGACAGGTCAATCAGCGAGCAACCGGCCGCGCGGGCACGGGAGGCGAAGCTCAGGGTGACTGCCGGGCCGGCGGCGAAGAACACCAGTTGCACCTTGCTGAAATCGAACTCATCGACTTCGCGCACGCGCACGTTCTTGCCGCGAAACGGTACCGAATGCCCGGCGGATTCGCTGCTGGCCAACAGGTGCAGGTTGGCGACCGGGAAGTCCCGCTCTTCGAGAATCTGCACGAGCGTTTCGCCGACGGTACCGGTGGCGCCGATCACGGCAATATCGAAGGACTGGCTCATGGTTCTACCTCTGGCGAAACGGGGGGAGCGGCACTTTACCGGGTGGGTGGCGTGCAGGCAATTTCTGCCGGGATTTGTAGTGGATGTTCCGGCCTCTTCGCGAGCAAGCCCGCTCCCACAGGGTAACCGCATTCCCATGTGGGAGCGGGCTTGCTCGCGAAGGCGGCCGATCAGGCAACCCATCAGCATCAGGTTGCCGCCCATAAAAAAACCCGCACCTCTTTCAAGGCACGGGTTCTTTCACAGCTTTAAACGATCAACGCTCAAGCAGGATCCGCAGCATGCGACGCAGCGGTTCGGCCGCGCCCCACAGCAGTTGGTCGCCAACGGTGAAAGCGCCGACGTACTGGGTGCCCATGTTCAGCTTGCGCAGACGGCCAACCGGTACGTTCAGGGTGCCGGTGACTTTCGTCGGGCTCAGTTCCTGAATGCTGGCTTCGCGGTTGTTCGGTACCAGCTTGACCCAAGGGTTGTGCTGGCTGATCAGCCCTTCGATATCAGCGATCGGCACGTCTTTGTTCAGCTTGATGGTCAGCGCCTGGCTGTGGCAACGCATGGCGCCGATGCGCACGCAGATGCCATCGACCGGGATCGGGCTCTTGAAGCGACCGAGGATCTTGTTGGTCTCGGCCTGGGCCTTCCACTCTTCGCGGCTCTGGCCGTTCGGCAGTTCCTTGTCGATCCACGGGATCAGGCTGCCGGCCAGCGGTACGCCGAAGTTTTCAGTCGGGTAAGCGTCGCTGCGCATGGCTTCGGCCACACGACGGTCGATGTCGAGGATCGCGCTGGCCGGGTCGGCCAGTTGATCGGCGACAGCGGCGTGGGTCGCGCCCATTTGCTTGATCAGTTCACGCATGTTCTGCGCGCCGGCACCGGAGGCCGCCTGATAAGTCATGGCGCTCATCCACTCGACCAGGCCGGCTTCGAACAGACCGCCCAGGCCCATCAGCATCAGGCTGACGGTGCAGTTGCCGCCGATGTAGTTCTTGGTGCCCGCGTCGAGCTGCTGGTCGATGACCTTGCGGTTCACCGGGTCCAGCACGATCACCGCGTCATCCTGCATACGCAGGCTGGAAGCGGCGTCGATCCAGTAACCCTGCCAACCGGCTTCGCGCAGTTTCGGGAAGACTTCGCTGGTGTAGTCGCCACCCTGGCAGGTCAGAATCACGTCGAGGGTCTTCAGCTCTTCAATGCTGTAAGCGTCCTTGAGCGGAGCAATGTCCTTGCCCACGGACGGGCCTTGGCCACCGACATTGGAAGTGGTGAAAAACACCGGCTCGATAAGATCGAAATCCTGCTCTTCCAGCATCCGCTGCATGAGCACGGAACCGACCATACCGCGCCAACCGATCAGACCTACACGTTTCATCGCAACTACACCTTCTTTAAAAAGTGGGCCGCTGCTTTCGAAGTTGAAAGTGGCAGCGGGCCCGAGAGATTACAGATTCCGCAGCGCGGCGACTACTGCGTCACCCATTTCCTGCGTACCGACTTTAGTGCAACCGGTCGACCAGATGTCGCCAGTGCGCAGGCCCTGGTCCAAAACCAGACTGACGGCCTTCTCGATCGCATCCGCCGCATCCTGCAAGTTGAAGCTGTAACGCAGCATCATCGACACCGACAAAATGGTCGCCAACGGGTTGGCAATGCCTTTGCCCGCGATGTCCGGCGCCGAACCGTGGCACGGCTCGTACATGCCCTTGTTGTTGGTGTCCAGGGACGCCGAGGGCAGCATGCCGATGGAACCGGTGAGCATCGATGCCTGGTCCGACAGGATGTCGCCGAACATGTTATCGGTGACGATCACGTCGAACTGCTTCGGTGCACGCACCAGTTGCATCGCGGCGTTGTCGACGTACATGTGGCTCAGTTCGACTTCAGGGTAATCCTTGGCCACTTCTTCGACAATTTCACGCCACAGTTGGCTGGAGGCCAGTACGTTGGCCTTGTCCACCGAGCAGAGCTTCTTGCCACGAACCATGGCCATGTCGAAACCGACACGGGCGATACGGCGGATTTCGCTTTCGCTGTACGGCAGCGTGTCGTAGGACTGACGTTCGCCGTTTTCCAGGGTACGCGTACCGCGTGGCGCGCCGAAGTAGATGCCGCCGGTCAGTTCACGGACGATCAGGATGTCCAGGCCCGCGACGATTTCAGGCTTCAGGCTCGACGCCTCGGCCAGTTGCGGGTACAGGATCGCCGGACGCAGGTTGCCGAACAGGCCCAGTTGCGCACGAATTTTCAGCAGGCCGCGCTCAGGGCGGATATCACGCTCGATGGTGTCCCATTTCGGGCCGCCCACGGCGCCCAGCAGTACCGCATCTGCAGCGCGCGCGCGATCCAGGGTTTCGTCAGCCAGCGGCACGCCGTGCTTGTCGATGGCGGCGCCACCGATCACGTCGTGGCTCAGCTCGAAGCCCAGGCTGTACTTGGTGTTGGCCAGTTCCAGCACTTTGACTGCTTCGGCCATGATTTCCGGGCCAATACCGTCACCTGGGAGAATCAGAATCTGCTTGCTCATGCTTTCCTCATGTCATCAGTCGGTGTGCCCTCAGGCACACCCGGAAAAATTCTATCGCTTATCTTTCAGCCATCAGCACCAGTACATCTGTACTGAACGAACCATCGGCCTCAATCTCAAAATATTCGCGTACTTCATTGCCCATCGACTGCTGCAACTCGCGGATCGCCGCGCGCATCACTTGCGGTGTGCGCATGCGTTCGACCCAGCTGTTGTACTCCAGACGCAGCCGCTGACGCGTGGCGCTGCGGGTATGCAACCCCGCTTCGCTGACCTGGCGCAACCACTCGCCAGCAGAATAATCGCGTACATGGCTGGTGTCGCGCAGCACTTCGACGCTTTGCAGGTAGGTGTCGAACAACGGACTGCCGGGCGACAGCACGTCGACGAACGCCGCCACGCCGCCCGGCTTCAGCACCCGGCGCACTTCCCGCAGAGCCAGGCCGAGATCGCTCCAATGGTGCGCCGAATAACGGCTGAACACGAAGTCGAACTCGCCATCGGCGAACGGCAGGCGCTCGGCGGCACCGTTGACCGTGGTGACATTGCTGAAACCACGATCAGTCGCTGCGGCAGCCACCACGTCGAGCATTTGCTGGGACAAGTCGTAGGCCACGACTTCTTTCACCAACGCGGCGACGTGGAAACTCACGTGACCGGCACCGCAACCCAGGTCCAGCACGCGGGCGTTGCCCTGCCCGGCCAGTTCAGCCTGTAGCAGCGCGAATTCAGTGCCTTGAGCGTGAACGGCACTGCTCAGGTAGGCCGAGGCCTGTTCACCGAATTGCTTTTGTACGACTTGGCTGTGCTGGGTCATGGGGACTTCCTTTTTGGGGTTTAGTCTTGTGGTGTCTGGGCTGCCGTCTTCGCGAGCAAGCCCGCTCCCACATTGGAATTTCGTCGTTCACAAAACCCCTGTGGGAGCGGGCTTGCTCGCGAAGAGGCCGGCCCTGTCTACATCAATCCCGGATCAATCAAACATCGCGAAACAACCAGGGCTGGCTCGCCCGGTGCTTGCTTTCAAACGACGCAATCGCCTCGTGGTCCATCAATGTCAGACCGATATCGTCCAGACCATTCACCAGGCAATGCTTGCGGAATTCATCCAGCTCAAAGTTGTAGACCTTGCCATCCGGCCGGGTCACGGTCTGGGCTTCAAGGTCGACGGTCAACTGGTAGCCAGGATTCGCTTCGACTTGCTGGAACAGCTCATCCACCTCAGCGTCGCTCAAGATGATCGGCAACAAGCCGTTCTTGAAGCTGTTGTTGTAGAAGATGTCGGCATAGCTCGGCGCGATGATGCTGCGGAAACCGTACTCTTCCAGGGCCCACGGCGCGTGTTCACGGCTGGAGCCGCAACCGAAGTTCTCGCGAGCCAGCAACACGCTGGCGCCTTGATAACGCTCGGCGTTGAGCACGAAATCCTTGTTCAGTGGACGCTTGGAGTTGTCCTGGTAGGCATAGCCCACGTCCAGGTAGCGCCACTCGTCAAACAGGTTCGGACCAAAACCGGTGCGCTTGATCGACTTCAGAAACTGCTTCGGAATGATCTGGTCGGTGTCGACGTTGGCTCGGTCCAATGGCGCGACCAAACCGGTGTGTTGGGTAAAAGCTCTCATGTGCGGTTCCTCAGATCAGTTCGCGAACGTCGATGAAACGACCGTTGACGGCAGCCGCCGCGGCCATGGCCGGGCTCACCAGGTGCGTACGGCCACCGGCGCCCTGACGCCCTTCGAAGTTGCGGTTGGAGGTCGAGGCGCAATGCTCGCCCGATTCCAAACGGTCCGGGTTCATCGCCAGGCACATCGAGCAACCCGGTTCACGCCACTCGAAACCGGCTTCGAGGAAAATCTTGTCCAGGCCTTCAGCCTCGGCTTGCGCCTTCACCAGGCCCGAGCCCGGCACCACGATGGCTTGCTTGATCGTCGAAGCGACTTTGCGGCCCTTGGCGATCACCGCCGCAGCGCGCAGGTCTTCGATCCGCGAGTTGGTGCAGGAACCAATGAATACGCGGTCCAGCTGAATATCGGTGATCGCCTGATTGGCGCTCAAACCCATGTATTTCAAGGCGCGTTCGATGGAACCGCGTTTGACCAGGTCCATTTCCTTTGCCGGGTCCGGCACGTTCTGATCAACCGCCAAGACCATCTCGGGCGACGTGCCCCAGCTGACTTGTGGCTTGATCTGGGTCGCGTCGAGCTTGACCACGGTGTCGAACACCGCATCGGTGTCGGAAACCAGGTCTTTCCAGGCTTCGACCGCCATGTCCCATTCCGCGCCTTTCGGAGCGAATGGACGGCCCTTGACGTATTCCACGGTTTTTTCGTCTGCGGCTACCAGACCTACGCGAGCGCCAGCCTCGATGGACATGTTGCAGATAGTCATGCGGCCTTCGATGGACAAGTCGCGAATCGCGCTGCCAGCGAACTCGATGGCGTGGCCGTTACCGCCGGCGGTGCCGATCTTGCCGATCACCGCGAGCACGATGTCCTTGGCCGTCACGCCGAACGGCAATTTGCCTTCGACCGACACCAGCATATTTTTCATTTTCTTGGCGACCAGGCACTGCGTGGCGAACACATGCTCGACCTCGGAAGTGCCGATGCCGTGGGCCAATGCGCCGAATGCGCCGTGGGTCGAGGTGTGCGAGTCGCCGCAAACCACGGTCATGCCCGGCAACGTAGCGCCCTGCTCCGGGCCGATCACGTGAACGATGCCCTGACGCACGTCATTCATTTTGAACTCGGTGATGCCGTATTCGTCGCAATAGTCATCGAGGGTCTGAACCTGCAAACGCGAGACCTGGTCGGTAATCGCTTCGATGCCGCCCTTGCGATCCGGGGTGGTCGGCACGTTGTGGTCCGGGGTGGCGATGATCGAGTCGACGCGCCAAGGCTTGCGCCCGGCCAGACGCAGGCCTTCGAAAGCTTGGGGCGAAGTCACTTCATGGATGATGTGGCGGTCGATATAGATCAGCGACGACCCATCGTCGCGCCGTTTCACTTCATGGGAATCCCAGAGCTTGTCGTAAAGCGTTTTGCCGGCCATCAGACGGTCCTCATCAGCTTGCTTCTATTTTCTATGCCTTGGGTTGTGCAGCGGTTCAATAACCCCTTGGCTTGTGAGGTCGATCCTAGGGGGTTACATTAAATAACTCAAATTCATATTTTTTATGCTTTGGATAACCAACTGGAATACATGAATGGATCTGGCCAACCTCAACGCCTTTATCGCGATTGCCGAGACCGGGAGTTTCTCCGGCGCGGGCGAACGGCTGCACCTGACCCAACCGGCGATCAGCAAGCGCATCGCCGGGCTGGAACAGCAATTGAAGGTGCGCCTGTTCGATCGCCTGGGCCGTGAAGTCGGCCTGACCGAGGCCGGGCGCGCCCTGCTGCCGCGGGCTTATCAGATTCTCAACGTGCTGGACGACACCCGCCGCGCCCTGACCAACCTGACCGGTGAAGTGAGCGGTCGCCTGACCTTGGCCACCAGTCACCACATCGGCCTGCACCGTTTGCCGCCCTTATTAAGGGAGTTCACCCGTCGTTACCCACAGGTCGCGCTGGATATTCAGTTCCTCGATTCGGAAGTGGCCTACGAAGAAATCCTGCATGGCCGCGCCGAACTGGCGGTCATCACCCTGGCGCCGGAGCCCCATGCGCTGGTCAAGGCCACGCCGGTGTGGGACGACCCGCTGGACTTCGTGGTCGCCCCGGAGCACTCGCTGATCAGCAACGGCCCGGTCACCCTCGCGGATATTGCTCTGCACCCGGCGGTTTTCCCCGGAGGCAACACGTTCACCCACCACATCGTCCAGCGTCTGTTCGAAGCGCAGGGCCTGACGCCGAACATTGCCATGAGCACGAATTATCTGGAAACCATCAAGATGATGGTCTCGATCGGCCTGGCCTGGAGCGTTTTGCCGCGCACCATGCTCGATGATCAGGTGGCGCGTATAGCTTTGCCGGGCATACAGCTCACTCGCGAGCTAGGCTATATCCTGCACACAGAAAGGACGCTTTCGAATGCGGCACGCGCCTTTATGGCCCTGCTGGATGCACAAATTGATCTGCCAAGGACCCACGGCTAACTTGTGCTACTCCTATAGAGCTGCAAAACCCCGTGCCTAACGCCCCATTCAGCCCAAGGCCTGCTGCCAATGCCCAAATCTGTTGACCGTATTCCGCCGATGCCGCGTATTCAGGCCATTGACCCGCAGCGGTCGGAGCAGAGCTGGGAAAGCGCGCCGCAGCTGTTGGCCGCGCTGAACGGCGCGCGCCTGGGGGCGTGGTATTGGGACATCGAACGCGGGCAGATCAGTTGGTCCCGGGGCACCCAGGCACTGTTTGGTTTCGACCCCAAGCAGCCCTTGCCGGCGGACCTCGAATACTTGGACCTGCTGCCCCCGGAAGACCGGGCGAAAACCATTCGCGCGTTCCATCAGGTGATCGCCGGCGCTCCGCTGGAACAGGCGATGCATCACCGCATCCGCTGGCCCGACGGCAGTCTGCACTGGCTGGAGATCAACGGCAGCCTGTTGCCGGACAAGCACGGCCGGCCACGAATGATCGGGGTGATTCGCGAGATCACCCACCAGCGGCAGCGGGAACAGGCCCTGAGCAGCTCGGAAAAGCGCTTCGCCACGCTGTTCCATCTGTGCCCGAACATGGTGCTGCTGACCCGTCAGGAAGACGGCTTGATCAGCGAGGCCAACCAATATTTCGAAAGCCTGTTCGGCTGGCCGGTGCAAAGCGTCATTGGCCGCACCACTCTGGAACTGGGCCTGTGGGTGCATCCTGAGCAACGTGCATTGCTGGTCAAGGCGACCAAGGCCAAGGGCGAATTGATCAACATGGAAGTGCAGTTTCGCGCCAGCAACGGCCAGGTCCACGATGGCATTCTCAGCGCGCAAAAGGTCGAGCTCGAAGGCCAGCCGTATTTGTTGAGTACGTTCCTCGACACCACTGAACGCAAAGCCGCCGAACATGCGCTCAAGGACAGCCAGGAACGCCTCGACCTGGCTCTGGACTCGGCGCAGCTCGGTACGTGGGACTGGCACATCCCCAGCGGCATGCTCTACGGCTCGGCGCGGGCGGCACAGCTGCACGGCATGGAGCCCAAGCCATTCCATGAAGCCTTCGATGAATTCTTCGAAGGCGTGCCCGGCGAAGAACGCAACAGCATGCGCAATGCCTACCGCAGCTTGCGCGAAGGCCCGGCCGGCAATTATCAACTGACCTATCGCGTGCAATTGGCCGATGGCAGCTCGCGCTTCCTGGAAAGCCGTGCGCGGCTCTATCGCGATGAAAACGGCCAGCCGCTGCGCATGGCCGGTACCCTGCTGGACATCACCGATCAGGTCGAACGCGAGCAGCAACTGGTGGCCTCGGAGGAGAAATTCGCCACGCTGTTCCAGGTCAGCCCCGACCCGATCTGCGTGACTCGCCAGGACAGTGGCCAGTTCATCGAGATCAATTCCAGTTTCACCCAGATTTTCGGCTGGACCACCGACGACGTGATCGGCCGCAGCGCCGATGAAATCGGCCTGTGGGACGCTTCAGCGAAAAGCCTGCAACGGATCGAGCAAGTGATCCGCGAGCAAGGCCTGAGCAACGTCGCGATCCTCGTTCAGCACAAGGACGGGCAAACCCTGACCTGTGTGATTTCCAGCCGACAGATCAGCGTCGGCGAACAACCGTGCATCGTCACCACCCTGCGCGACATCACCCAGCAACAGCGTTCGGAAGCGGCGCTCAAGGCCAGCGAAGAGAAATTCGCCAAGGCGTTCCACTCCAGCCCCGACGCCATCACCATTACTGAACGCGACACCGGGCGCTATCTGGAGGTCAACGACGGTTTCTGCCGCCTGACCGGCTATCGCGCCGATGAAGTGGTCGGCAAAACCGTGTATCAAGTCGGCATCTGGGCGGAAGAAAAACAACGTTCGTCGCTGCTGGCCGAGTTGCAGATCAAGGGTCGCGTGCACCACCAGGAGATGCTCGGGCGCAATAAACGCGGGGAACTGCTCACCGTCGAAGTCTCGGTAGAACCGATCACCCTCAACGAAACCGCGTGCCTGCTGCTGACCGCTCGCGACGTCAGCCTGTTGAAAAACGCCGAAGCGCAGATCCGTCACCTCGCCTACCACGACCCGCTGACCAACCTGCCCAACCGCGCACTGTTGATGGATCGCCTGAGCCAGCAGATTGCCCTGCTCAAGCGCCACAACCTGCGTGGCGCCTTGATGTTTCTCGACCTCGACCACTTCAAGCACATCAACGACTCCCTCGGTCACCCGGTCGGCGACACGGTACTGAAGATCATCACCGCGCGCCTCGAAGCCAGCGTGCGCATGGAAGACACCGTAGCGCGCCTCGGTGGTGACGAGTTTGTGGTGCTGCTCAGCGGCCTGGAAGGTTCGCGCAGCGAAGTCAGCGAGCAGGTTCGGGATCTGGCCGACACCTTGCGCGAATTGCTCTCGGAACCGATGTTCCTCGACGGCCAGCGCCTGCAAGTCACGCCAAGCATTGGCATCGCGCTGATTCCCGATCACGGCTCGACCCCGACCGACCTGCTCAAGCGCGCCGACATTGCCCTGTACCGGGCCAAGGATTCGGGGCGCAATACCACGCAGATGTATCACAACACCATGCAGAAGGCCGCCAGTGAACGGTTGCGCATGGAAACCGACCTGCGCCTGGCCCTTTCCCGGGGTGAATTCAGCGTGCATTACCAACCCCAGGTCGATGCCCAGGACAACCGCATCATCGGCGCCGAAGCACTGGTGCGCTGGAACCACCCGGAACTCGGCGCGCAATCGCCCACTGAATTCATCAAGGTCCTGGAAGACAGCGGGCTGATTCTGGAAGTCGGCACCTGGATCCTCGACGAAGCCTGCGATGCCTTTAAACAATTGATCGCCAAGGGCTTGATTGACCCGCTCAATTTCAGCCTGTGCGTGAACATCAGCCCACGCCAATTCCGCCAGAACGACTTCGTCGAACGCATCGAACGCAGCCTCAGCAGCCATGGCCTGCCTTGTTCGCTGCTGAAACTGGAAATCACCGAAGGCATCGTCATCCAGAACCTGGAAGACACCATCAACAAAATGCGCCGCTTGAAAAAACTCGGCGTGAGCTTTGCCATGGACGACTTCGGCACTGGCTATTCTTCGCTGACCTACCTCAAGCGCCTGCCGGTGGACACGTTGAAAATCGACCAGTCGTTCATCCGCGACGCCACCACCGACCCCAACGACGCCGAAATCATCCGCGCCATCGTCGCCATGGCGCGCAGCCTGGCACTGGAAGTGATTGCCGAAGGGGTTGAGACGCCAGAGCAACTGGAGTTTTTGCAGGGATTAGGTTGCCATTTGTATCAAGGCTACCTGCACAGCCGGCCATTGCCGGTGGAGGCGTTTCAGACATTGCTCAAATAAATCACGCCCCCCCGTAGCAGCTGTCGAGCCCCAGCGAGGCTGCGTCCGGCGGCGAAGCCGTCGTAAACCCAGCGTACGCGGTTTACCTGATACACCGCGCTGTATGATTTCACGACGGCTTCGCCGCCGAACGCAGCCTCGCTGGGGCTCGACAGCTGCTACGGGGCCGGGAATTGCGAGTTTTTGTCTCAGCCTGTAGGGTCGCGTTTTTTGCGCCGCCTCAAAGAGATCAACCATGCAGGATGCAACCCTCCCCCGCCCAGCCTTGCTGGGTATCGACCTTGGGACCACTAATAGCCTGATCGCCGGTTGAGGCGTTTCAAACGTTGCTCAAATAAATCCCCCGTAGCAGCTGTCGAGCCCCGGCGAGGCTGCGTCCGGCGGCGAAGCCGTCGTGAGTTCATACGACGCGTTGTATCAGGTAAACCGCGTGCGCTGGGTTTACGACGGCTTCGCCGCCGAACGCAGCCTCGCTGGGGCTCGACAGCTGCTACGGGGACGGGAACTGCGAGTTTTTGTCTCAGCCTGTAGGGTCGCGTTTTTTGCGCCGCCTCAAAGAGATCAACCATGCAGGATGCAACCCTCCCCCGCCCGGCCTTGCTGGGTATCGACCTTGGGACCACCAACAGCCTGATCGCCGTCTAGCCGGCCATTGCCGGTGGAGGCTTTTCAGACGTTGCTTAAATACCCCCCCGTAGCAGCTGTCGAGCCCCGGCGAGGCTGCGTTCGGCGGCGAAGCCGTCGTGAGTTCATACGACGCGTTGTATCAGGTAAACCGCGTGCGCTGGGTTTACGACGGCTTCGCCGCCGAACGCAGCCTCGCTGGGGCTCGACAGCTGCTACGGGGCCGGGAATTGCGAGTTTTTGTCTCAGCCTGTAGGGTCGCGTTTTTTGCGCCGCCTCAAAGAGATCAACCATGCAGGATGCAACCCTCCCCCGCCCAGCCTTGCTGGGTATCGACCTTGGGACCACCAATAGCCTGATCGCCGGTGGAGGCGTTTCAGACGTTGCTCAAATAAATCCCCCGTAGCAGCTGTCGAGCCCCAGCGAGGCTGCGTCCGGCGGCGAAGCCGTCGTGAGTTCATACGACGCGTTGTATCAGGTAAGCCGCGTGCGCCGGGTTTACGACGGCTTCGCCGCCGAACGCAGCCTCGCTGGGGCTCGACAGCTGCTACGGGGCCGGGAATTGCGAGTTTTTCTCTCAGCCTGTAGGGTCGCGTTTTTTGCGCCGCCTCAAAGAGATCAACCATGCAGGATGCAACCCTCCCCCGCCCGGCCTTGCTGGGTATCGACCTTGGGACCACCAATAGCCTGATCGCCGGTGGAGGCGTTTCAGAGTTTGCTCAAATAAATCCCCCGTAGCAGCTGTCGAGCCCCGGCGAGGCTGCGTCCGGCGGCGAAGCCGTCGTGAGTTCATACGACGCGGTGTATCAGGTAAACCGCGTGCGCTGGGTTTACGACGGCTTCGCCGCCGAACGCAGCCTCGCTGGGGCTCGACAGCTGCTACGGGGCCGGGAATTGCGAGTTTTTGTCTCAGCCTGTAGGGTCGCGTTTTTTGCGCCGCCTCAAAGAGATCAACCATGCAGGATGCAACCCTCCCCCGCCCAGCCTTGCTGGGTATCGACCTTGGGACCACCAACAGCCTGATCGCCGTCTGGCAGGACGGTCGGGCGCAGTTGATTCCCAACGCCCTCGGTGATGTCCTCACCCCCTCAGTGGTCAGTCTCGATGAAGACGACAGCATTCTGGTGGGCAAGGCTGCCCGCGCGCGCCTGACCACGCATCCGGAGCGCACGGTGGCGGCGTTCAAGCGTTTTATGGGCAGCGACAAACAGTTCGAACTGGGCGGGCGGCAATTCAGCCCGGAAGAACTTTCGGCGCTGGTGATCGGTTCGCTCAAGCAGGACGCCGAAGCCTGGCTCGGCCACGCGGTGCACGAGGCGGTGATTTCGGTACCGGCGTATTTCAGTGACGAGCAACGCAAGCGCACGCTGTTTGCCGCCGAGCTGGCTGGCCTGAACGTGTCGCGGCTGATCAACGAACCGACCGCCGCCGCCATGGCGTACGGGCTGCATGAGCAGAAGTTCGAACGCACGCTGATATTCGACCTGGGCGGCGGCACCTTCGACGTCACGGTGCTGGAATATGCCCTGCCGTTGATCGAAGTGCATGCCTCCACCGGCGACAATTTCCTCGGTGGCGAAGACTTCACCGCCGCGCTGCTGCAAGCCTGCCTGAAAGACTGGCAACTCACCCCGCAAATGATCGATGGCCAGGGCTTGGCCAGCCTCGGCGATGCCTTGGAACAACTCAAATGCAAACTCGGTGAAGGCACCCAGCACCTGAGCTGGAACGGTGCTGGTGCATTGCGCGAATGGTCGCTGGATGAAGCCTCGGCGTTGAACATCTGGGAGCCGCTGCTCGCCCGGTTACGCGCGCCCATCGAGCAAGCGCTGCGCGATGCCCGGCTCAAGCCCAGGGACCTCGACAGCCTGGTGATGGTCGGCGGTGCCACGCGGATGCCGGCGGTGCAGCAAATGGTCGCGACGCTGTTCGGGCGCCTGCCCTATCGCCATCTCGACCCGGACACGATTGTCGCGCTGGGCGCTGCCACCCAGGCCGCGTGCAAGGCCCGGGACAGTGCCATCGAAGAACTGATCCTGACCGACGTCTGCCCCTACACCCTGGGCATCTCGACCAATCGCGGTGAAGACGTCAGCGGCGCCTTCTCGCCGATCATCGAGCGCAATACGGTGATCCCGACGTCCAGGGTGAAACGCTTTTACACGACTCATCCCCAGCAAACGCTGATCCGCATTGAGGTCTACCAAGGCGAGCGGCCGTGGGTGCGGGACAATATTTTCATCGATGCCTTCGACGTCGCGCTGACACCCAGCGAGCAGACCGAAGCGCTGGATGTGCGCTTCAGCTACGACATCAACGGCTTGCTTGAAGTCGACGTCACCCTGCTGGCCAGCGGCGAGCGTCATAGCCACAGCATCGACCGCAGCCCCACCGGGCTCGACCCGCAGTCGCGGCAAAATAGCCATGAACGGCTCAGCGCCCTGAAAATCCACCCACGCGATACCCTGCCCAACCGCACGTTGCTGGCGCGCCTGGAGCGAGCCTGGGCGCAAAGCCTGGGTGACGAGCGCGAACAGATTGCTGATTGGCTGGATACCTTCACCACCGTGCTCGGTGGCCAGCAATCGGTGGAGATTGCCAGCCATCGCTCACAGCTCAATAAAGCCCTGGATGAACTGCGCCTTTAGTCGTTAAGCCGCCGCAAGGCCACCTGCAAACCGCCGGACAAGGTGTCTTCACCGCCGCTGTCCGGTGGCACGCCGTAGCGGTTGGGCAATTTGTCGCCGGGAAAGCCGAACAACAGCAACGGCATGAACGGCAGCACTGGCGACAGACAGCCAAAAATCAGCAGCGTGGGAATCCCGCGCCCCATGTCATGCAGTCGACGCAGAATCGCGCCGAGCAACAACGCGACGCCCAGCAACAACACGCCAATGCCCGAGAGCGCAGTGCCGCTCATCAACGCCAGATACGGGGTGATCAACAGACACCCCAGCACCTGCCCGATAAACGCCTTGCGCCCGAGCCGGGAACCCAGACGCCAGAACGCAGTGGCCGGCACAGGCCGAGTGTCGCTGTTGGCCAGCAGCAGGCGTTCGTTCCAGGACAGCAGGGCGGTTAGCGCCAGACGCAGGCCCACGCTGTTCGCGGTGTCATCCTTGCCGTACTGCAAGATGCTTAGCACCTTGTTCCGCGGCACCCCTGCCGCGCCATGACGGACCAGGCTTTTCAGCGTATCGAGGAGTGAATAAACCACCAGTTTCTCGACACCGAAATCCGCCAATACTTTTTCAGGCGGCCACACCGGCTCGCCTTTGATCAAGCCATTGCGGAACCCTTCGAACCATTCATCTTCGCAACTGACGGCGGCGATGGATTGCAACAGCGCGCGGTGCTGCTCGGCATTCAGCGTCGGATCGTGATACAGCACACCCCAGAGCAACATCAGCCCCAATACATCTTCGCCGCAGGCGTCAGGATCGCTTTCAATGCAGGTATAGAGTTGCGCATTACCCGGCAGCGCCGCGCTGTCGAGGGCCTGTTGTACGTTGAACAGCTTTTGCACGAGCAAGCCATGCACCGGATCGCTGGGTTGCAACCAACCCAGTAAACCGCTGCAACTCCCTTGTTCGCGTTGCAAACGCCGCAGCAGCGGTTGGAGCCGACTCAGAGGATGAGCCGGGTTGACGTCCAGCCGCTCCAGGCAGGCCGAATCGATCAACGCCAGCCAACGTTCCGGCTGGTCGAGCAATGTCAGCAGGAACATCGTTTGAGCGTGCCATTGCCACATCGACTCGCCTTGGGCAATGGCCGGCAATACCACGCCGCGTTGCTCCAACTGGACCAGCAGGCTCAAACCGCGCAAGTCCACGTCCGCTTGCGCGTCTTGCAGATCGAACGCCTGATCGATCCGCACCAGCGCGGACTGATCGTAAGGCCGCAGCCTGCGCAACCAGAGGCGGCCAATGTTGTGCGGTTCGTCCTTTGTCAGCTCCTCGGCCAGTTGCGGCTGAACCGAACGACTGCTGAGGAACGCCTTCATCGCCAACGGGATTGGCGCCTGATTCAGCCAGCACAGTTGCTGCTCGGCCTGATACTTGAACCCGCGCAGCACCAGGCCTTCGAGGGCATCGACCGGCTGCGGTTCGTCGAGTATTTGTTGCAACAACCCCACATCGCCACGGCGCAAGGCCCAGGCATGCTGGTACAGCTGCTGCAAACGGGAATCCGCAGCCTCGCCTAGCAGCAAGGCCAGCAGAGGCAGCTCATCCCCGGTCATGCGCCAATCGACAAAGGCAGCCGGCAAGCCTTGCAGGTTGAGTTGCCCGACTCCAAGCCAGCGAGCCAGCGTCTCGGGACGTTGTGAAGGGCTGCCATAGATCTGGCTGCCATCGGCAAGGTTGGCGGGCCAGGCGCGGACATTCTCCAGACGGTCAAATGCCTGGATCAGCAGCGCCAAAAAGTCCGGCTGGCGCTTGGCGCAAAGTTCCAGCAAACGGTTTTCGGCCTTAGGGTGGCGATGTTCTTGCCACAACCGGATCCAGCATGGCAGCGCCTGATCCTCCAGGCCCAGCAAGCTGTTTTGGCAGGCCAGCAGATACAGCCAGTCGACATCGTCAGGGGCTTGCGCCTGTTGCTCGGCGCACTGTTGCCGCAGACCGACGCCGCCGATACCCGCCTGGGTGAACTGCACCAGCAGACGCTGGATGAATGCGTCATCTGCCGGCAGCGGCACACAGGTGTGGTGGCTGGCGAAGTCTTCGAACTCATGCAGAGGACGATGCTGGAAGATGTAGTCGAGGCTGCGGGCATACCAGAGGGTTTCGATTTGCACAGGCACGGGCCAATCGCCCATCAGCGCCGTGTCGAACGGATCGGGACCCTTGATGCGCTGCAGGAACGCTTCGACTTCTCTCGCCTGGTCGAACTCCAGATCCAGCAATTGCTGTTCCCAGGCCAACCGTTGCGCCAACAGATTCGCGCAGCGGTACGACAAAGGGCCAGCGTTGGCCAATGGGTGGAACAGCCCCCAACTGAGGTCATCGAGCGCGTCCAGCGGCAATTGATCCAGCGCTTTGACAAAGGCTTGCCAGGCCTGCGGATTGAAACGCCGCGCCGGGTCCTGGAGCAACGCGTAAAAATCCACCAGGGTCTGCGGCATCTCAGGGATGCCCGCACCCTCCTCTTCTACGTCGTCCTCTTCCTGCCGGGCGAAACGGTTGGCACTTTCATAGGCTTCACGCAGTGCCTGGAAGCCTTCGGGATCACTTTCCGGATGATGCTGAGGCAGACGCGCGCGGTAGGCATCCCGAATCAGTGCCTGGTCTTTGGTGGGCTCTATGCCCAGACGTATCCAGCAAGTCATGACCAGTCGAACTCCCCTAAAGATGCCGGGCGCTGCGGCGGATCAAGCTCCAGGTGCCAAGGCAAGCCGGCCAGGAAAACCGGCATGTTTTGGCTCAGGCCGCGAGCGATGCGCAGACTGCTCGAACATTCACCTTGTCGGTCCAGTTCGTAAGCAAGCGTATCGTCACTGCTGCTCAGGCAGCCCCAGAACGCGCGACCGGTCAGGAATCCGTTGAAATAGGCAAACCAGTCGTCATAGTGATATTGCGCCCTGACGGCCAGACGCCAATGCAGCCAGAGGCTCTCGGGAAGATCGATCCACCCGTTGCGCACCGCACATCGCAACAGAAACCCCATGCGCCCCAAGTCCCACGCCTGGATACCACCCGAACCGCAGCCCTCAAAGGTACGGCTGGCAAACTCATGCAAGATGCGCTCACGGGGTTCCAGTGTCTGGAGTAACGCCTGCCATTCACCGGGCAAACAGCGTTGCCATGAGCGATAGGCTGCTTCGAGGTGTGTGGCGTGACCGTTATCGGTCATTCTTTCGAGCATGCCCAACAACTGTGGCCGGTCATTGATGCCCCAGCTGCATTGCAGGTCGATAAATTCCGGATCGGAATAGAACGCGGGCTCGTCGTATTCGGCACGAGGATTGAGGGCAACCATTGGCGCGGAAAGACCGCATAGCCAACGCTGTTGTATCTCTTCCATGAAAAAAAGCTCCGGGCCGACCAGGCAGAATGGGAGTCGGCAAAACTGCGCGGATTGTAGAGAAACCGGCTCAAGGCAGCAAAGTATGCATTTCGTTTTTTGCTGGAAAATAAAAAGGCCCCGACACGTCGGGGCCTTCATTTAGCGGGTTACAGCGGGATCACGCGAATCTATTTCTGCGCATGACACTCAGTGCTGCAGCGCCGGCTTCTGCGTCCCATTGATCGGGATGCGCTTGGCTTTCGCTTCTTCTGGAACAACCCGCAGCAGGTCGATGCTCAACAGGCCATTGCTCAGGTCGGCAGCCTTGATTTCGATGTGATCCGCCAGACGGAACGACAGCTTGAACGCACGCTGGGCGATGCCTTGGTGCAGGTAGGTCACGCTGTCATTGGCGTCACGCTTGCCGCCGCTGATGGTCAGCACACCCTTCTCGACTTGCAGCTCCAGGTCTTCTTCCTGGAAACCGGCGGCCGCGACAACGATGCGGTATTGGTCATCACCGTGCTTTTCAACGTTGTACGGTGGGTAGGTGCTGCCAGGTTCGTTGCGCAGGGCGGTTTCGAAAAGGTCGTTGAAACGGTCGAAGCCTACCGAGGAACGGAACAGTGGTGCGAGGGAAAATGCAGTACTCATGGTTCAAATCTCCTGAAAACAATCAGCAAGGTTTTTTGTCTCCGCGACCCGAATTCGGCATCGCGTAACCCTTAGATAGGGACCGCTGATTGCATTTCAAGAGATTATTTTCAGATTTTTTTAGGCCGCTTCGGCGACTTGCAGGCCGAGTAAACGCGAAACCTGATCGAGCTCGGTTTCACGCCGCAGGACGGTAAACAGCTCCACCGCTTCGGGATAATTGCGGGTCAGCATCGCCAGCCACTGCTTCAAGCGTCCCGGCGATTGACGGGCCGTCATCTGCGCCTTGGCTTGCAGCCAGAAGTCCTGGATCAGCGGCAACAACTCCGCCCAAGTCATCTCGACCACTTCTTCACCGGCGCGCGCAGCGGCGATTTGCCGGGCCAGGTCCGGACGCGACACCAGGCCGCGACCGAGCATGATGTCTTCCACGCCGCTGATTTCACGGCAACGGCGCCAGTCTTCAACGCTCCAGATATCGCCGTTGGCGAATACAGGGACTTTGACCACGTCTTGCACGCGAGGAATCCATTCCCAGTGCGCCGGAGGTTTGTAGCCATCGGTCTTGGTCCGCGCGTGAACCACGATGTGCGCCGCGCCGCCTTCGGCCAGGGCCGTGGCGCAAACCAGCGCGCCGTCCGGGCTGTCGAAACCCAGGCGCATCTTGGCGGTGACCGGGATATGCGCCGGCACCGCACGACGCACGGTTTCAACGATCTGGTTGAGCAGTTCAGGTTCTTTGAGCAGGACCGCGCCGCCACGGGACTTGTTGACGGTCTTGGCCGGGCAGCCGAAGTTCAGGTCGATGACTTCGGAACCCAGCTCGCAGGCCAGCGCGGCGTTTTCCGCCAGGCAGACCGGGTCGGAACCGAGCAGTTGCACGCGCAGCGGCACGCCGGACGCGGTGCGGGCGCCAGTCAGCAGTTCCGGGCCGAACTTGTGGTAATAGGCAGGCGTGAGCAATTGATCGTTGATCCGAATGAATTCGGTCACGCACCAATCGATACCGCCGACGCGGGTCAGCACGTCCCGCAGGATGTTGTCGACCAACCCCTCCATGGGCGCCAAAGCAATTTGCATGGAAAACACACTCAACGAAAAACGTGCGGCAGTTTACTGGTTTCAGGGTGCAGAAGGTATTTCGTCAGACGGGGCGGTGGCGATTGTGCTGACGCCTTCGCGGGCAAGCCTCGCTCCTACACGCCGCAAAACCTGTAGGAGCGAGGCTTGCCCGCGAAGAGGCCCGCCCAGACACCTACGAAGGAACTTGCAACGCCGGGCCATAGCCCTCGATAAACTCCGCCGGCATGCGCTTGGGCTTGCCGGTGGAGAGTTCGATGCAGACAAAAGTGGTCTGGGCGCGCAGCAACGTGGTGTTGTCGCTGGGACGCTTGAGCTGGAAGTGACGTGTCATTTTCAGGCGCTGGTCCCAATCGACGATCCAGGTCGCCAATTGCAACTCATCGCCTTCATAGGCGGCGGCGAGGTAATCGATCTCATGCCGAACCACGGCCATCGCCCGATCCAGCCGCCGGTACTCGACCAGGTCCAGGCCAAGCCGCTGCGAGTGGCGCCAGGCACAGCGCTCGAGCCAGGTCACGTACACCGCGTTATTCGCGTGGCCCAGCCCGTCGATGTCCTCGGCGCCGACTTGCAGATCAATGATAAATGGCGTTGCCCGATCCCAGCCCATGCCCCACTCCCGGTCAGATAATTTCGACCGGGGCAGTGTAACGGATGCTCAGGCCGATTGCCGCGCCTGAAGGCTGCGGCCGGACAGCAGTGATAGCACCCCATCAATCACCCGAGGGTCTGCCATCACTCGGTGGTGACCGCCCTCTTCCAGGCGCAACAGGCGACTGTCGAACCAGGCTTCGTGAATCAGTTGGGATTCCTTGGCGCTGACATAGCGATCGTCTTCGGCGTGGACGATCAGCCCCGGCATATCGAGCTGGTAGTGCGCGACATCCAGGGTCGCAGCGCGCATCCCGACGTCTTTCTCGACCTGACGGATAAACGCTGAACGCGCCTTGGGCGGCAGCTTGACCATTCGGGCGAAACCGCGCAGTACGCCAAGAATCCGCGCCGGAGCACCAATCGTGACCAGGGTTTCGGTACGCAGTCCCAACTGCACCGCGAGCATCGCACTGGCGCCACCCATGGAGTGGCCAATCACCGCTTGCAGGGGCGGCAACTCAGCGGCTGCTTCGAGCATGGCCCGGGCGAACAACACCACATTGGCCTCGCGACCCGGCGAACGACCGTGAGCCGGACCATCCAGGGCCACTACGGTGTAGCCGGCATCCACCAGCGCTGTAATCAGGTTGGCAAACTGGGTAGGCCGACCTTCCCAGCCGTGCATCAGCAGTACCGTCGGGCCCTGCCCCCAGCGCAACGCCGAGAGGCCAAAGCGCAGGGTGATCCGCTCGGATTTCGCCAGCAGCGGTAATTCCCAGTCACTGGGGGCAAACGAGCGCGGTGTCATAAACGCCAGGCGCATTTTGCTCGCGACCAGTTGGGGTGCGAACCAGCCCAAGGTGCCATTAACGCCACGAACCCACTTTAACGTGCTCATCGCTCCACTCCTCAGGCTATTTCGCCTTCAGGTCATAGCACCGCTGATTTGGCGGCGCGCAGCAATCGATCGGACAATTCGCCTGGCCCCAGCGCCCGCGCCAGAGCCAGACCACCGACCATCAAGGCCATGTCGGCCAAGGCTTTGTCGGTGTCTTCCGGACTGGCCGCCAACTGCGCGACCATCAGTTCTACGTGTTCATTCAATGCCACACGGAATTCATCCGGCAGTCGTCCCAGTTCACCGACCGAAGCCGGGATCGGGCATGCCGAGCTGGAAGAATCACGGTGTTTGCGCGACAGGTAGAACGCAGCGACCAATGCGCGGCGCTCTTCGCCGGTCAACTCGGCATCCATGTCGGCAATCAGCTCCCGGCGGTGGCCGAGCAACTGCTTGAACGCTTCCAGCATCATCGCGTCCTTGCTTTCGAAGTGAGCGTAGAAGCCGCCGACCGTCAGGCCAGCCGCCCCCATCACTTCGCCCACGCTCGGCTCGGCCGGGCCGCGCTGGATCAGCGCTGCGCTGGCAGCCTTGAGGATGCGTTCGCGGGTTTGAGCTTTTTTATCGTTCATCGTTGCCTCCGAATATTACGACTAGAATATTATTCGCATAATAAATTTGCGCAAGTCATGGGTGTGACCGCTGGTCTGAAGAACAGTTTTGAAGAAAAAGGAGAATTGGCCAAACGCCAGACAAACAAAAGGGCCATTCAATAATTGAATGACCCTTATAAATCCCGCAGAGCGGGTAATCGTGGCGTCCCCTAGGGGACTCGAACCCCTGTTACCGCCGTGAAAGGGCGGTGTCCTAGGCCACTAGACGAAGGGGACACAAACCCTTCTATACAGCTGATCAGTGCTGAGCGCTGATCGATTCAAGGCCGGTGTGGCCAGACCTTGAACTGTAAAATTGGTGGAGCTAAACGGGATCGAACCGTTGACCTCTTGCATGCCATGCAAGCGCTCTCCCAGCTGAGCTATAGCCCCGATTTATCGCCTGGCGGCGGAGCAGCATCTTGCGACACTACTTCTGTAAAACTGGCGTCCCCTAGGGGACTCGAACCCCTGTTACCGCCGTGAAAGGGCGGTGTCCTAGGCCACTAGACGAAGGGGACGCAAACCCTTCTATACAACTGATCAACGCTGAGTGTTGATCGCTTCAAGGCCGGTGTGGCCAGACCTTGAAGTGTAAATTGGTGGAGCTAGACGGGATCGAACCGTCGACCTCTTGCATGCCATGCAAGCGCTCTCCCAGCTGAGCTATAGCCCCTCATCGCTGAGGACGGGGCGAATCTTAATGGCGCATCGGAAGGCTGTCAAACTTATTTTTAAAATATTTCAAAGTTTTTTGCCGACATAACAATCACTTACCGCCAAACCCCATAAATCCGAGGCCATACCCGGTCCTGTAGCAGCTGCCGCAGGCTGCGTTCGAGTGCGCAGCACTCGCGATTCGGCCGCCCTGCCCTTTCAGACAGATTGTGTCGCTGCCATAAGGGGCCGCTACGCAGCCCAACGCAGCCTTCGGCAGCTGCTACAGAGTACGGTGGGAATCAGGCGATATTGCCCAACAGTTTTTCCCACTCCTTGTTTTCCTTCTTCGACACGCCACCGAGCAAGTCGAGGGCCTGGCGCAGACGGAAACGCGTCAGGTCCGGGCCGAGGATTTCCATCGCGTCGAGCACCGACACCGAACTGGCCTGCCCGGTGATCGCAGCGAACATCAGCGGCATCGCATCCCGCAGCTTGAGCTCCAGGGATTCGACCACGGCCTGGATGGTCGCGGTGATGCTGTCCTTCTCCCACTGACGCAGGCTTTCGAGCTTCCACAGGATCAACTGCATCAACTGACGAACCTGATCACCCGAGAGTTTCTTGGATTCGAACAGCTTGGCATCCGGATTCACGCCACCGGCGAAGAAGAAGCCGGCCAGCGGTGCAACCTGGCTGAAGGTTTCAACCCGGCCCTGCACGTGCGGCGCAATCTTCATCATGTATTCAGGATTCAGCGCCCAGGTTTGCAAGCGGCTGGCGAACTCTTCCACCGGCAAGTCACGCAGCCATTGGCCGTTGAGCCAGGACAATTTCTCGATATCGAAAATCGGCCCGCCGAGGGAGACGCGGCTCAGGTCGAAGTTGTCGACCATTTCCTGCAACGAGAACTTCTCGCGCTCGTCCGGCATCGACCAGCCCATACGACCCAGATAGTTGAGCATCGCTTCCGGCATGAAGCCCATGCGCTCGTAGAACGTCACCGAGGTCGGGTTCTTGCGCTTGGACAGCTTGCTCTTGTCCGGGTTACGCAGCAGCGGCATGTAGCACAGCTCCGGTTGTTCCCAGCCGAAGTACTCGTACAGCAGAATCAGTTTCGGCGCCGAAGGCAGCCACTCTTCACCGCGCAGCACGTGGGTGATGCCCATCAAATGGTCATCGACCACGTTGGCCAGGAAGTACGTCGGCAGGCCGTCGGTCTTCATCAACACTTGCATGTCCATGCGATCCCACGGGATCTCGACGTCGCCACGCAACATGTCCGGCACTACGCACACGCCTTCGCTCGGCACTTTCATGCGGATTACGTGGGGTTCGCCAGCGGCCAGACGACGGGCGACTTCTTCCGCAGACAGCAACAGCGCACGGCCGTCGTAACGCGGGGTTTCGCCGCGAGCCATTTGCTCGGCGCGCATCTGGTCCAGTTCTTCGGCGGTGCAGAAGCACGGGAAGGCGTGGCCCATTTCAACCAGTTGCTGGCAGTACTTCTGATAAATATCGCCACGCTCGCTCTGACGGTAAGGACCGTGCGGGCCGCCGACGTCCGGGCCTTCGCTCCAGTCGATACCCAACCAGCGCAGGGCGTCGAAAATCTGCTGTTCGGACTCGCGGGTCGAACGCAATTGGTCGGTGTCTTCGATCCGCAGGATGAACTCACCGCCGTGCTGCTTGGCAAAGCAGTAGTTGAACAATGCGATGTAAGCGGTACCTACGTGGGGGTCCCCGGTAGGCGATGGCGCGATGCGCGTGCGGACGGTGGTCATGGCAAGTCTCGAAATAAAGGTCAAACAAAGGGCGAATGGTAACAGGCGATACCCGCCCGGCTCCAGTCAGCAGGGCATTTAAGCCAAGGTTGCGTCTACAACGCCCGTAAGCCGTGGTGAATGGCCGAATATCAGCCGATGGCATTTACCGTTTATCGGCTGTATGCCAGATTCGCCTGCTGATAACTTTCCTTACAATTCTCGACTACAGTCTGCCCCATGCCTGCCCAACTCAAGCGTCGCCTGTTCTTCTTCCTGCTGATCGTCCTGTTGATCGCCGGGGGCTTCTTTGCCCATTGGTTCTTCAAGGGGCGCTTTTATGAAAGCACCGACAACGCGTATGTCCAGGGCGAGATCACCCGCGTCTCCAGCCAGTTGGGCGCGCGCATCGATGAAGTGCTGGTGCAGGACAACCAGCATGTCGAAAAAGGCCAGTTGCTGATCAAGCTTGAAGGCGATGATTTCCACCTCGCCGTCGACCGCGCCAACGCCGCCCTGGCCATGCGCGAAGCCGAGCAAGTGCAGGCCCGAAGCAAACTGACCCAACAATCCAGCCTGATCGCCGCCAGCGATGCGCAAGTCGCTTCCAGTCAGGCCAGCCTGGGTCGTTCGCAAATCGACCTGTCCCGCGCCCAGACCTTGCGCAAACCCGGCTACGTCTCGGAAGAACGAGTGACCACCCTCTCCGCCGATAACCACATCGCCCGTTCGCAAGTGACCAAAGCCCAGGCCGACGCGCAAAGTCAGCGCCAGCAGGTCAACGCCCTGAGCGCAGAAATCAAACGCCTCGACGCGATGATTTCCAACGCCAAGACCGAGCTAGCCCAAGCGCAACTGAACCTGACCCGCAGCGAGATCCATGCACCGATCAGCGGGCTGATCGGTCAACGCGCCGCGCGCAACGGCCAGTACGTGCAGGCTGGCGCTTATCTGTTGTCGATCGTGCCCGACCAGGACATCTGGATTCAGGCCAACTTCAAGGAAACCCAGATCGGCCACATGCAGCCCGGTCAGAAAGCCGAACTAACCTTCGATGCCTACGGCGACACGCCGATTGAAGCGCGGGTCAACAGCCTGTTCGCTGCTTCGGGGGCGCAATTCAGCCTGTTGCCGCCGGACAATGCCACGGGCAACTTCACCAAAGTCGTACAACGGATTCCGGTCAAACTGACGTTCGCCGCGGACAATCCGCTGCACGGCAAGATCCGCCCGGGCATGTCGGTCACCGTCAAAGTGAACATCAAAGACGCCCCTGACGATGGCCGGTGATCAACTGATCCGCCCGGCTGGGGAACCGACCCGGCGGGACTGGATCGCGGTGATGAGTGTGATGCTCGGCGCCTTCATGGCGGTGCTCGACATCCAGATCACCAACTCTTCGCTCAAGGATATTCAGGGTGCGCTGTCGGCGACCCTGGAAGAAGGCTCGTGGATTTCCACTTCGTATCTGGTGGCGGAAATCATCATGATTCCGCTGACCGCGTGGCTGGTGCAGCTGCTGTCGGCACGGCGCCTGGCGGTGTGGGTGTCGCTGGGCTTCCTCGCCGCCTCGCTGCTGTGCTCGATGGCCTGGAGCCTCGAAAGCATGATTGTCTTTCGCGCTTTGCAGGGTTTTACCGGTGGTGCGCTGATCCCGCTGGCGTTCACCCTGACGCTGATCAAACTCCCGGAACATCACCGCGCCAAAGGCATGGCCATGTTCGCCATGACCGCGACCTTCGCCCCTTCTATCGGCCCGACCATTGGCGGCTGGCTCACGGAAAACTGGGGCTGGGAATACATTTTCTACATCAACATCCCGCCCGGTCTGCTGATGATCGCTGGTCTGATGTATGGCCTGGAGAAGAAAGAAGCCCACTGGGAATTACTCAAAAGCACCGACTACATGGGCATTCTCACCCTCGGCGTCGGCCTCGGTTGCTTGCAGGTGTTTCTTGAGGAAGGCCATCGCAAGGACTGGCTGGAGTCGAACCTGATCGTCAGCCTGGGCAGCATTGCACTGTTCAGTTTGATCACCTTTGTGATCGTGCAATTCTCCAAACCCAATCCACTGATCAACCTGCGCATCCTCGGTAATCGCAACTTTGGTTTATCGAGTATTTCCAGCCTGGGGATGGGAGTCGGATTGTACGGCTCGATCTATTTGTTGCCGTTGTATCTGGCGCAGATCCAGAATTACAACGCGCTGCAGATCGGCGAAGTGATCATGTGGATGGGGGTTCCGCAGCTGTTTTTGATTCCGCTGGTGCCGAAGCTGATGAAGTTTATCCCGCCGAAATGGCTGTGCACGATTGGCTTCGGGTTGTTCGGGTTGGCGAGTTTTTCCTCGGGCGTGTTGAATCCGGATTTCGCCGGGCCGCAGTTCAATCAGATCCAGATCATCCGCGCGCTGGGCCAGCCGCTGATCATGGTCACCATCTCGCTGATCGCCACGGCGTACATCCTGCCCCAGGACGCAGGATCAGCGTCGAGCCTGTTCAATATCCTGCGAAATCTCGGCGGCGCGATCGGCATCGCCCTCCTCGCCACCCTGTTGGATGCACGGACCAAGACGTACTTCGATTATTTGCGCGAGTCGATTGTGCCGAGCAATCCGCAGGTCGCGGAGCGCATGGCGTCGATGGCGGACCGGTTTGGCAGCGACACTGCGGCATTGGGCAAGATGAGTGAAATCGTGCATCAGCAGGCGTCGATCATGGCCTACAACGATGCGTTTCACTTTGTCGGGATTGCGCTGGGGATCAGTATGCTGGCGGTGTTGCTGACCAAGGCTTTGCCGGCGGGTTTGAAGGCTGGCGAGGCGCATTAGCGGTTGATTGCGGTGGGCTTTCGGACGCCTTCGCGGGCAAGCCTCGCTCCTACAGGTTTTGTGGCGTATGCAAATTGGCGCACGACACAAATCCGTAGGAGCGAGGCTTGCCCGCGAAGAGGCCATAACAGCCTCTGCAAATATCAGACAGAGATCAACCGCTCCCGCAACTTGCCAATCTCATCGCGCATCTGCGCCGCCGCTTCGAATTCCAGATCCCGTGCCAACGCGTACATCTTCTCTTCCAGCGCCTTGATGCGCTTGGCGACTTCGCCCGGCGAACGCAATTCGGCTTCGTACTTGGCGCTCTCCTCCGCAGCCTTGGCCATGCCTTTGCGCTTCTTGCTGCGCGAGCCCGGCACGGTGGCGCCTTCCATGATGTCGGCGACGTCCTTGAACACACCTTTAGGCGTGATGCCGTTGGCCAGGTTGAACGCAATTTGCTTGTCGCGACGGCGCTCGGTCTCGCCGATTGCCCGCTCCATGGAGCCGGTAATCCGGTCGGCATACAGAATCGCGCGGCCATTGAGGTTACGCGCCGCCCGGCCGATGGTCTGGATCAGCGAGCGCTCGGAACGCAGGAAGCCTTCCTTGTCCGCATCGAGAATCGCCACCAGCGACACTTCCGGCATGTCCAGGCCTTCACGCAGCAGGTTGATCCCCACCAGCACGTCGAAGGTGCCGAGGCGCAAGTCGCGGATGATTTCGACCCGTTCGACCGTGTCGATGTCCGAGTGCAAATAACGCACTCGCACGCCGTGGTCAGCCAGGTAATCGGTCAAGTCTTCGGACATGCGCTTGGTCAGCGTGGTGACCAGCACCCGCTCTTCCAGGGCCACGCGCTTGCCGATTTCCGAGAGCAGATCGTCGACCTGGGTCAGCGCCGGACGGATTTCGATTTGCGGGTCCACCAGACCGGTCGGACGCACCAGTTGCTCGACCACGCGACCGGCGTGTTCCGCTTCGTAGTTGCCCGGTGTGGCCGAGACAAAAATCGTCTGCGGGCTGATGTTTTCGAACTCGTCGAAACGCATCGGCCGGTTATCCAGCGCTGACGGCAGGCGGAAACCGTATTCCACCAACGTCTCTTTACGCGAGCGGTCGCCCTTATACATAGCGCCAACCTGCGGCACGCTGACGTGGGATTCGTCGATTACCAGCAAAGCGTCGGCCGGCAGGTAGTCGAACAAGGTTGGCGGCGCCTGACCGGATTCACGGCCCGACAGGTAGCGCGAGTAGTTTTCGATGCCGTTGCAGTAACCCAGCTCCAGAATCATTTCCAGGTCAAAACGGGTTCGCTGCTCCAGACGCTGGGCTTCCACCAATTTGTTGTTGGTGCGCAGGTAATCCAGGCGCTCCTGAAGCTCGACCTTGATCCCTTCGATGGCGCCGAGCAGGGTTTCCCGTGGCGTCACGTAGTGGCTTTTCGGATAGAACGTGAACCGCGGCAACTGCCGGGTGACTTCGCCGGTCAGCGGATCGAACGCGGAAATTTTCTCCACTTCGTCATCGAAAAGCTCGATGCGGATCGCTTCGAAATCGGATTCCGCCGGGTGGATATCGATCACGTCGCCGCGTACACGGAACGTAGCCCGGGCGAAATCCATGTCATTGCGGGTGTACTGCAGGTCCGCCAGACGGCGCAGCAAGGCGCGTTGATCGAGCTTGTCGCCGCGATCCACGTGCAAGACCATTTTCAGATAGGTTTCCG